>NZ_JAAFYZ010000108.1 GCF_018274385.1 Catenulispora pinistramenti | reverse complement strand
CCCGACACCCCGTTCCCCGACTTCCCCGCCAGCTGGCATTATCCCGCCGCCATCGAATGGCGCCCCGTCCACGGCAGCAGCGCCGACCCGGGCCCGGCCGCGATCTGGACCCGCGTCCGCGTCCCGCTGATCGACGGCGAGGTGCCCACGCCACTGCAACGCCTCGCGGTGGTCGCCGACTCGGCGAACGGCATCTCGAACGAGCTGCCGCTGGACCGCTTCCTGTTCGTACCGACGGCACTGCAACTGACGTTGCACCGGCACCCCGTCGGCGAGTGGATCCTGCTGGACGCCCGCACTTCGCTGGCCGGGGACGGGATCGGGGCCACGGTCGCGGAGCTGCATGATGCGAGTGGCGCTGTCGGGACCGGGGTCCAGCCGCTTCTGGTGCAGGCCCGAAAGGGGTGAGGTCGGGTTCTCTCACCCCGCCGAATGAGCCCGATCGCCCAACTCCGACCAGTCCGCCTCCGGCCCCAGCGGCACCAGCTGCGAAGGGTTGATCCAGGTGTGCGTCCGGAAGTAGTGCTGCTTGATCTGGTCGAAGTCCGTGGTGCTGCTGAACGCGGGGCGTTGGTAGAGGTCGCGGGCGTAGGCCCAGAGGTTCGGGTAGTCGGTGATGCGGCGGAGGTTGGCCTTGAAGTGGGTGGCGTAGACGGCGTCGAAGCGGACCAGGGTGACGAACAGGCGGATGTCGGAGACGGTCAGCTGGGCGCCGAAGAGGTAGCGGCGGGTGGCCAGGCGCTGCTCCATCTCATCGAGGGCTTCGAACAGCGCGCGCACCTCGCGTTCGTAAGCGTCCTGTGATGGGGCGAAGCCGCAGCGGTAGGGGCCGTTGTGGACGCGTTCGAACAGGAACTCGTTGAGTTCGTCGATCTCCGGGCGCAGGGGTTCGGGGTAGAGGTCGACGTCGTTGCGGGCCCAGCGGTCGAAGGAGGTGGCGATGTCGAGGTCCAGCGTGCGGAAGTCGTTGGTGGCGATCCGGTTTTCCTTGCGGTCCCACAGCGCCGGCGCGGATGCGTGCCCCGCGAAGTCGGGGTCGGAGGCCTCGTAGGCCTCGCGCAGCAGTGCGAAGCCGTTCACCTCGTCAAGGCCGTACCCCGGTCCCTCGCGGAAGGCCCAGCCGCGGCCGTCGCGCATCGGGTCCAGGACGGACACCGAGATCACGTCCTGGAGGCCCTTGAGCTCGCGGATGATCATGCTCCGCTGGCAGAAGGGGCACGGCTTGGCCGCGTAGAAGTGGTAGCGGCCGGGTTCGGCGTCGGCGGCGGTGACGCGGTGGGGGAAGGCGGGACCCGGGCGGCCCGTCGGCTTGGCGGCTGAAGCAGGGGGCTGAGTCGGCGGCGGCGGAGTCGGCGCCACAGCCGGCTTCGGAGCGCCGTAAGCACCATAAGTCTCAAAATCAACAGGGCTCGCAGCCCGTGGGGCGGTGGTCATATCGGATCCTGGTCCCTTCGCTCCCGTCCAATTCTCCACGCGCCCCGGCGACTACGCAGGATCACCGCGTCGGTGGGGTAGCCTCCCTCGCAGACAGCGAGAGCCGGGGGGCATGGCATGTGGCTGGACGTCTTCTTCGACGGCCTGGAACAACTCGTGGACAAGCTCCACGAACGCTGGCCCCACGCCACCTTCTGGACCATCCTCGCCCTCTGGTCGGCCGCGGCCGCGATCCCGACGCTCGGCGCGGCGCTGACCGGAGCGGGCTGGTTCAGCATCCTGGTTCCGCTCGCACCGCTGCTCGTCATAGCCCTGACCTACTGGCGCGGCGTGGAGTGGATCCCGACGCCGGCCTGGGTCGCCGCCCTGACCATGTGGGCGATCCTGCCCGGCGGCCTCACCTACGCCGGGACGACGACCGACGCGGCGCGCGCCGGTCTTGCCGCGTTCCTGTTCTGCTACGGCCAGCTCCTCGTCGCAATGCTGAAGGCGATCTGCGAGCGCCGCGGCTTCTCCGTCGATACGTCCTTCGCACAACTGCGCCTGATGCGACTGAAGCTGCTGGCCGCGGCCTTCCCGCTGATCCTGTCGTTCCGCGCCAATACAGACGGCCCGGTATCGGCGCAAGGCTGGCACGTGATCGCGGAGCCGGTCGTCTGCGCGCTGGTCCTGGTCGCCTGCGCCCTGCCCGGCCCGCGCACGGCGTTCGCGGCGGCGCTCGCCGTGGCCGTCGGCGCCTGGGCCCTGCTGGACCACAGCAACGCGCACGATCGCTGGGCCCTGATAGGCGAGAACGGGTGGCTGTGGCTGGCCGGTTGCTACCAGTGGTTCCGCGCCGCAAGGAAGGACTTCTGGAACCGCGACCATTCGCGGGCGGGCTACTGAGTTGCTGAGTCACCGGGTCACCGAGAAAACCAATTGCGGCCAACCGGCAGCAGCTGCTCGAATGATCGACCATGCCGCTGCCCACCCCCTCATTGCAGACCTCGCGCCTTCGACTGCGCGCCTTCGAAGACACGGACGCGAACGACCTCTTCGCCCTGCACAGCAACGCCCACGTGCTGCGCTACTGGGATTCGCCACCGTGGAGCGAACCCGCGCGCGCCGAGAAGTTCATCGCCACGTGTCGGCAGATGGCGCAGGAGGGCACCGGGGCGCGGGTGGTCGTGGAGCGCGTCTCCGACGGGGCGTTCATCGGCTGGTGCACCCTGGCCAGGTGGAATCCGGACTACCGCAGCGCCTCGCTGGGCTACTGCTACAGCGACACGGCATGGGGCCACGGCTACGCGACCGAGGCCGCGCACGCTCTCCTGCGGTGGGCCTTCGACACGCTGGACCTGAATCGCGTCCAGGCTGAGACCGACACGCGCAACGTGGCGTCCGCCCGCGTGTTGGAGAAGCTGGGCTTCCTGCGGGAAGGGACGCTGCGGGAGGACTGCACCGTCGACGGCGACGTCTCCGACTCGTGGGTCTACGGGCTGCTCAGGCGGGAGTGGCGGCCGTAGCCATCGGAGCGAGTCCGAGCTCTGCGATCGACGCCTCACCCCGAACCGCGTCCGGCCCGCCCGCCAGCACCAAGGTCCGCGCCGCCTGGTACCGGCAGCCGGCGGCATCGAACACACGCGCGGTGGCGAGCACCCGTTCCCGGTCGCCGTCGAGCAGTGCCTCGGCACGCTCCACCAACGCATCGGCAATCGGATTGCCCGCCACCGCTGCCCGCGCCTCGACCAGCCGATCGCGAGCATCGGGGCTCCCAGCCAGCACGGCTGCTTCGGCGCGCAGCGCCACGTACCAGTGCAGCCACGTCCAGGTGACCCACCGCCAGACCTCATCAGGCCCCGGTGTCACGCGCTCCAGCGCCTCCCGCGCCTGCCCGCGATGTAGGAGGACCAAGGCGTCGAAGACCGCACCGTAGCCATACGTCTCCCACGGCGAGCTGCCAAGCTGCCGCAGAACCGCATCCCACGCATGCCGTGCTTCCTGGTCCCCACGCAAGCCGTGGACCATCGCCACCCCGGCCGCCGCCGGGCCGAGGATCGACTTCGCGGGGCTGCCAGACCTCTGCCACGCCTCAAGGAACCGGTCGCTGACGGCCAGGACCTCCGCGACGTCACCCGCCAGCGCGTCGGCGGCCAGCAGACCGGCCGTGGCCCGGTGCCCGACCTCGGCCAGCAGCGGATGGTCGGCGAGCTGCCGGGCCCAGCGTTTGGCCGCGGCGAGGTCTCCGGTTCCGACCGTGGCCTCGGTGGCCTCGCCGAGTGCTTCGATCAGTTCAAGCGTTGCGGCGGGCGTGTCGGTGTGCGGCACGGACTCCAGCAGCGCGAGGCGTCGCAGCGCGGTCGCCGTGGCCGCGAACGCTTCGCCGGCCCAGCTCTGCGCACCGGCGAGGGTGTCGAGCGCGGCCGACTCGGCGAGCGGATCACCGGTACGCCGGGCAAGGTCGACCGCCTTCTCAGCACACGCGATCGTCGCCGCGATCATCGCACTCGCATCAGAACGCGAACTCGAATCCGAACTCTGACTCGAACTGGGATACGAACTGGAATACGGACTGGAATCCGGATGCGAATCCGAATCCGGACCTGACTGCTGCTGCCGTTGCTCGACAGCGAAGGACTCGGTCAGCATCCGCCCGGCCTCAGCCAGCGCCACTGCCGCTGCGGCAGCCGGATCGCCGCCGGCCAACTGCTGCGCCTCGGCGATGAGCGACGCCGCTTCCTCCGGCGGCAGAGCCCTGACGAACTTGCTGGCGAACCGGTACGCGTCGCTGGCGGCGGTCGCGAGATCGCGTGCGGCTCCGCCGTCGTCGCCGGAGCGCCGCGCGGCGTCCGCGGCTTCGAGCCGCAACCGGTGCAGGTCATCGCCGCGCATCCGACACCCGGCCACAGCCGCAGCCTGACGCAGCATCGCGGCGGCCTGCGCCGGGTCGTCAGCGAGACCGGCCGCCTGCTCATAGCGGCGCTGGGACTCGCCGATCAGCTGCCGGGTGAATGTCGTGATCGCCAAATCCTGCGCGAGCCGGTAGGCGTCCGCGCGCTGTTCAGCGTCCTCGGCCGCCCACGCCAAAGCAGCACGCAGATCGTCGGCCACGGCATCGAACCGGGCCCGCCAATCCGGCCCGCCGCCCTTGGCGAGCTCGGCGGCGCGCGCCAGGCACCAGCGGAGGTGCCGAAGGCGTACCTCGGCCAGCTCGTCGGCGGCGGTGAGCCGTTCCATCCCGTAGCGGCGGATCGTCTCCGGCGCGCGGTAGGTGGTGCCCCCGCCGGACACCGTCACCGTCACACCCACCGTCAGCAGGCTCTGCTCGGCCAGCCGCGCCAGGCCGTCGGCGACGACGCCGATCTCGGCGCCGGTCACCTCGGCCGCGGACGTCACAGCGAACGGCGCCACGAACAGCGACACCCGGCGCAGCAGCATCTGATCGGACGGTTCCAGCAGCGCGTGGCTCCAGTCCAACGCCGCGCGCACCGAGCGGTGCCGGTCGTCGGCCCGTGAGCCGCCGGCCAGCATCCGCAGCGGATCGGCCAGCGCGGCGGTGATGCCGTCCAGCCCGAGCGTGGGCAGGCGGGCCGCCGCCAACTCGATCGCCAACGCCATCCCGTCGAGCCGCCCGCACACCTCGGCGACGCGCTCGCGCTGCGCGGGATCCGGCACCCAGCCGACCGCCGCCGCGCGGCTGGCGAACAGCGCGACCGCGTCCGACTCGCCGCCGCCGGCCAGCGAGAACGGCGGGACCTGGTAGACCCGCTCGAACGGGACCATCAGCCGGGCGCGGCTGGTCGCCAGCACGGTCAGCCGAGGGCACGCGCCGAGAAGCCGTTCCAGGAACGGCGCCACGCCGTCCCGGACCTGCTCGCAGTTGTCCAGGACCAGCAGCGCGCGCCGGTCGTCGAGCGTCGCGGCCACCGACTCCGGCAGAGCGCGGCCGGGCTGTTCGCCGACGCCGAGCGCCCCGGCGACTGTGGCCCCGACCAGGCCGGGCTCGGTCACCTGGACCAGGTCTACGAACCAGACGCCGTCGGTGAACTCCTCGGCGACGCGCTCGGCGACGGCGAGCGCCAGCCGGGTCTTGCCCACGCCGCCGGGGCCGACCGCCACCACCTGCCGGTGGGCGCGGATCAGGTCGGCCAGCTCGGCGCACTCCCGGGTGCGGCCCACGAAGGGGGTCAGCGGCTGCGGCAGGGCCGGTGTCGGTACTGGCGCTGGGGCTGGGGCTGGGGCCGAGGTTGTGGGCGCCGCGGTGGCCGTGGCGGTAGCCGTAGACGTGGCTGTGGCTGTGGCTGTGGCTGTGGCAGCCGTGGCAGCGGCCGATTCGGCTTCGGCGGCGGCGCGCGCGATCCCGGCCGCGCGCTGCGCCAAGGCCCGCCGGTCCGTGGCCTGGAGCTTGCGCAGGAGTGAGGAGACGTGGCTCTCGACCGTACGTACCGAGATGAACAGCCGCGTCGAGATCTCCGCATTGCTCAGGTGCTCCCCGAGCAGGGACAACACCTCAGCCTCCCGGGCCGAAACCTCCGCTGCGGTGTCCACGGACCCATTGAACCGTACCGGGATCAGTGGTGGCTCAGTGGTGAGCACGGATGGCACCGAACCCGCCGGCCACGAAGCTGGAGGCACAGCCGCCGCACCCGGACGGACGACCTTAGGAGCGAGCATGACCGACCCCACCACGCTGGGCATCAAGACCGTACTGCACCCCGTCGCCGACCTGGAGCGGGCCAAGGCGGTCTACACCGCGCTGCTCGGCACGGAGCCGCAGACCGAGGGGCCGTACTACGTCGGGTTCGACGTCGCCGGCCAGCACATCGGGCTGGTCCCCGGCGGCGGGCCGCAGGGCATGACCTCGCCGGTGGCGTACTGGCACGTGACCGACATCGAGGCCCGGCTGGCCGCGGTGACCGCCGCCGGCGCCACCGTCCGCGAGCCCGTCCGCGAGGTCGGCGCCGGGCGCCTGGTGGCCACCTTCACCGATGCCGACGGCAACGTACTCGGCCTGATTCAGGACCAGTGATTCTCATGACGGCCCAACAAGCGCAACGGACACAGCAGACACAGCGAGCACTGCGAACCCACCAAGGAGCACCCGAAATGTCCACCCCCACCATCGACTCCGTCATCCTCGAAGCCCCGGACGCCACGGCCACCGAGTCCTTCTACACGACCGCGTTCGGCCTCGGCGACCGGCTGCGCGTGCGCACATCGCAGGCCCCGACCACCGGCTTCCGCGGCTACGTGCTCTCGCTCGTGGTGGCCCAGCCGGGCAACGTCGACGCGCTGTTCAACGCCGCGCTCGACAGCGGCGCCACCATCATCAAGCCGGCCAAGAAGAGCTTCTGGGGGTACGGCGGCGTGCTCCAGGCCCCGGACGGGGCGATCTGGAAGATCGCGACGTCCGAGAAGAAGGACAGCAAGCCGGTCACGCGGGACATCGACTCCGTCGTGGTGCTGCTGGGCGTCGAGGACGTCAAGGCCACCAAGCAGTTCTACGTCGGGCAGGGGCTGGGCGTCGCGAAGAGCTTCGGCAGCAAGTACGTCGAGTTCGAAACCGGATCCTCGGCCGTCAAGCTGGCGCTCTACACCCGCCGCGCCGCGGCGAAGGACGCGGGCGTGGCGCCGGAGGGGACCGGGGCGCGCCGCTTCGCGATCAGTACCTCCGGGCCGGAGTTCACGGACCCGGACGGGCTCGCCTGGGAAGCCTCACACATCCACGCCTGATCGGGATTCTGCCTTCATCGGCGATCCGGCCCTGGCCTGCTGGCGAGGGTCGGATCGCGGGCTACCCGGCTCATGCCGCATGGCCCGTGACTGATGCCGCGGTGCTGGCGACCGTCGCCGACGCGTCGTTGGAGTGGCGGCGGACCCTGGTGCGGATGGTCGGGGCGGCGCGGCGGTCGGACCTCGCCGATCGGCTGGCCGAATCCTATCGGGACTCGCTCGGGGAGGCGGACACCGCGCGGCTGCTGCCGCTGTGTACCGCCGAGGTCGCCGAGCGGTTGCTGCCCGAGCTGGCCCACGAGCTGACCGGCTGGAGCCGGCTGGGCGTCCGGCATCCCGCGTTGATGCTGGAGTACGCGCGGCGCGAGCTGGCGGCGACGCCGGCCGGGTCGCGCGCCGGCGGGTGGGCGATCTTCGGCGCGGGTCTGGTGGCCGCCGCCGAGGAGCGCCCCGGCCAGGTGCTGGACCTCCTGGAGGAATTCCCGCTCCCGCAAGGGATTCCGGACGCCTTCCTACGTCGGATCCGAGTGCTGGCGCGCGCCGACGAAGACCGCACGCTGCGCCTGCTCACCGTGGCCGACGGCGGCCTGGCGAACCGCTGGTGGTATCTGTCGCGCACCACGCGCAGGCGGCTGGCCAGGTCGGGACGGCCGGAGATCGTGGTGATCGGCCGCACCCTCCAGCACGACGCGGCGGCGTTCGCTGATCTGTTGGGTGGCCTGCCGCCGAGCGCGCGGGCCGAGTTCTACGACGCCGTCACCGCCGACCGGGAGAAGGGCACGGCGATCCTCGCCCCGGCCGTTCTGGACGCGCTGCCCCGCCGGCATCGGCACGCCGAAGCCCGCCGGATGCTCGTGCTGCCCTCGTTCACCGACCGCCCCGGGCAGCGGCTGGTCTACATCGCCCGGCTGCCGTGGGACGAGGCGCGGGCCGAGCTGCGGGCCGCGGTGCGCCGCGCCGACGCGCAGGAGCGCGCGGACGCGTATCCGCTGCTGGTGGCCTGCGCCGCCGCCGAGGACCATGCGCCGGCCGTCACCGCGCTGGTCACCGAGGAGCTCGGGCGGCTGCGCAACGAGCAGGATCCGGTACGCCGGGCCGCGTTGGCGGCGCTCGCGGCGGTTCCGGCCCGGCTGTTCCAGGACGTTCCGGCGATGTCCGACACCCTGCTGAGCCTGGTCACCTACGCGCTCGAGGCCCGCGACTGCGGCTGGGGCACCCGCGCGGCGTTGCAGCAGCTGGCGTGCCGGATCCTGGCTCATCAGGCCACGGACGGCAGTGGCGCGGCCGAAGAGGCGGGCAGCTCCAGCTCTGGTACCGGCACCGGTGACCTCCTCGCCTGGTCCCTGCTCGCCTTCGAGCACCTGGCCGGCGCGACCAGCGCCTTCCACCTCGGCCAGCTCGACCAGAACCTGCGGCGCGGCCAGGAACTCGCCGTCTACCGGACCATGCGGCCGTGGATCGAGCGCGGCATCGAGCGCGCCGATCACCGCCTGGTGCTGGCGCTGGCCCAGTCCCTCGGCCGCCGGGCCTGGCGCATCCCGGAGTTGCAGGACGCGATCGCGCACGCGATCTGGCATGGCACCAGCTCCACCGCGCGCTCGGCGATCGACCTGTGGCTGGCCGACCCGGCGTGCCGCGATGTCCGGGTCGGACGCCTCGCGGCCTGGGATCCGAGCGTGGCCGCGCTGTGGCGGGTCGCCGGCGTGCCGTCAATGCGCCGCACCGACCTGCTGGACCCGTACGTGTCCGGCGAGCGGGCGATCAAGGGCAGGTTCATCGCCCAGAGCGACGCCACCTGGGTGGGGCAGTTCCGGCCGTCGCACCACTGGCTCCCGCGCCAGCTGGCCGCCTACGCCCGGCAGCTCGCGAAAGTCGCGGCGGACCGGGGAGCCAAGACCCACGTGCGGACCGGCGCGATCAGCGTGCTGGGCACCATCTCCGGCGAGGGCCAGCGTGAAGTGCGGCGCTACCTCGACTCCTCCGAGATCCCGCTGGCCGAGGCAGCGCTGCAATCGCTCGCCTCCAGCGACGACCCGGCGGCCACGCTGCCGATCCTGCTCGCCCACGCCGACGGCGACCGCGCCCGGGTCGCCGTCTACGCCGCGGCCCACGCCGCCCGCTTCGCCCGGCCCTCGGCCGCCGCCCCGGTCCTGACCGAGGTCGCCCTGTCGCCGACCGCGAAGGTCACCAGCCGCAAGGAAGCCCTGCGGATCGCCGCGGGCCTGGAGATCCCCGGCCTGGTCGACCTTCTCCAGGCAGTGTGGCGCGTGCCGGGGCAGCACCGCGACGTCAAAGCAGCGGTGATCTCGCGCCTGACCGACCGGCTGGACGACGAGCGCGTGCCCGCGCTGCTGCGCGAAGCGGTCGGCGAGGACCCGGCAATCGCTCTCCAACTGCTGCGGACGCGTCCACACCAGCTCCCTGACCGACACCGCCACGTCTACGGCGACCTCATCGCAGCAGCCTGCGACGCCCGGGACCCGAAGGTCTCCAGCCAGGCGCTCGCGGTCGCGCCGCGCTGGCACCGGTGGAGCGACGCCGTGGCGACCGTGGTCTGCACAGCGATGACCGACCTCGACCGGCTCGGCGACCGGGCCACCCCGCCGTCGGCGCTGTTCGCGCTGCTGGCCGAAGGGATGCCGGTGTCCCGGTACCGGGCGGTGCTGGAGGCTCTGCTCGCCGGCGACGCCCGGGACGGCCAAGACGGCGCACCGCACCGCCGACACGACGCCGCGCGGCACAACCACCAACACGACGCCGCGCAGCACACCCACCAGCACGACGCCGCGCAGCACACCCACCAAGACAATGCGCAGCACAACCGCGTCGACGGCCGCGACCGGCCAGCCCGCCGTCGACTGGTGCAGATCGCACAGGCCGCGGCCGAGGTGCGCGGGCCGAATCCGGTCGAGCGCCGCGCGATCCGCAGCCTCACCGCGCAGACGTTGGCCGAGCACCCCGGCTACGCACGGCTGGCGGCGACGTTGGCCGCGAGCGCCGTGGATCTGGACGCCGAGGTCGAGCAAGTAGCCGGGGAACTGTTGGAGCTCGCCGCCGAACTGGCCGGACGACCCGATGCTGCGGTGCGGGCCGGCGAGCATCTGGTCGCGATGGTGGCGATCGGCGAGCCGTGGGACCCGGCCGCGGTGCTCGCGGCGGTCGACGCGCTGGCCGCGCGTGAGGAGTCGGCGGCCGGGCTGATCGCGACGCGGCTGGCCGGCATCGCCGGTGCCCGGTTGGACTGGCCGCAGGGGTATCGGTCGGTGGTCGGGGCGTTGCGGCGACACTCGGATCCGATCGTGGTGGAGGAGGCGCTGGACCTGGACATAGGTGCGGCTAGGGTCTAGGGACAGCGATCTAGGAACAGCAAGCCCCAGCACAGATCACCAGTGGAGAATCGCCGTGTCCCGTGTCCTGCTCACCGGTTTCGAGCCCTTCGGTGGCGACGAACTCAACTCCTCTTGGGAGGCGGTCCGTCTGGTCGGGCAGGAACCGCCGGCCGGCCTGGAGTTGAGCGTGGTGCGGCTCGACTGCGTCTTCGGCCGCGCGCTGGAGCAGCTGGCGGCCGCGATCCGCGAGACCGATCCGGACGTGGTGGTCTGTGTAGGGCAGGCGAGCGGGCGGCTGGACGTCACGGTCGAGCGCGTCGCGATCAACCTCGACGAGGCGCGCATCCCCGACAACGCCGGGGTGTCGCGGCACGGCACCCCGGTCGTCGCCGACGGGCCGACGGCGTACTTCTCGGCGCTGCCGGTGAAGGCGTGTGTGGCGGCGGTGCGTGCTGCCGGGGTGCCGGCGTCGTTGTCGTATACGGCCGGGACTTTCGTGTGCAACCACGTGTTCTACGGGCTCATGCACTGCATCGCGACCGAGCGGCCGGGGACGCGTGGCGGGTTCGTCCACGTTCCCGCGTTGCCGGATCTTCCGGCCGTGACGGTCGCTGACGGGCTGCGCGCCTTGCTGACCACTGCGGTGCGAACGCGGGAAGACATCGCCATGCCCGCCGGCGAGACGCACTGAGCCAGCGCGACGCTCACGGCTGGCGCGGCGGTCAAGACTGGCGCGGCGGCCCGGATGCCTGGACGATCGCGAACGCTTCGGTGATCGACGCGGCGATGTGGGTCGGCGGCGTGCTTCCCGCCGGCAGCGGGTCGCCTTGGGAGATCCAGATGGTCCGCAGGCCGACCGCCGCTCCCCCGGCGACGTCCTTGTCCAGCCGATCGCCGACCATCCAGCCGCCCGGCCCCAGCTCCACACCGAGTTCGTCCGCCGCGATCTCGAAGATCCGCCGATCCGGCTTGCGATGCCCGGCCGCCTCGGAGTCGACGACCGCGTCCAGGTGGGGCCGCAGCCCGACGCTGTCCACCTTGGCCTGCTGCACGAGGGTGGATCCGTTGGTGACGACGCCGAGCCGCCACCCGGCCGCGCGCAGCTCGGCCAGTCCGCGTCGCACCCGCTGTTCCAGGACGAACTTGCCCGGATACACGGCGGCGACGTGTGCCATCAACTCCTCGTCCGGCGCCGTCATCCCGTAGCGCGCACGGGCGTCCGCGACGAACCCCGGCCAGTTGGCGGCGCCGTCCACCAGGGCGAACACGTCGGAAGCCGCGTCCTCGATCCCTGAGACGTACTCGGCGGCGAAATCCACGGCCCACGCGCGCAGGGCCGCCTTGGCGTCCACGAGAGTGTCGTCGAGATCGAAGAGGGCGTAACTCATGCGGTGATCATACGGAGGTCATAAGGTCGTCGAAATGCCGAGCAGAGCCACGCTGGATATCGTGGTCCTCTCGCCTACCGCCGAGGAGCCGACATGACCGTACCCGCCGATGCCCCGGCCCCGGCCCTGGCCGACCGCCTGGCGATCGTCGACACCGCCGTCGCCTACGCGACGGCGCTCGACACCCGGGACTGGCCCATGTTCGAGTCCTTGTTCACTCCGGACGCCGTGTGGGAGTACCTGGCCGGCGGCGAGCGCCACGTCGGGCCGGATCAGATCGCCGGCCGGATCCGGCCGACCATCGACCACCTCGACGGCACCCAGCACGTGATGACCAACCACGTGGTCACCCTCGACGGCGACACCGCCCGGCACACCTGTTACTACCTGGCGCAGCACCTCAAGGACGGCAAGCGGTTCCTGGCCGCCGGCCGCTACGAGGACGAGCTGCGCCGGGTCGAGGGCCGGTGGCTCATCGCGGGCCGGGTGTTGATCGGCACGTGGGCCGAGGGCGATCCGGGGATCCTGCAGCCGGCACCGTGACGGTGCGGCCAGTGGCGAGCAGGCCGCGACCGTGCGGCCGGTCGCGAACCCTGCTCGCGGCCTCAGCCGTTCATCGCCTCCTGGCTGATCTGCTCGAACTCGGCACCCATGGCCTCGGCGAGCGCCTGGGCACCGGACAGCGGGCGGACCATGACCATGAAGTCGTCGATCCGGCCGTCGTCGTCGAAGTGCAGGAAGTCGCAGCCGGTGACCTGCTTGCCGTGCACGGTCGCGGTGAAGACCAGGGCGTGGTCGCGGCCGTCCGCGCCGGCGATCTCGCGGACGTAGCGGAAGTCCTCGAAGACCCGCAGGACGCCGCGCAGGATCGCCGCGGTGATCGCCTTGCCGGGGTAGGGCTTGAACGCGACGGGGCTGGTGAACACGACGTCGTCGGCGAGCATCGCCTCGATCGCGGCCGTGTCGCGCGCTTCCACCGCTTGCCGGAACGGGTGCATCAGACTCCTGCTCGGGGCTGACTGAGCTACTGCTCAGTATGGTTGGGGCCGGACCCACGATAGCCGGTGGTCCGGCGCGCGGCGGCGGCGAGGCATCGCTGGCATCGCCGCGTCAGGGGTCGGTCGTCAGGGCCAGTCGTCAGGGAACCAGAACGACCTTGCCCAGGTTGCTGCGGGACTCGATGATCTGGTGCGCGCGGGCCGCTTCGGCGAGCGGGAGCTGCGCGTGGACGCGGGGGCGGAGGGTGCCGGAGCGGTAGTCGGCCCAGAGTTCGTCGCGCCAGCGGGCGTAGAGCTCGGGCTTGCCGCGGGCGATGGCCGCCATCTGGAAGCCGATCGCCGAGGCCCCGCGAGCCAGGAGTTCGTAGGCGTCGATCATGCCGCCGCCGGAACTGAAGGCGACCAGGCGACCGGCCTGGCGCAGGGCGCGGACCGCGGGGGCGAGGAGATCGCCGCCGACGCCGTCCAGGACGACGTCCACCGGTTCGCCCCAGGACTGGGCGTCGTAGAGCACGACTTCGTCCGCGCCTGCCTCCCTGGCGAAGTCGGCCTTGTGCGCGCTGCTGACGGCTGCGACGACGCGCTCGGCGCCGCGCGCTTTGGCGTACTGCACGAGGAGCGAACCGATCGCGCTCGCCGCGGCCGTCACCAGCACCGAATCGCTTTTGCCGACCGATCCCGCCTCATAGACGCCGCGCGCGACCAGCCCGCTGCGGACCAGCGCCACGGCCTGGACCGCGCTCACGTCGTCGGGGATGGGAGAGGCCATCGCCTGGTGGACGATCGCCAGGTCGGCGTAGCCATGGCCGAAGCACAGGCCGGTGACGCGATCGCCCGGCGCGAAGCCTTCGGCGCCCTGAACCCCTTCGCCCACGACGCCTTCACCCACGCCGACGACCGTCCCGGCCACCTCACCACCGAGCGGCACCGGCGCATCGCCCTCGCGCACTTTGCGCACCATCGGCAGCGTGACCCCGATCGCCTCGGCCCGCACCAGCAGCTCACCGGGTCCCGGCTCCGGAACCGGGACCTGCTCCAGGAACAGCACCTCCGGGCCGCCGCTGACCTCATACCTGACACGGCGCATGGCCGCACCTCCCCGCCAACTCATTGGGATTTCCAATGACTTTCACTGTAGCCACACTTCATTGGGATGTCCAATGAACTGACGCTAGACTGCCCACCATGGCCCGCACCCAGCCACGCCCCCTCGACCGCATCCAGGCCCTCCCGAGCTGGCTCACCGGCCGCGTCGCCGCCCGCGGCCGAGCCCGCCTCACCGAGGCGATCGCCAAGGAGGACCTGAACCTCGCCCACCTGGCGGTCCTGGCCGCCGCCGTCCAAGACGCGCCGCTGGCGCAGGCGGACCTGGTGCGACGCCTGACGATCGACGCCAAGGACATGGTGCTGCTGATCAACCACCTGGAACACCTCGGTCACGTGGTCCGCGACCCCGACCCGCGCGACCGGCGCAAGAACGTGATCCGGGTGACGCCGCAGGGCTCGGCCGCGCTCAACCGCTGCTTGAAGGAAGCCGAGCGGGTGAACGCGGAACTGCTGGCGCCGCTGGAGGACGGGGAGCGGCGGCAGCTTCTTGAGTTGCTCGGGCGGGTGCTGGATGAATGAGCGAGAGCACGCCTAGCTCCTAGCATCTGGCACCTGGCACCTGGCACCTGGCACCTGGCACCTGGCACCTGGCACCTGGCCACACCATCAGCATTCTGTGAAACTCTCCGCATGCAGATCGCCGTCATCGGAGCGGGTATCGCCGGCCTGGCCGCGACCAAGGTCCTCACCGTCGTGGGCCACGGCGTCACGGCCTTCGACACCGAACCGGACCTCGGCGGCGTGTGGAGCCCCACCCGCCACTACCCGGGCCTGACCACGCAGAACACCCGGATGACCTACGAGTACTCGGACCACCCCGCACCCGCCTCCTGGCCCGACTACCCGAGCGCCCAGCAGTGGCACTCCTACCTGCGCGGCTATGTGGACCGCTTCGGCTTCGGCGCGAGCCTGCGCCTGGGCACCGGCGTCAGCCGCGCCGAGCCCACGCCCGAGGGCTGGGACCTGCACCTGGACTCCGGCGAACGCTTCCAGGCCGAACAGCTGGTCGTCGCCAACGGCGTCTTCTCCCAACCGCTGGTCCCCGACTGGCCCGGCCGGGCCGGGCACGCCGAGGCCGGCGGCGTGGTCAAGGCCCCGTCGCAGCAGCTCACCCTGGACGACGCGCGCGACAAGTACGTCGTGGTGGTCGGCTACGGCAAGTCGGCGTGCGACACCGCGATGGCCCTGTCGGCGGTCGCGGCGTCGGTGATCGTGGTGCCGCGCCGATTGTTGTGGAAGGGCTCGAAAGTCCTGCTGGGCAAGCACTTCGAGGACGTGGCGATCACCCGCCTCGGCGAACGGCTGTTCGCCAACCCCCGCCGCTTCGGGCCGGTGTTCAGGGTTCTGAGTCGTGCGACGGTCAAGCAGCAGGGGCTAGCCGCCCTGGGTCTGGTCCCGCCCGGCCGCTTCGACGACATCATCGCCGGTACCGCGAGCCTGGCCACCGACGGCTTCTTCGACATGGTGCGGGCCGGTGAGATCGCGGTCCGCCGCGACTGCTCCATCGCCGAGCTGCGCGGCGCGCGCGCCGATAGCGGCACCGGCATACCGGAGGCCGTGCTGGACGACGGCACCGTACTCCGCGCCGACCTGATCGTCGCCGCCACCGGCTTCGAACAGAGTGTGCCGTTCCTCGGCCCGTCGCTCACCGTGCAGAACGCCGACGGCGAGTTCGAACTCTTTCGCAATACCCTGCCGATCTCAGTCCCCAACCTCACCTTCGCCGGCTACAACGCGTCCCTCACCAGCTCCCTGAGCGCCGAAGTCGGCGCGGTCTGGATCGCGGCGCACCTGGCCGGCGCCCTGAACCTGCCCTCGCCCTCGGCCCGACAAGCGACGATCTCCAGAGACCTGGCAGCCCGCAAGGCCCGAACCCGCGGCAAGCACGCCAGCGGCACCGTCGTCCTCCCCTACTCGCTCGGCACCATCGACGCCATGCTGAGCGATCTGCACGCGGTCCTGCCCCTACGAACGCGGACAGCGCAATGGACCCGACGCTCGTACTCGACCGATTTCCGGGACCCGCTCGCGGCGGCGGTAAGGGCCCTGACCTAGCAGCGGCATGGACGGGTCCGCAGAAATCGGGGCCCAAAGCCGCGTAATGATTCGCCACTTCGGCCGTCTCTTATTGTATGGCCGATACAACGATGACCCCCTCGGCGGACCCCAAGGCACCCCACTACATGGTCCGCCTGGCCTTCCGCGCCCGCCCCGACACCGTCTCCCACCTCGGCTACCTCTTCCCCGCCGCCTACTTCGGCAGCGGCGAGCACGCCGAACGCTTCGGCATGTGCCTGTGGGCCACCCGCCACCGCAACGTCGTGGCCCTGCACGTCTACCCCCCCGGTCAGCGGCCGCACCCTGGCCCCCGACGGCTGGTCCATCGCCGAGCCGATCCACGTGGACTGCGGCACCGTCCCCCGCCGCGTGCCCGCGATCGTGGTGGCACCCGGCGGGACGATGTGGTTGCAGGAGGCTTCGCATCGGGTGAGCGAACCCGTCAACGGCCCTGAACAGCGGGCCCATACCTGATTTTCTCCGCTCGGCGCTATAGATCATGGTTCGGCGACGATCACGGCCGCTCCGTAGAGGTCCTTGGCCTGCCGCTCGGCGATACTGCCGTCCGTCCGAACATGGATCGCGGGGATACCGCTGGCCTGCGCCCCCCGCACGTCGGCGGTCCAGCTGTCGCCGATCATCCAGACACGCCGTGGGTGCCCGGCCGCCTCGAGCGCGAGCCGGAAGGCTTCCGGATGTGGTTTCTCATAGCCGGTGACAGCCGAGTTGACCACAGTCGAGAAACGCTCGCGAAGCCCCAACGCCGCCAGCAGCCCATCCAGCTCCGGGACATGGTTGGACACCAGAACGTGGCTCCACCCGTCGCCGGACAAAGCACCGAGCACTGGGAGCGTGTCGTCGAACAGACGCCAATACGTTGGATCGGGGTAGATCTCGCGAACCGCCCTGGCCGCCAGGTCGGCGGTGTCGGGCTGGACACCGCGCCGCTTCAGAGCAGCGGACAGGATGCCAGCCAGGTGCGCCCACCACAGGTCGGGGGTGTTCAGGCAGGGGTGGCCGATCTGGTGCTCATGCCAGGGGAAGCCCGCCGACAGTTGCCCGGCGATGTCCGACCGCTCCAAGTCATGGCCGTCAGCGACCTCATCGAGCGCCTGCATCAACGCACCCGACCACATCCCCGGACGTTCGCCCAACGTCCCGTCAAAGTCCCACAGCAGAACCCCGACCGTACTCATGCCCCACCGTCCCAAGGTTGCTCGTCAGTCCGACCACGTCGACATCCCCACCATCCTTGAGCGGCACGCCTACCGGGCCCGCCGCGCCACCCGCGCCCGGACCGCCGCGCCGCGCACCCACCCGAGGCCCGCGTGCCGCAGCAGCTGGAGCAGCTCCTCGATCGCGGCGTCAGTCTGCTGCGACGGCGGTCGCGCCGTGAACGCCGCCAGGTATGGCGCCACGCCCTCGTCCCAGTCCGCAGGTTCGCGGGCGTCGAGGTTCCAGTCCGTCTCCCACAGGCGCATGACGCCGTCGTCGTGGGCGGCCAGCACGAAGCGGGCGTCGGGGGTCAGGGCCAGGTCGTTGACCGGGTTGCCGTGGCCTTTGACGGAGCGGACGCAGGTGCCGGTCGTCAGGTCCCAGATGCGCAGCGCGCCGCCTTCGTCGCCGGAGAGGGCGAAGCGGCCGTCGGTGGTGAAGCGCAAGGCCTTGGCGACGGCGGGGAGGCGGTCGGTGGTGCCCAGGTTCGCGCCGGTCCTGGTGTCCCACAGCCGGATGTGGCGGTCGTCGTAGGCGCCGCTGCTCAGGGCGAAGCGGCCGTCGGCGCTCAGGCACACCGCCGCGACCGGGTCGGTGTGGCCGGTGAGGACGTGGCGGCATTCGCCGGTGGCGGTGTCCCAGAGCCGGACCGCCAGATCGGCGCCGGCCGAGGCGGCGTGGCGGCCGTCGGCGCTGAGGAAGACGGTGCGCAGGTCGTTCCGGTGGCCGCTCATCGCGCGCACGCAGGTGCTCGAAGCGATGTCCCACAGCCGGACCGTGTCGTCGGCCGCGCCGATCAGCACCAGTCGGCCGTCGGGGGTGAAGTGCGCCGTCCGGGCGCCGTTGTCGCGGATCCGGTCGGGCTGCTTCTGCCAGCCGCCGAAGCCGGGGACGCTGTCGGCGCTCCCCGAGGCGTCCATGCCCAACCGCGCGCCGGTCTGGACCGACCACTGTTCCACCGCGCCGGTCCGGCTCACGGCCAGGACGCGCTCGCCGTCCGCGCTCAGCCCGACCGAGAACACCGGCGCCGTGAGGTCTTCCATGACCCGGAGGCACTGCCCGGATGCCAGATCCCACAGCCGAACCGTCTTGTCCTGGCCCCCGGACGCCGCCAAGCGACCGTCACCGCTGATCGCCACCGTGTTGACGGCGTATTCGTGCCCGGCGTATTCGTGCCCAGACATGGTCCGCACCGGCCACACGCCACGCAGGCCCGAGCGCATCGCCCGCGAACCCAGCGAACGCCAAGCCGCCGTGACCCCCGGTGCCCGTTCATAGCCGGGTAGTGCGCGAGCCTGGCTCAACAGTTCCAACGCCGCCGGATAGCGCGAGTCGGCGATCGCCTCCTCAGCCGAGGCGACCAGCCGTTCGACGGTGCCGCGCAGCCGGTCCAACTCCGAGTGCTCGCGGGGCCGACTCAGCTGCACCGGCGCGGTATAGGCGCCGGGCAGCACCCACCTACGCGCGCTGTTGTCCTCGCTCACCGACACCGCATGCGTGGCCGTCGCGTCGAACCGCACGGCGCACACCCTGGCCGTGTGCTCGCGGAAGGTCCGAAGACAGCGCCCGCCGGCCACCTCCCACACCCTGATGTCACGAGAGTCGCAGGAGATCAGGTGCCGGTTGTCGAGGCTGAACTCAATCTGCCCGCCGAAGCGCGCATGGCCCTTCAGAACGCTGATACGGCGACCGGCCTCCAGATCCCAGACCGCGAGCGTCGGCTCCTTGTAGCCGGCCAGGGCGGCGAGCCGGCCGTCGCGGCTGAAGCGCATCGCGTTCCCGGACCTGTCGCCCCGCTTAAGACTGAGCAGGCAGCGTCCCGTCTCCAGGTCCCACAACCGCGTCGTGCCGTCGTCCCGGCCGCTGGTGAGCGCGCGGCGGCCGTCGGCGCTCAGCTCGACAGGCGTGGTGCCGCCATGGCCGCCGAAGGTCCAGCGGTGCGCTCCGGTGCGCGGATCCCATACCTTGACCTCGCCGCCGGAAACCGACGCGATCAGAACGCGCGCGTCCACGCTCAGGCGGACGGACCAGGCGGCGCGTTCGTCCTCGGCGAAGGTACGCAGGCAGGCTCCGGTGGCCAGATCCCAGAACCGGATCCCGGTGTCCGAACTGCACGTGGCGGCGAACGCTCCGTCCGGGGTCACATCGATGTCGTGGCCGCGTGCGTCGAGGGTGCGCAGGCACTGCCCGCTCGGGATGTCGTAGAGCCGCACGGAGTCGTCGACGTTGCCGATCAGGACCCGGCCGAGGCCTTCGGTCAGGCGGGCCGTGAGGATCGGCGGGTGCCAGCCGGGCTTGGTCCAGTACCACGGCACCTCCCAGCGCTGGACGGACTTGGCGTCCGGCAGCCGACCGGAGGTGAGGACCGCGAGAGCATCGGCGACCCCGTCCCGGCCGGTCTGCTCCCGCTCGATGCCGTCCAGCAGCCGGCGCGCCGCGTCGAGGTCGCCGTGTTCCAGGTGGACGCGGGCCAGCTGAAGCCGCGCGGTCCAGGGGTTTCCGGTGTCCGAGGCGACGGCCTCGATCTCGGCGAGGAGTTCCTCGTCGGTCAGGGCCCCGCGCCGCCAGCGCAGCAGGCCCAGGTTGTAGACGGCCGCGACGTGCTGCGGATCGACGGCGTGCGCGTCGGCGAACGTCTGCTCGGCCTCGGCGGTCCGGCCCAGGTCCAAAAGAGACAGTGCCCTGTTATTCAGTTCGTCGGCGCGGAGTTCCGCGACTCGCGGGACGGGTCGCGCGTACTCGGTTCCCGTCACCCGCCGATAGACGCCGGTCAGCTCATCGGCGACGACGGCCATCGACGCAGGACGCTGCGACGGATCCGCTTCCAGACAGCGTGCCAGCAGATCAGCGAGATCAGGCGGAAGGGCCGGCAAGCGATCGTCGCCCACCCCGTCAGTGCGGACCGCGGCCAACGCCTCCCCGGCGGCCGGGCCGAACATCCACACGACCCCGCCGGTGAACATCTCCAGCACGCAGGCCCCGAAGCTGAACACGTCGGTACGGCGCCCCAACGGACGCCCCTCGGTCTGCTCGGGCGAGGCGTAGGCGCGGGTCAGGCCGCCGCTGGGAACCAGGACACTGACATCTGCCGGCGTGGTGGCCGCATCGGCGGCGGGGGTCGGCGTAGCGGACGCACGGGCCCTGGCCAGCCCGAAGTCGGTGACCTTCGCGGTCACCTCGCCGTCCGGGCCGACCGCGATGAGGACGTTGGCGGGCTTCACATCCTGGTGCACCAGACCGCGCTCGTGCGCGTGGTGCAGGCCCCAGGCCGTCTGGATCGCCAGGTCGAGGATCCGGGCCGTGGCCCGGTCCGGACCGCCCGACGCGCCCGGACCGCCCGGACCGCCCGGCGAGCCCCCGCCCGCGTACAGCCGGCCGTCATCGATCCACTCCCGCAGGCTGCCGCCCTCGACGTATTCCGCGAAGACCCGCGGAATACCACCCAGGACCCTGACATAGTGGCAGCCGCAGATGTTCGGATGCAGGCCCAGCGACACCCAGGTCTCGGCCTCGGCGACGAACCGCTCCTGGTCGGCGGCCGAGGCGAACAACTCCGGACGCGGGCACTTGACCGCCAGGTCGGTGTCCCAGCCCAGGTGCCGGACCCGGTAGACCAGGCCCATGCCGCCGCGTTCGTGGATCCGGGTGACCCGGTACTGGCCGGCGACCACGTCCCCGACCTGCCACAGCGCCGGGACCCGGCTGTCGCTCTCAGGCACCGGCGCCATAGAAGTCGGGGAGCGCGGCGAAGGAGGGGTTGACCGCCGCACTCGCCGCGAAGCCGCGCGCCCAGGCCCGGGCCCGGGACAGCGGGTGGTCGGGGTACTGCTGGTCGAACGCGGGGTCGTCGGCGCGCAGAAACGGCAGCTGCGACTTCAGCCGCGGGTCGTACGGGTGGTCCAGGTAGAAGCCGTCGACGCCCAGCTTGGCGGCGAGCGTCGCCTCGCGCACCCCGGTGACCCCGAGCTCCTCGGCCATCATCGTGACGTAGAACGAGGCGTCCTGCTTGGCGAACATGAACTGCACCATGAACACGAGCCCGTGCTCCCGGTTCGGGATCTTCGTCTTGGCCAGCTGGTACGCGGCGTCGGCGGCCTCCGGCCCGGTCCCGACCCGCACCCGGTCGGCCTCGATGAGGCAGCCCATCTCGGCGTACTCGCGGGCCAGTTCGCGCCGCAGCGCGGGCAGGTCGTCCAGCCACACCGGCTCGGTCAGCCGCCCGTTGTCGCCGGAGACGCTGATGTAGTCGCCGGTTCGGGGATGCTGCCAGGTGCCGTCGCCGGAAGGCTGGAAGCCGCTGGTGTCGAAGGTGATAAGCATGCCGCCGACAGTAACCGGGCCGCCGGAGGACCGGTCCCGGTAGGGCCGGACCGGTCGGCGGCTATCGTGAAATCCGTGGCTCACTACAGCGACGGCGTGACGCTCGCCCTGGGTTTGGCCAGGTTGGAGGCGCGCGCCGGTGGGGCCCGCGACGTCGAGCCGGGCCACCTTCTCATGGGATTGACAACTCTGTGCCGTCCAGACCTTGAGGCGATGCTGGGCGATTTCGGCGCGGCCGATATGGACGGTGCGGCGGTCATGGCCGAGGCCGAGCAGTTGCGGGAGTGCTTCGCGACCGCGCGGGTCGATCCGACGGCCGTGCGGCGCCGCATCCGTGCGCGGTTGGCGGTCAGCGGGCCGAAGGGCGGTACGCCGAGGCGGAGTCCGGCGGCGCGTAAGGCGTTCACCCGGGCTGCCGGGCGGGGGCGGATAGGAACCGTCGAGCTGCTCCGCGCGATATTGCAGGACTCGGACACCGCCGATCAGTTCGGTCTGGAGCCGGGAGCCTTCTTCCCGGAAGACGCCGGCGAACCCCGGGACGCACGCCAGTCCCCTGATTCGCCGACCCCCTTCCTGGACCGCTTCGGCCGCGACCTGACCCGCCTGGCCCGCGAAGGAGCGCTCGAACCGTTGATCGGACGGCGCGAGGAGCTGCGCGCATTGGCCCGGGTCCTGGTGCGGCAGCGGAAGGCCAACGCCGTCCTGGTCGGCGCGGCCGGGGTCGGCAAGACGGGGATCGTCGAGGGCCTGGCCGCGCATCTGGCCGGGCCGACGCCGCCGGCCGGGTTGGCGGACGCTCGCCTCGTGGAGCTGTCGATGGCCACGCTGCTGGCCGGGACCAAGTACCGGGGCGAGTTCGAGGAGCGGTTGGCGGCCGTGCTGCGGGAGTCCCGCTCCCCCGGGCTGATCCTGTTCATCGATGAGTTGCACACCGTGCTGCACGCCGGTGGATCAGGGGCCAGCGACGCCGCCAACATCCTGAAGCCGGCCCTGGCCCGCGGGGAGCTGCGCTGCATCGGCGCCACGACGCCGGCCGAGTACCGGCAGCGGATCGAGGCCGACGCCGCGTTGGAGCGCAGGTTCGAGGTGATCTGGGTGGACGAGCCGACCCGGGGCGAGGCGGTCGAGATCGTGGCCGGGGTGGTGGACCGGCTGGCCGGGCACCACGGCGTGGGGATCGACGCGGACGTCCCGGCCGCGGCCGTGGACCTCGCGATCCGTCACCTGCCGGAGCTGCGGCTGCCGGACAAGGCGATCGATCTGGTCGACCAGGCCTGCGCGGGCGTGCGGATCGGATCGCTGACCCCTGATTCGGACGATGCGCGGCCCGCGGAGCTGCGGATCGGACGGGACGACGTCGTCGCCGTCCTGGCCCGGCGCCTGCACCTGCCGATCGAGCGGATCGGGGAGCAGGAGGCCGAGCGGCTGCGCGGGATGGAAGAGGCGCTGCGTGCCCGCGTGGTCGGCCAGGACGCCGCGGTCCACGCGGTCGCCGAGGCGGTGCGGACGGCGCGCGCCGGGCTCGGCGACCCGCACCGGCCGATCGGCTCGTTCCTGTTCGCCGGGCCGACCGGGACCGGCAAGACCGAGCTGGCCAAGGCGCTCGCGGGCTTCCTGTTCGCCGACGAGCGGCGGCTGATCACCGTCGACATGTCCGAATACCAGGAGCGGCATGCGATCTCGCGCCTGTTGGGAGCTCCGCCGGGCTATCTCGGCCACGACCGCGACGGGCAGCTCAGCGGTCCGCTTCGGGACCATCCGCACAGTGTCGTGTTGTTCGATGAGGTGGAGAAGGCGCATCCGGAGGTCCTGGACCTGTTGTTGCAGATCCTCGATGAGGGGCGGCTGACCGATGCGCGGGGGCGGCGGGTGCCGTTCACCGAGGCGGTCGTCATCCTCACGTCCAACCTCGGTTCCGCGGACTACCCCGCTGCCGGAGCACGGGCGTTCGGGTTCGCGGCGCAGGCCGTTCGCGACCGTCCGGACGCGCGGGAGGCCGCCGCCGAGCGGGTCACCGCCGCGCTGCGCCAGAGGCTGCGTCCCGAGCTGCTCGGCCGCGTCGGGGAGGTCGTGGTGTTCCATCCGCTCGGCGAGGCCGCGCTGCGTCCGATCGTCGACAAGCTCCTCGGCCGGCTCACCGAGCGTCTGGCCGATCGGCGGATCAGCGTCGTCCTCAGCGAGGACGCCTATGCCCTGCTGGTCCAGCAGGGCAGCGGGGCCCGGGCCGGGGTCCGCGAGCTGGAACACGCCGTCGAGCGCCTGCTGGTGCAGCCGCTGGCCCGGGCGTTGCTCGACCAGCGGTTCCCGGATGGCACAGTGGTCTACGCCGAGCCGGACGCCGACGGCGCCGCCCTGCTCTTCACCCCGAAGGAGCCCGCATCCCGATGACGCCGACCCCGACCGACGTGCCGACGATCTCGCTGACGATGGTGAAGGGCCTCGGGGGCCAGAGCCGGCACGTGTTCGCCGAGCGGAGCACGTGCGTACTCGGCCGCGCCGACGACTGCGCGCCCCGGCTGCCCGACGACGAGCACCACCGGACCGTCTCCCGGCACCACTGCCTGCTGGACATCAACCCGCCCGAGGCCCGGATCCGCGACTTCGGCAGCCTCAACGGCACCTACGTCAACGGCGAGAAGATCGGCCAGCGGGAGAAGCACCAGAGCCCTGACGAAGCCGCGGCCGTGTCCTATCCGGAGCGCGATCTGCTGGACGGGGACGAGATCCGGCTCGGCGAGACGGTGTTCCGGGTCGGTATCCACGTGCCGGCGACCCTGACCCCGTTCGCCGACGTCCCGGCCCAGTGCTCCAACTGCGGACGCGACGTCGCCGGCGAGATCGGCGCGCGGACCGGCGAGTACGTCTGCGCGGTCTGCCAGAACGATCCCGGCGCCGTACTCAGGCTCCTGCTACGCCTGGCCGGCAGTGCCCAGCCCACCCCCGAGCTCGCCCCGATCGCCGGCTACACCCTGGTCCGCGAACTGGGCCGGGGCGGCATGGGTGCGGTGTATCTGGCCCGGCACGAGGCGACCGGCCAGGTGGTGGGGCTGAAGGTGATGCTGCCCAAGGCGGCGGCCAACACCGTCGCCCGCGACCGCTTCCTGCGCGAGGCGAAGCTCACCAGCACCCTGCGACACCCGAACATCGCCGCCCTGCATGACGCCGGATACGCCGGCGGCACTTTCTACTTCACCCTCGAATACTGCGAAGGCGGCAGCCTGGACCGGTTGGTGGAGCGCCGGGGCGGCAAGCTGCCGGCGAACGAGGCGGTCCGGCTCGCGGTGCAGGTGCTGCAAGGGCTGGAGCACGCGCACGACGCCGGTATCGTGCACCGCGACCTGAGCCCGTCCAACATCCTGCTGACCGGGCAGGGGGCGGCGCTGACCGCCAAGGTCTGCGACTTCGGCCTGGCCAAGGCCTTCGACCAGGCCGGTCTCAGTGGCCTGACCCGCACCGGCGCGACCGCCGGCAAACCCTGGTACCTGCCGCGCCAGCAGGTCATCAACTTCCGCAACTCCTCCCCGGCCGTCGACGTCTGGGCCCTGGCCGCGACGCTCTACCGCTGCCTGACCGGCGAGTTCCCTCGGGACTTCTCCCGGGCCCGCGACCCGTGGCAGGCGGTGCTGCAGATGACGCCGACGCCGATCCGGGAGCATGAGCCGAGCCTGCCGCCGGGGCTCGCCGAGGTCATCGACGAGGCGCTGCGGGAGACGCCGGCCATCGGGTTCCAGACCGCGGCCGAGTTCCGGGCGGCGTTGTCGCCCTGGGCCTGATCTGGGCTTGATGTGAGCCTGATCCGAGCATGACCTGAGCCTGATCTGAGCATCGAGCAGAGTCAGAATGCGTCGCCGGGTGCTGCTTTGACCCGCGCCCGGTAGGCCGCGACGTTCGTCCGGGTGGCGCAGCGATCGGAGCAGTAGCGCCGCGAGGCGTTCGTGGTCGTGTCCACGAACACGGCCTGGCAGGACGTGGCGCAGCACATCCCCAACCGCTCGATCCCGCGCTCGGCGATGGTGGAGGCCAGCCCGAACACGGCGCCGGTGACGTAGGTGCGGGCCTGCCCCGCGTCGTCGTCGGCCAGATGCATGTGCCAGTCCTGGAGTTCGTGGCCGCTGATCGACAGCGACACCGGGAAGTCGGACAGCAGCGTGTTCAGTGCGTGGACCGCGCGGCGGTGGTGTCCGGCCGCGGCCTGTTCGAACACGTGGCGCAGGCGCGGGCGGGCCGCGAGGAGGTCCGCGAGGGCGTCGCGTGCCGCCGTCCGGGTCACGGTCCAACTCGGCGGGAGCAGGTCCAGCACGTCGTCCTCGGACGCCAGCCGGTCGCTTCCGGCGGCCGGGTCATGGGTGTTGACCAGCGCGACAGCCCGCTCGGCGTAGGCGATCAGTTCCATCCCGCGCTCCCCCGCGCCCTCGTCCGGCCGCGACACGTCATCAGATCCATAGTTGCGAAGCATATGCAGTTGCGAGATATTCGCAATAAGCTGGAGTCGGCGCGGGCCGGACAACGTGATAGCCGCGATCCCGCGGGAGGACGGTTCGCGCCGCTTCAGCTTCGCTGGAGCACTGCCGAGTGAAAGGTGCCATTCGTGGCCTTGTACACGTTGCCTGACCTGCCCTACGACTACTCCGCGCTGGAGCCGGCGATCACCGGGGAGATCCTGGAGCTGCACCACGCCAAACACCACGCCGCGTACGTCAAGGGCGCCAACGACACCCTTGAGCAACTCGCTGAGGCTCGGGACAAGGGACAGCTCGGCGGACTGGTCGGGCTGGAGAAGACCCTCGCGTTCAACACCTCAGGCCACGTCCTGCACACGCTGTTCTGGCAGAACCTGTCCCCCGACGGCGGCGACAAGCCGGACGGCGCCCTGGCCACCGCCCTGGAGCGCGACTTCGGGTCCTTCGACGCCTTCCGCAAGCAGCTCACCGCCGCCACGGCGAGCGTGCAGGGCTCGGGCTGGGGCGTGCTGGCCCACGAGCCGCTGGCCGACCGGCTGATCGTCACCCAGGTCTACGACCACCACGGCAACGTCGCCGCCGGCATGACGCCGCTGCTGGTCTTCGACGCCTGGGAGCACGCGTACTACTTGCAGTACCGGAACGTGCGGCCGGACTACGTCGAGAAGCTGTGGTCGATCGTCAACTGGGCCGACGTCGCCGCCCGGTTCAGCGCCGCGAGCGGAAACGCCGCGGGCTGACCCCGAACCCGGCGTGCCCGTTCTCGAAGACCGCAGTCACGATGGGCTTCGTTCGCTCCCCCGCGGCGGGCACGCCGTCTATTACGCCGTTGACCACGCCGTTTGTTACGCCTATTTACGCCGGTTCGGTCTTGAAGGTGCGGAACCCCCGGCCGTGATAGTTCGACAGGGCATGGGGATGGTCGGACGTCTGCGTGTGCAACCAGACCCTGGTCACCTCCGGCAGCAACTGCCACGCCCGGTCCACCCCGAGCGTCAACGCATAGCCGCCGAAACCCTTGCCCACGAACGCCGGCAGCAGCCCGAAGGTCTTGATCTCGACCTCACCGCCCGGCTGCGGGTCGAAGACCACGATGCCGGCCGGCTCGCCGTGCAGGGCCAGGAGCCAGAAGTCCCGCCCGGAGTTCTCCGCGAGCCAGGTCACCCACTCCTCCGGGCCGCGCCGCGCGCTCTTCCAGCCGTACGGAGCACCGACCCCGGCCATCACTTCGGCGATCAGCGGCGAGCCGGGTTCGAGCCGGTCCAGCGTCAATCCCGACACCGGCGGGCTCGGCGTGAACTGATCGCGGCTGGCCATCTCGACGTACGTAACGGTCTCCGGCATGGCGAGGAGCTTACGGCGTCCGGACTGCGATATCCAGGGGTGGGGATTCGAAGCGTCTGCCGGGGGGCCGGGATCCGAAGCGGTCCCCTAGGATCCTGTGATGACCAGCACCAGCAAGTGGGCCGTGGCAGGTCCCACGGTCGAATACGCGTCGTGTCCGCTGGGCCTGGACGTGGCGCGTCCGCGCTTCACGTGGCCGCTGGTGGCGCAGGAGCCGGGGCGGGTGCAGACCGCGTACCAGGTTCGGGTCGCCACCGACGCCGAGCGGTTGTCGTCTGCCGATGTCTGGGACAGCGGGCGAGTGGGGTCCTCAGAGTCCGTACTCGTCCCCTACGACGGCCCCGCCTTGGCTCCGCGTACTCGCTACCACTGGTCGGTTCGGGCCTGGGACAACGAGGGCCGGGCCTCGGAGTGGAGCACGCCGACGTGGTGGGAGACCGGCCTGATGGAGAAGAGTCAGTGGTCTGCTTCGTGGATCGCCGCGCCCGAGTCGCTCGGCACCAGTGCCCGGCTGCGCCGCGGGTTCTCGGTCGCGGACAAGCAGATCACGCGGGCCCGGCTCTACATCACGGCGCTCGGGCTGTATGAGGTGCACCTGAACGGCGAGCGCGTCGGCAACGACCGGCTGGCCCCGGGCTGGACCGACTATCGGCGGCGCGTGCAGTATCAGAGCCATGATGTGACCGAGCTGATCGGCAGCGGCGCCAACGCCATCGGCGTGCAGCTGGCCGAGGGCTGGTACGCCGGGACCGTCGCTTGGTACGGCACGCGGAACTACGGAAAGCGGCCCGCGCTTCTCGCACAGTTGGAAGTCGGGTACGCGGACGGCACGACCGAACGGTATGTGAGCGACGCGAGCTGGACCGCGGCCCGTGGCCCGATCGTCGCCGCCGACCTGTTGCACGGCGAGAGCTACGACGCCCGGTCGGAGACGCCCGGCTGGACCACCGCATCAGGGTTCGACGACTCGGACTGGTCGCCGGTGGACGTCCTCGACACCGCGGGCACCCGCCCCGGCGCGCAGGTCGTGGCCCAGGTCGACGCGCCGATCCGGGCGGTGCGGGAGTTGGCGGCGCAGACCGTCACCGAGCCGCAGCCGGGCATCTTCGTGCTCGACCTCGGACAGAACATGGTCGGCTCTATACGGCTGCGCGTCGAAGGGCCGGCCGGGACCACGGTAACGTTGCGCTACGCCGAGGTGCTGAACCCCGACGGCACCTGCTACACCGCGAACCTGCGCAAGGCGCGGGCCACCGACACCTACACGCTGAGGGGCGACGGCCTCGAAACCTACGAGCCGCGCTTCACCTTCCACGGTTTCCGCTACGTCGAGATCAGCGGCCACCCCGGCGCCGTCCCGGCATCAGCGGTGACCGGCGTGGTGCTCCAGACCGACGCGCCGTTCGCCCTGGACTTCGCCACCGACGTGCCGATGCTGAACCAGTTGCACAGCAACATCGGCTGGGGCCAGCGCGGCAACTTCCTGTCCATCCCCACCGACACCCCGGCCCGGGACGAGCGGCTGGGCTGGACCGGCGACATCAACGTGTTCGCCCCGACAGCCTGCTCCGTCATGGAATCCGCGCGCTTCCTGACCAAATGGCTCACCGATCTGCGGGACTGTCAGACCCCTGAGGGCATCTTCCCCGACACCGCACCGCACCTCGGCCGGGTCGGCGGCGCCCCGGTCGGCGACGGGGTCGCGGGCTGGGGCGATGCCGGGGTCACGGTGCCGTGGGCGTTGTACCAGGCCTACGGCGACCGGCGGATCCTGGCGGAATCCTGGTCCTCGATCGTGCGCTGGATCGACCACCTGCGCGCGTCCAGCCGGGAGCTGATCCGCTCCGCCGCGGTCTACGGCGACTGGCTGAACATCGACGACGAGACCCCGAAGGACGTCATCGCCACCGCGTACTTCGCCCACAGCGCCGATCTGACCGCGCGGATCGCCGAAGTCCTGGGCGAAAACGCCGATCCGTTCCGGGAGCTGTTCGAAGACGTGCGCCACGCCTTCCGCACCGCCTACGTCACCGAAGGCGGCCGGATACACGGCGACACACAGACCGCATACGTCCTCGCGCTGTCCATGGACCTGCTCGCCGAAGCCGACCGCGGCCCGGCCGCCGACCGCCTCATCCAGCTGATCGAGGCCCGCGACTGGCACCTGTCCACCGGCTTCCTGGGCACCCCGCGGCTGCTGCCGGTACTCACGGCGGCGGGCCGCACGGACGTCGCCTACCGCCTGCTGCACCAGCGCACCTTCCCCAGCTGGGGCTACCCGATCGAGCGCGGCGCCACCACGATGTGGGAGCGCTGGGACTCCATCAAGCCGGACGGGACCTTCCAGAGCGAGGAGATGAACTCCTTCAACCACTACGCGTACGGCTCGGTCGGCGAATGGATGTACACGAACATCGCCGGAATCGCCGCCACCGCACCGGGTTTCCGCACCCTGCGCATCCGCCCGCGTCCCGGCGGCGAAGTGCACGAGACCCGCGCCCGCTTCACTTCGCCCTACGGTCCGGTCACCACGCACTGGACCGACCGGGACGGCAGATTCGAGCTGGAGGTCACGCTGGCCCCGAACACCTCGGCCGAGATCTGGCTGCCGGTCCGGACGGCAGCCGGCACCCGCTATGAGGGAGCCGAGTATCTGCGGCCGCAGGACGGTTGCCTGGTGTTCGGCGCCGGATCAGGGACGTCGCGCTTCAGCTGCCCCCGCGGTCAGGAGAACTCGTCGTCGGCGCGGTTGTAGGCGACGGCGACGATCCCGGAGGTGGCGACCAGCTGTTCGGTCAGGTCGTTGACGTTCCCGCGTCCGTGCAGCGTCAGCACGACCTCGACCGTCCGGTCCAGCCGGCCGGCTTCGGGCGCTTGGGCTCCTTGGGGCGCTTCGAGGTCGCGGCTGTCGGAGTGGTCGTGGCGGCCGGTGCCGCTGAACGACGCGACGAAGAAGCCCGCGCCGGTGCAGACGTCGAGAACTGTGCGGAGCAAGCCTCTGCCGTCGAGGTATTCGATGCGGTAGGTAACCGGAGGTGTGCGTAGCGCGGGCATCCAGTGGGTCAGCGGGCGCAGGGCGTACGCCACCACGAAGTAGCCGACCGTGGTCAGGAGCGCGAGCAGGCCCAGTCCCGCACCGGCCGCCGCGCCGACGCCGGCCGTCAGCCAGAGTGCGGCGGCCGTGGTGAGGCCGCGGACCGTGTCCCGGCGCATGAAGATCACACCGCCGCCGATGAAGCCCAGGCCGGAGACGATCTGCGCGGCGACCCGCGAGGGGTCGACGACCACCCGGCCCGGGCTGAGCACATCCGTGAAGCCGTATTTGCTCACCAGCACGAACAAGGCCGCCCCGAGCCCCACGATCGTGTAAGTGCGCAGGCCCGCGGCCTTCTGCCGGATCTCACGCTCCAGTCCGATCGCCGAGGACAGGACCAGCGCCACAGCCAGTTCGCCGACCTGGGTCCAGCCTTGGCCCGTCGGCTCCTCCCACAAGATCGATGTACTCATTCCGCCATCATGCCCTGCTTCGCCGGAGGCGTCAGTGAGCGTCAGGACTCGAATGTTGGACGGAGATCGCGCATAATGGAGCCTTTGTGCGTCATCCGGCCTCGGACGGCGATCAGGAGACGGGGAGGTGGGAGCGACGCTGAAGGCTTCGAAGAAGACGGGACGCAAAGCCGCCCCGCGGGCATGGCGGATGGCCAACGACGATCTGGACCGGATGTTCGCGCTGGTCCAGGAGGTCGGGCAGGTGGAACTGAAATTCGCCGTGGCCGAGGAGTCCCATGCGGCGGTGCGCACGCTGCTGGAGGTCGGCGCCAAGCGGGTCCGGACCGTGTACTACCTCGACACCGGCGATCTGACGCTGCGCCGGCAGGGCGTGCTGGCCCGCGTGCGCGGCGGCCAGCGGCCGGACTCGGTGGTCAAACTGCGGCCGATCGACCCCGACGCCGTGCCGGCCGCGCTGCGCCGGCGCGACGACTTCACCGTCGAGGTGGACGTGACCCCCGACAGCTTCATCTGCTCCGGCAGCCTCAAGCGCCGACTGCGCCGGCATGCCGTCGAGCGCGCCGTCCACGGCCGGAACCCGCTGCGGACGCTGTTCTCCGACCAGCAGCTGGCGCTGATCGACAGCCGGCTGCACGGCGTGCTCACCGTCGACGACCTCCAGGCCCTGGGCCCGGTCGAGGTGCGCCGCACCCGGCCCGGCCAGGACGGGCCCGGCCGCGGGCTGGAGCTCCAGGAATGGATCTACCCGGACCGCTCGCGGCTGATGGAAGTGTCGACCCGGTGCGGCTCGGCGGACCTGCTCCAGACCGCCGCACAGGCCAAGGCGTTCCTGGACCGGCACGCGATCACGCAATCCGGCCCGTGCCCGACCAAAGCCGACAGCACGCTGGACTACTTCACGCGACGGTGACCTGGGCGGCGCTGACCTGGGCGGCGGGGGGCCGAGCGGCTGGGCCACGAACGGCCGGGCAGCCGGCCGGCTCAGCCCTTCGCGCCTGCCCCCGCACCCTTAGGAGCAATACCCGAACGATGACATGACCTCGGCTACCGCTGGGTAGCGAGTGTTCACCATCGTCGGACAATTGCATGGGGGGTTCGGGGGATGTCGCAGTTTCGAGCTGTCATAGCGACCGCGGCGTTGGCCGTCGCGACCGCGGGTGTGACGGGGGTGGCGACCGCGGCGGGGGCGGAATCGCCGCCGGAGTGGAAGATCACCTCCTTTCACGCGACGTTGCGGGCACAGAACGACGGCCGCCTGTTGGTGCACGAGGAGATCGTGTTCGACTTCGGGACCGCGCCGGGCCACGGCATCGTCCAGTACGTCGACCACGGCGGGCTCGACGTCGGCGGGCCGGCGGCGGCCGTGTCCGACGTGAAGGTGTCGAGCCCGGACGGGGCTCCCACGGACACCGCGGTCGAGGAGTCGGACGACCAGTCGTCCAAGATCACCGTAGGCCGGGCCGGCACGACGATCACCGGCCCGCACACCTACGACGTGGACTTCACAGTCGACAACGACGTGTTCGCGAACATCGACGAGCCGGACACGGCCACTTCGCTGTGGCACGTCGTGAACAACTGGGACGTGCCGATCTCCGACGTCGAGGTCACCGTGACGATGCCGGGCGCGATCTCCGGCGACCAGTGTCGGGCCGGCGGTCTCGGTGCCGGCGGGGGCTGCGACTCGGACACCAAGGACGGCTCGACACTCACGCTGAAGCAGGGGCATCTCGACGTCGACCAGCAGCTCGTGGTGCAGACGTCGTCGGCACTCGGCAGCGCGACACTGCCGTCCGCGACTCCCGTGCCGGATCCCGGGTCGGCCACCCCCGGGTCGGATCCGACGTCCACTGACGCGGCCGGGGCGTATCCGTACTCGACCTACTATTCGGACGGACAGGACGCCGATCAGACCTCTACCACTTCCTCCGGCTCGCAGAGCAATGCCGGGGTGTTCGTGGTGATCGGCGCGTTGCTCTGTGGGCTTTTCGGGTTCGCGTATCTGGTCCGGAAGGCCGACGGTGGCGGTGGTGGAGGTGCGGGCG
>NZ_JAAFYZ010000107.1 GCF_018274385.1 Catenulispora pinistramenti | reverse complement strand
GCATCGCTAACCTGCGTCTTCGTTCCTTGCGATTGCTATTCTTCCGGCTGGTTTTCGGTTCGTTCCCCTCGGTCGCGTCGGCAGGGCTTCGCCTACAGTGCCGGTGGCCGGGGGTCAAGTTCGCGCCATACGAAACCGCAGCTCACACACCCAACCGCAAGCGCGCGGACTTTACCCCCGGACACCGGTGCTGTACCCCCCGGGCTGACGACGCGACCGAGGGGAACGGACCGCACCACCCCACAAACCGCCGCCGCTGAGCCCTGACCCAGCCACCCGAGGGAACCGCGCTAGTTTCCCTGAGGTTGCCGAGGCCCGCCGGAGGCCCGGCCCTTCATCACAGCCCTTGATCTTGATGTTGATCTTGCTGTTGATCTGGTCTTTGATCTGGCTCTTGCCCTTGCTCCGACTTGCTGGAGTTGAAGAGGCCTGAGGTGCGGCGGGGTTGTGAACGCGGAAACCGGCAGCCGACAAACACACCCGCCGACCCGAACCCCGAACCGGCACAACTATGACCGAAGGCGTAAAAAGCATTTAAAACCCACAGCCCAACCCCAACCCGACCCACAAACCCCAGCCCCAGCAAACCCCACTCACCAACGGATCCCGCCCGCCAACCCGCACGCCGCCAACCACGTCGCGAACCACGTCGCCAACCACGCCACGAACCACGTCGCGAAAACCCCCGGGCAGACGTTGCCTGATACAGCACTAGTTTCGCCGAAAGCCAGGTCGGAGTGAGCAGCCGACTCGCGGCGAGGCAGCGAAGACGGGCGCCGGTGTGGCGGGTCGAGCGCCGGTGCGGAGGTCGACCCGCCACGCCTGACCGCCGGCTACGCCCCCGTCACGCCGGCCAGGCGTTCCTGCCGGTACGCGTCCAGAGCCGCCCGCGTGTACAGCCGCTCGCCCCAGTGTTCCCGGTCGTCCGGAACCAGTTCGCGGCCTGCCTTGATGGCCGTCACCACTCGGTAGAGCTGCTCAAGCGCCACGGCGGCGGTGCGGTCGCTCAGGCTCTGCTCGGTCTCCCCCGCGCACATCGGAAAGCGGGAGACTTCGATGATCGGTCCCGCGTCCACGCGCCCGGTGATGAAGTGGCATGTCGACCCGAAGCTCTCCCTGCCTTCATCGATGGCGTAGCGGTACCCGCCGATTCCTCGGTAGTCCGGGATCGACGGGTGGATGTTCACCGCGTACCTGCGGACCCGGGACAGCATCCGGTCTGAAATGATCAGGTCGGCTTTGAACGACAGCAGCAGGTCGCACCCCGGCCAGTCGTCGAACGACCGCTTGTGCGGTGTGCCGTAGTCCCAGGGATACCAGTCGACGCGGTCGAAACTCTTGTCCAGGAAGCTGAACGCGTGAGCGCTCCACGACGAGCTGTCGGATGAGAACAGGACCTGGCGTATGTCACCCATCAACGTGCCCTCCCCCGAGAACCAGCCGTGCCGGGTGCCATGGGTCCTGACGGAACCAATGGCAGCGCCCAGCAGTATGCGAATCCCGCCCCCGCGGTGCGGTCGAAAGTGTCGCCCTCCTCGTAGTCCGCGAGGCCGAGGTCGTATCTGCCGAATTCCTCCGACGTGCGGCCGACGCAGCGCATCCCACCCTTGTAGAGCTCGACGACGACCGATCCGGTCATCCTCGCCGCGAGAGTCGAGCAATAGGCGTCCAGGGCGCGTCGCAGATCACTGAACCAGTAGCCGTAATAGACCAGCTCGGCATAGCGCTCGGAGAAAGACCTCTTGTGGTGCAATGTCTCCCGGTCGAGCACCAGGGCTTCCAGATCGCTTCGCGCCGCGTGCAGGACCGTGGCCGCGGGGCTCTCATAAATGCCCCGGCTCTTGAATCCGACGATGCGGCTCTCGAGGATCTCGGTTCGGCCGACCCCGTGCGCCGCCGCCAGTCCGGACAGCTGCGACACCAGGGGGACCAAGTCCATCCGAGTACCGTCGATCGCGACGGGAACGCCCCGCTCGAACTCGATCTCGAGAACCAGCCGCTCGTCCGGCGCCTCCTGGGCAGACGCCGTGATCTGCCAGGCGTCGGCCGGCGGTGCCTGGTCGATGCGGTCCAGATCGCCGCACTCGATGCTGGTTCCCCAGATATTGGTGTCGATGCTGTACGGGGTCGACTTGCTGGCGCCGACGTCGATGCCGTGCTTCTCGGCGTAGGCGACCTCGCTGCGGCGGGAGGTCAGCTCCCAGTCGATGACCGGCGCGCTGACCCGGAGCTCCGGTGCCAGAGCCCGCACCGAGGTGTAGAACCTGACCTGGTCGTTGCCCTTGCCGGTGGCACCGTGGGCCACGGTGTCGGCGCCGTGTTCGCGCGCCACTTCGACCAGCCGCTGGGCGATCAACGGCCGGGACAGGGGCGCCGCCAGCAGGTACTTGCCTTCGTACGCGGCGCCGGCCGCCATCGCCGGCATCGCGAAATCCGTCAGGAACCGTTCCCGGACGTCCTCGACGATGACGTCCTTGGCCCCGGAGGCCATGGCCCGTTCGGCGACCGTGTCGAGGTCTTCGACCTGCCCGACGTCGGCGCAGTACGCGATGACGTCGGTCTGGTACCTCTCCCGCAGCCAATGCAGCGCCACCGAGGTGTCCAGTCCCCCCGAGTAAGCCAGCACAATGCTCATCGCGCCACCTCCGCTTCCGATGCCGGCGCCAGCCGGCTGACGATCTCGCCGGCTGTCTTCAGGGTCTCGGTCTTGGCCAGGTCCAACCGGGCGCGGCGCTCCTTGGCCCACGCGAGACGTTCAGCGGTCGCCTTCAGGCCCTCCGCCTGCTGCACTCGCATGGACGCCGGGCCGGTCGCCCCTTCTGAGCGGTAGCCGTTCAACGCGTTGCGCGGGTCGAGAATCTGACGCAGCTCGTCGCCGCCGAGGTCGATGTCGTGCCCGTCCTTGAGCGTTCGCGAGACGAGGTCGGTGTTCCGCAAGGTCTGGCCCTGGGCCATGACAGTGGCCACCACGTCCCCGCTGATGCGGTGTGCCGCGCGGAAGGGCACCTTGAACCGGGAGACGAGGGCGTTGGCCAGCTCGGTGGCCGTGGAGAAGTTGTCCCAGCACAGAGCCTCGCCGCGGACACCGTCGAACCCGGTCCGTAGATTCTGTTGGCGGCACAGGCGGATCGTCTCCAGATAGGTGTCGATTCCGGCCCAGTAGAAGGGTTTGTCCTCCTGCAGATCACAGCTGTAGCCGAGCCCGACCGACTTCTCCATGACCAGCAGCTGGACCAGCGCGCCGATCACGCGGCCGCTCTTGCCCCGGGCGAGCTCGGCCACCACCGGATTCTTCTTCTGCGGCATGATCGAGCTGCCGGTGGCGAACGAGTCGTGGACCTGCACCAGCGCGTACTCGTTGGAGCTCCACGTCACGATCTCCTCCTGCATGCGGGAGATGTTGGCGGCGCCCGAAGCCGCCGCGGCCGCGACCTCCACCGTCCAGTCCCGCGTCGAGGTCGCGTCCAGGGCGTTGGGGAGCACGCCGTCGAAGCCGAGCAGCCTGGCGGGGTAACGGCGGTCGAGGTCGAAGGTCGTTCCGGCCAGCGCACAGGTGCCCAGGGGACTGACGTTGACCCGTTTCCACGCCTCGACCAGCCGGTCGGCGTCCCGCAGCAACGCGTTGGCGTGCGCGGCCTTCCAGAACGCCACCGAGATCGGCTGTGCCGCCTGGCTGTGGGTGTAGCCCGGGATCACCGTCTGGAGTTCCTCGGCCGGGCACCCGAACAGCTCGGCGGCGAACCCGGCCAGCTCCCGCACCGCGTCCAGGATCCAGGATCTGGTGACCATGCGGGCATCGGTCTGCACCTGGTCGTTGCGCGACCGGGCCGTGTGCATGCGACCGCCCACCTCACCGACCCGGGAGATGAGCATCTGTTCGGTGTTGAGATGCACGTCCTCGTGGCGGACGTCCAGTGTCAGACCATCCGCCGTACGCTGCTCCTCCATGGCCAGGAGCCCGGAGAGCAGGACGCGGGTGTCCGCGTCGTCGTTGATTCCCTGCGCGCCCAGCATGAGGACGTGCGCGATGTTCTGCCACATGTCGAATTCGAGCATGCGATGGTCGACCGAGACCGTCTCGGTGTACTTCAGCACGTCATCGGTGATGTCCGATGCGAATCGCCCACCCCAGAGCTTCTCGCTCAAATGCCGTCACCCCATTTCTCAGTAGCGGAAGTCGCGGCGCGCCGTTCCATCCAGCGACGGAGCGACAGCGGCCGCATGTCGGTCCAGACCCGGCCGATGTGATCGAGGCATTCGGCCTCCGTGCCGGCGACGCCGGCACCGCGCCAGCCGGCGGGGATCTCCTCGCGGTCCGGCCAGATCGAATACTGTTCCTCGAGGTTGACCACGACGGTCCAGAGCTGTGTGTCCTTTGTCATGCCTCACCCGCGTTCGGATCGTGGTTCGGATCATGGTTCGGATCGTGGTCGAGGTCTGCTGTGATCGCCCGCAGAACGTAGGTGCCGCTCTCGCGCAGCAGATCGTGCGAACCCGGCAGCATCCGCAGCCGGAATCCGCTGGTGGTCCGCTCCTCCCAAGCCCGCAGTTCCGCCGGCTGGACCAGGGGATCGCGCAGGCCGCCCAGTGCCGAGATCGGGCAGTCCAGGGGCTTTCGCGGTTCGTACTGGTAGCCGTCGGCGAACGCGAACCAGAAGCGCAGCCGCTCCGGGTCGGGAGCATCGGCCGGCACCGGCAGCCGCCGGGCGCGGGCCAGCCGCGGAGCCGGACAGCCCGAGACGAACAGCCGCGTCAGGGGCAGGCCTCTGTCCCGCAGGTCCTGTGCCAGCTCGTAGCCGATCAGCGCTCCGAAGCTGTGCCCGAACAGCGCGACCGGCCGGTCCGCGGCCTCGATGGCCTTGGGCAACAAGGCGGCGAGCAGGGTACCGACGTCGGGGAGCCCCTCTTCCAGATCGATCGGGACCACCTCGACGCCCGCGGGCAGCTCCCCTTGCCAGGCGCGGTACGGCGCGGCGTACCCGCCCGCAGGAGGGAAACAGAGCAGGCGCGATCGGACGGCTGCCATCGCTCACTTCCCCTGGTACAGCGCAGTAGCCAAGTCCGCGACCGTCGGCGTGCCGAGCAGCATCTCCAGCGTCAGCGGCAGGCCGAGATCGCGGGTGGCCTGGATGACCAGACGGGCCGCGCTGAGCGAATCGCCTCCCAGCGCGAAGAACTCCTCGTCGTCGGCGACCTCGGCGAGGCCGAGGACCTTGGCATACAGGACGCGCAGCGCGTCGGGACTGTCGCAGACAGCGGCCGTCGGCGGCGGAGCCGACCCCCGCGCGCGCTCCCGCAACGCCGCATAGTCGATCTTGCCCGAAGGGTTCCGGCTCAACGCCTCGACCGGCACGATCCGGCCCGGGACCAGGTGTTTGGGGACGCGCTCGGCCAGGCGCCGGCGCACCCCCGCCGGGTCGGTGCCCTCCGTCGCGACGACGAACGCGACCAGGCGGTCGTCCACGGCGACGACCGCCGCCTGCGAGATCCGCGGCAGTTCCAGCAGCGCGGCCTCGACCTCGGCGGGTTCGATCCGGTAGCCGCGCACCTTCACCTGGCGGTCGTTGCGTCCGTGGAACTCCAGGATGCCGTCGTCCCGGCGCAGCACCAGGTCTCCCGTGCGATAGACCCGGGAGCCCGGCGGCGAGCCGACCGGACCCGGCCGGAACGCCGAAGCGGTCTCGGCCGCGCGCGCCACGTAGCCGCGCGCCAGTCCCGCACCGCCGGCCCACAGCTCGCCGACCTCGCCGTCCGCGACCTTCTCCCACCCGGGATGGCCTACGTACGCTGATACATACGGCAACGGGTGCCCGATGGGCACGGTGTGGCTGACCGGCTCGGCGCGCCACGCGGTCGCGTCGATCGAGAGCTCGGTCGGGCCGTACATGTTGTACAGCTCCGGCGCGTCCTCGATGGCGAAGGACGCGACCAACGCCGGCGTCATCGCGTCGCCGCCGCTGAACACGTACCGCAGCGACGGGCAGTCCAGCAGGCCGGGCCGCTGCTCGATCAGCAGCTCCAGCTGCGAGGGCACGCCGAACAACGCGCTGACCCGCTCGTCCCGCATGATGTCGACGACCTTGCGGGGATCGACGTGGGCGCCGGCCGGGATCAGGACCAGGCGGGCGCCGCTGGTGAGCGCGGCGAAGATCTCCCAGACGGCGGGGTCGAAGCCGAGCGAGGTGAACTGCAGGACGGCGTCGTCCGCGGTGAGCGGGAAGCTCTCCCGGTCCCAGGAGATGCGCTGGCCGATACCGCCGTGCGTCACCATCACGCCCTTGGGCCGGCCGCTCGAACCGGACGTGTACATGATGTACATCAGGCCGTCCGGATGGGTCTGGCCGGGAAGGTCGGTGTCGTTCTGGGTGAGCAGTTCCGCGTCCGTGTCCAGACACAGCACCAGCCGATCGTCGGGAAGCCACTCGGTCATCCATTCCTGGGTGACCAGCACGGCCGGATCGGCGTCGTCGATCATGTCGCGCAACCGGGACGGCGGAGTCGCGGGATCCAGCGGGACGTAGGCGCCGCCCGCCTTGAGCACACCCAGCACCGCGATGATCTGGTCCGGGCCGCGTTCCAGACACACCCCGACCGGAATCTCGGGCCCGACGCCCTGCGCGACCAGGAGGCGCGCGACCTGGTTGGCCCGGGCGTTCAGCGCGGCGTACGTCATCGTCTCGCCCGCGCACACCAGCGCGATCGCCTCCGGGGTGCGCTGGACCTGTGCCTCGACCAGCCGGTGCTCCGGGACGAACTGCTCCGGAACTGCGAAGTCAGTCAACTCATTCTCCGGCGCCTCTTGCGCGACCGCCGGTTCTGCCGGATATGCGAACGCCGCCGCGGCGCAGGCGGCGGCCACCTCGGCGCGCACGGCGGTGAGCGATCCCAGCGCGACAGCCGGGTAGACCACCTGCTCCGCGACAGTCTGGGCGGGCCCTTCGCGCAACAGTCCGGAGGCGCCGTGGACCCGCGTCGCCAGGCGTACGATCTCCGCCGAGCTTTCGGCTGCCATGACGAACGCTTGCGCCGCCGCCGTGCTGTCCGGCGCGGCGGCAGCCCGCCGGGCAAACAGAATCGCACCCCGCAACCGCGTATACGCCGCGGCGAGCGGATGCCCCACCGCCTGGTTGGCCGAGATCGGGCGGCCGAACTGCCGTCGGTCCTCTGCGCGGTCCAGGGCGGCGCGAAGCAGTGCCCAGCTGCTGCCCAGCAGATAGCCCGCGGCCGCGAGCCGCGCCTCGGCCAGTGCGGCGGGGTAGGAGCCCGGCCCACAGATATCAGCCTCGGTGACCGTGACGTCATCCAGGTCGACGCGCAGTACCGCGAGTCGTTCCCCGCGGTTCGTCGGACGGGCAGGGGTGATCCGGACGCCCTTTCGCGTCCCGTCCACCAGGGCGACGATGTCCCGGCCCGCCTGGCGGATCGGGACCAGCAAGTCGACGTGATCCTCGACGCCGGCCGCGCCGTACGCCCACCGACGGCCGCTGACCGACCAGCCGCCGTCCGACTCGGTGACCTCCAGCGGTCCCGGATGTTCAGGACTGCGAAGTTCCTCGGCAGCCGCCGCGACTAACACAGGGTGCTGACGGGCCGCGCGCTGCGGAGCCAGAGCCCGTATCAGGACACTGCCCAGGTCGGGAGACGGCTGGCCGCTCTGTCCGGCGCGCACGGCCGATTCCAGCGGCGACCGCGGGAGATCGGGGTCCGCGGCGGGCTCGGCGAGCGCGCCGCGCAGGTCCCCCTGGATGATCGAGAGCATCATCTCCGACGTGCCGGCCGCGAGGGTGAGGCCCAGCGCCTCGCCCCGGGCGTAGTCCAGCGCCCGGCTGGCCGCGTCGTCGCCGGCCAGGCCGAGGTCGTGTTCCTGGGCGAGGTCGACGATGTCCGCGCCGAGCTCGGTGTTGAACCATTTGGCGGTGGCCGAGGCGAGCGCGACGTCCGCTCCTTCGTCGAGTTCGCGGACGGCCTGCCAGGCGAGTTCGGACCCGACGGCGGTGCGCCGCGCCAGGGCCGCCACCCGGGGACGAAGCTCCGCCGCGACGTCGTCGTCGGCCCGTCGCAGCCGTTCTGCCAGAGCACTGAGCCACCGTCGAGCGCGAGCGTGGTAGCCGAGTCCGGCGCGTTCCAGGGTGAGGATCGAGACCAGCGGCGGCCAGGCCTCGCCGGCGGTGCCGACGAGCTGGTCCGGGTCGAGCCGGAGCCCGTCGAACTCGATTCTGTACAGGGTCTCGGCGCTGGTGGTGTCGAGCGCGGTGATCGTCACCCCAGGGCCGCGCAGCGGAACGGTGAACAGGCTGATGCCCGCATAGCCGCTCTCGCCCGAGGTACGCGCCGCGCACAGCGCCACCTCGGCGATGTGGGCTTTGGCGTTCCAGATCTTGGTGCCGGTCAGCACCCAGCCGTCGGCGCTCGGGGTGGCGGCGCACGCCAACGACGCCAAGTCCGAACCCGAGCCGGGCTCTGACAGCAGCGCACTGGCCATGATGTGTCCGGAGGCGATCCGCGGCAGATACCGCTGCTTCTGACGGGGCGTTCCGGCGACGCGCACGGCCTCGCCGAAGTTGAAGACGCCGTTGATGATCGGGGTGTCGGACACGCCGTGCAGAATCAGTTCCTCGGTCACGATGCCCGCGTCGACCCAGCTCAGGCCGAGGCCGCCGTAGCGGACCGGCCAGTGCGGCGCGAGCCAGCCCCGGGCACCGAGCTGCCGCCACAGCCGCCAGGGGTGCCCCTCCGGCCCTTCGGCGCCCGGGCCACCGGCCACCTCGCGCAGTTCGGCCTGGCTGTCCGGGCGGGTGAGCAACGCGCGCACACGCCTGCGCAAGTCGTCCTGCGCGGCGGTGAACAGTGGTGTCATACCTGTCCCCATTTCTCCAGATGGGTGAATCGCGTGCGCCGCTGTCAGGATCCTGAGAAATCGCGGAACAGTCGCAGCCGTTCCTCCCCGATCTGGTCGCGCAGGGCGCGGTCCTCGATCCCGAGCTGCTCCTCGGGGGCCATGCACAGGACGCCGACCTTCCCGGTGTGCTGGTTGAGCTGGACCGACCGCGCGGCGTCGGCGGCTTCGGCCAGGGGGTAGACGGTGGACAACGTCGGGACGATGTGCCCCATGGCCACGAGCCGGTTGAACTCGGAGGCTTCCTGATAGTTGGCACCGTGGCTGCCGATGATCCGCTTGATCTTCATCCACAGGAACCGGTTGTCGAAGGTGTGCTCGTATCCGGTGCTCGAACCGCAGGTGATGATCGTTCCGCCACGGCGGGCGACGTACACCGAGGCGCCGAAGGTGTCCTGTCCCGTGTGCTCGAAGACGATGTGCGGATCCTCGCCGACGTGCCCGCGGATCTGCCGGCCGAGCTCGCGCCAGGCCGCGACCCCGGCGAAGCCGCCCTCCAACTCCTGCCGGTTGATCACCGCGTCGCATCCGAGCCGCGTGGCCAGGTCCCGTTTGGCCTCGGACCCCACGACGCCGACCGCGATGCCGCCGCCGTTCTTGACCAGCTGCACCGCATAGCCGCCCAGCCCGCCGGAGGCGCCCCAGATGAGGACGATGTCGCCCTGCTTCATCGCCGCCCCCCGCGAACTGACGAGCATGCGGTACGCCGTCATCCCGCACAGCGTGTTGGCCGCCGCCTCCTCCCACGACAGGTGCGGCGCCTTCGGCAACAACGCCGTGCTCTTCACCACGGCGTAGTGCGCCAGGCCGCCGAAGTTGGTCTCGAAGCCCCAGGCCAGCTGGTTCGAGGCCAGCATGCCGTCCCAGTGCGCCTCGGGCTGCTGTTCGTCGGTGTAGACGGCCGAGACCACGACCTTGTCGCCGAGTTCCCAGTGCCGCACCGAATCGCCCTTGCGGACGATCACTCCGGCCGCGTCCGATCCGATGACCTGCCGGTCGGTGGCGTGCCGGGCGGCCCAGTCCGACGTCCGCGCCTGGTGGTCCAGAAAGCTGAAGGTCGACGCGGGCCGGAACATCGCCGACCAGACGGTGTTGTAGTTGATCGCGCTCGCGAACACGGCGACCAGCACCTCGTCCGGGGCGAGGGTCGGTACCGGCACCTGCTCGATGTGGATCGACCGCGTGATGTCGGGTTCCGCCTCGTGCGCGGAGAACAACCCCTCGTCTTCTCGGTGCAGACAGGCGGCGGTACAGCTGTCCGGCAGCGGCAGCTCGGCGATCTGGTCGGGCTTCGCCCCCTCCAGGAGCGCGTCCATCAGTGTGTCCGTCACGGTGTCCATTCGTGTTCCTCCACTCAAGATCGTTACTGGAACGGTCCGGCCGGTCCGGAGTCGACGAGCACCTCCTCCCGCAACCGGCGGCGCACCCGGGCGGCGAGGTCGCCCTCCACCAGCCGCCGGGCACCACGCGTTCGAGGAAGGTCGAGAACCACCGTCGTGGCGCCGACGGCGCGCGCGGTCCGGGAGATGGCGCGGGCTTCGGCGCGGGTGACGACGATCTCGCCGTGGGCCTGGACTCTTCTGGCCCGCAGCGCCGCGAGCGCGGCGCCGACAGAGGCCAGGCCGCGCTCGCGCTCGGCGGCGGTCGGCAGCAGACCGGGATGCGGGACGCCGAGGGCGCTGCCGTGAACACGCAGCACGGTCATCACCGTGACCGGGCCGGCGCCGGCCGCCTCGGTGGTACGAGCCAGCGCGCCGGGCGAGGGCCCGGCAGATTCCTGCGGGACGACCAGCAGCACTGTGCTCGGCACCGGTTCCTGACCGGTGCGGCGTGGCGCACGACGGCGGAACACAGAAAGGACGGGACTCCCCTGCATGGTCAGACCCCATTCCGTTCTGGGGGTTCGGCGCCCGCGCGTTTGCCGTCCGAATACCTGCGCCACCAGTAGAGCGGCAGGTAGGCCAGCAAGACCGCCAGGCCCAGGAAGAACAGCCGCTCGTTGTCCTCGCCCACGACCAGCCTCGGGCTCTGCCAGCCGCCGTAGGCCCAGATGAAGGCGAAGGCGAGGGCCAGGGCCAGCGCGACCCACTTCGCCCCGCTCGGCAGGCGCACCGGGCGCGCAAGCTCGGGGCGGTAGTGCCGGTGCAGGAAGTAGCCGAACAGCGCCACCGCGATCGAGGACAGATACCCCATGTTGGAGAACACGTAGATACGCACCGGCGAGCCGAAGAAGAGCACGACGATCGAGGCGGCCGCGTTGAACGCCATCGCCCGGGCCGGCGTGCCGTGGCGGTTCACCTTCATGAACCACCGCGGAAGCATGCCGTCGTGCGCGACTTGGTAGAGCGAGCGGGCCGAACCGGCGATCGCGTTGAGCACGGACAGCGTGAGCGCGATGATCAGCGGGATGCCGAGCACGTACTGCACGGCCTCGGCGTGGCTGCCGAAGATCTCGGACACGACCTGCGTGTAGACGGTCAACGGGTCCACGTTCGCCGTCACCCCGACCACGCCGACGATCACCACCGCGGTGAACACGAAGGTGAACAGGCCGTAGCCGCCCTCGACCGACATCGCGATCTTCGCATCCCGCGTCGGTTCGCGGCACTCGCCGATGTAGCACGCCGCGGCCTCCATCGCCAGGACGGACCAGGTCATCACGAAGGCCCAGGCGACGAACAGCCCGAAGCTCGCGTGCACGCCGGCCGGCAGGTGGAACCCGGCGACCGCGGCGAGGTGGAACTTCGAGGGCCGGGCCAGCGGGAGCAGGATGAACAGGGTCAGCGGCACCATCGAGGCCACGCCCAGCACGGCGGCGAAACCGGCGCCGAACTTGATGCCCAGATAGCAGGGCACGAACATCAGCAGGATCCCCAGGACGGCCACGATCAGCGTGGTCAGCCCGACCGGGGAGCCGATGGAGCCGAAGACCTGCAACCGGTGCCCGACGGGCAGATGGAAGATGTCGACCAGGTAGGCCGCGGCCAGGATCATGTTGATCGGGGCGACCGGGAACCAGCCGAGCCAGTAGGCCCAGGCGGACAGGCCGCCGGCGTGCGCGGCCGTGCGCCGGCCGAGCGGTTTGTACGTCTCGTAGGCGTAGGACGGCAGACCGCCGGTACGGTGCGGCATCATCGCGGCGAGTTCGGCGAGCATCAGGCACAGCACGACGCCGGTCGCGGTGAGCACGGCGATCAGCGGGATCGCCGCGGCCCCGAGGGCTTGGACCGCGGCCGGGTCGATCCCGGTGACCAGGATCGTGCCGGCCAGACCGATGGCGAAGGCGCCCTTCCAGTCGGTGCTGCGGACCAGGCCCTGGCCGTCGGCGTCGACCCGCGGCGCGGTCGGGGTGGTGATCTCGGACATGGTCGGACTCACCTCCTTGAGACTTTGGTGGAGCCACCGACGAGGCGCCCGCACCGAGCTGCCGGACGCCGGTGCCGGTGCCGGTGCCGGGTCACTGCTCGAACCGGGCAACCAGCTGCGGGAAGATGCTGCTTCCGACGTCGCCGTCGACCTGCAGATCGAGCTCGGCACCGATCTGCGCGTAGCGGATGGAACCGTGCCCGAGCGGCGCGTGGTAGGGCTGAAGGAGATCGAACGTGGCGGAACCAGAGCCGATCGGGTGCACCGAGTTCTGAGCGACGCTCTTTCGGTACGTCAGATACAGCTCTCCCCACTGCGCGTCCGCATCCCACAGCGTCTGCCTGATGTCCTCCGGCGACAGGAAACGTCGGCGTATGTCATCGGCCCACAGGGGATCGCCCGCGACGGCCTCGGGATCCGACGGCAGCATCGGCAGCATGCTGACGAAGTAGCCGAAGTCCGGTTCGGTATCGGCACCACGGGAACGGGTGGACGCCGCGATCCAGACGAGGATTCCGCTGATCCGCTGCGCCGCCAGGGCGCGGTACACGTCATGGACCAGCTCGCCGATCCTTGGAGCGCGAGGTACGCCGGACACCTGCGCCAGCGGGAGCAGCGCACGGGCTCTCACGCCGCCGGTCTCCGCATCCGACTCCGGGAACGCTTCCTTCAGCGGGTCGGCCCGGCCTGGTTTCCACGCCTCGATGCGATCGGTCCAGTAGTCCTGGTCCTTGGACCGGGCCAGTCGTTCAGCGGCCAGGGTCTGCTCGACCGCGGCCAGATACCGATCGACATCGAGATCGCGACCGTCGCCGACGAGCCAGGAACCCACGTTTCTCATGATCCTGAGATGGCTCGCGCCGTCGCCGAGCAGGTGGTGCAGGACCACCGCGATCTCCAGGACCGCTCCGTCGCGCACCCGCAGGACGAAGCGGATGAGCGGCCGGGCATCGAGGTCCCACGGGCACTTCATGACCTCATCGACGGTCGGATGCGAGGTGGAGAGCGGTACGTCCGGGTCGGCGATGTACCAGTCGGCAACGGTCTTGGCAGTCCGCTCGGCGAACGACTGGAGCAGTTCCGACCGCTCGCTTCGGCGCACGTGATACCGCGCGTACAGGGAATCGTTGGCGAACACCGCGATGGCCTGCGTGACGTGCCGGAGCGATACCGGCTCGGACAGCCTCAGGATCGTCAGCGTCGACAGATCTGCTCGATGGGGAGTTCTCACGGTCGAGATGGCAAGCATGCGCTGCGCATCAGTCATCGGTGATTCCATCGGGGATCAGACACCGGCTCCGGCGCGGCCCGCTCCCTGTCCGAGCACAGCCTGCCAGTCCTTCCAGGCACCCGCCGCCGCGGCGCTGAGACTCGCTCGGCTGACCGCGTCGGCGCGGCCGGCCGGGTCCGGGACGAAGCAACGGAAGGTGAGGATGTCGCCGTCCAGCTCCGCCCAGGACATGAGAGGCGCTTTCAAGGACGTGGGACTGATCTGCTCCGACGCCAGTTCCAACCCGCCGAGCTTGAGGGTGGGCATGTCGATGAACCAGGCGAACTCGACGTCGCCGAGCGTGGTGTCCATCTCGCGGGCCAGTTCGCCAGCGCTTGACTCGTAGCGGCTGAAGGCTTCCGCGAGACTTCCCTTCGCTGCCTGCACGCGCTCGCGCACCGAACCGGCCTGCTTCAGCTCGAGCGTCGGAATCCACGACCAGTTGCCGACGTCCGGCACGTCCTCGCTGACGTCGATGGTCGCCAGCGGCACCGCCATGCGCAGGCTGCCCCGGTTCGTCGCCCGGCACACCACGTCAGCCCAGAAGGCGAGCGTCACAGTGAACCGGGAGCCGCCGCAGATCCGCGCGATCTGGTCGAGGTCCGATACCGCGATGCCCAGCTCGTCATCGCCCACGCGGAAGTGCTCCGCGAAGGGCAGCGGACCGCGAGAACCGTTGTACCGGCCGTGATCGGCCTCGGTAGCCCAGAGGAGTTCCTTCGCCGGCGTCTGCGAGTGCAGCGCTTCGCTGTAGGCGGCCTCTACCCGCGACAAGAACAGCTCGAAGCCGTCGCCGTCGATGAGCAGGTGGTTGATCCCCACGGCCAGCCACGCGGCCCGGCCGTTCCGCATCAGCACCGCGTTGATCGACGGGCCGGAGAAGGCGTCGAGCGTCTGACCGGCGACGTGGCGGGCCAGAGCACTGAGCTCCGCATCCGACAGCTCGTCCAGCGCGAGCAGCTCCAACACCGGCTTCGGCCCGACCACCCGGCGGAGATCCCGCGGGTCCCCCTCGAACCGCACCGAGAACTCCTCGGATCCGGCGATGGCCGTGGAGATCGCGGCTGCGAGGCCGTCGAGTTCCACGTCCGGGGGGACCGCTACGTACCACCCCATCATTCCCGCGTTGAGGTTGTGGTTCTCCGACGCCTGACGGAGCATCAGCACTTCTTCCGGGGTGGCCACACGGTTCTGAGCCATGTCAGTCCTCCCCGACCAGCTGGCGTGCGAGCCCGGCCGGGGTCGGGTCCAACAGGAACTCCCCCAGCCTCGGCCTGCTCCCACCGCTCCCGCGCAGTCCTCGGAGCATCTGTGCCGCCTGCAGAGAGTTTCCGCCGGCGGCGAAGAAGTCCGTGCTCTCGTCTATCTCGGTCTTCAGCAAGGTATGGAAGGCGTCCGCTGCCATCCGATAACCCTCACTCATTCGGCCCACTCCCGTCTGGTTGATGAATCGGTGTCGGCTCCGACGATGACTTTGGCGCCCGGGGTCCTTTTCAGACCGGTCGCGGGCAGCCATCGGAGCGCGATGTGGTGCGCTGGTTTGAGCGAGAACGTGGTGGGCTGCTCGGTCGGCGGATGCCCGCGGTCATACGTGACGTCCAGGCACCGCCGACGGTCGGCGTCGGTCAGCCCGACGACGACCAGGTAGTCGTTGCCGAGGTCCTTGCGCAGCCGCGCTTCGACCTCCGCCGCGTCGAACAGCCAACCGCGATCCTTGAAAACGCGGTCCAGCCTTCCGAAGAACGCGTATGAGCCGTCAGGCTCCTTACGTACGGCGTCCCCGGTCCTGAACCACCGCGTCCCCGAAGCGTCGACCTCGAACTTGTCCGCGGTCGCCGGCTCGTCCCAGAGGTACCCGTCGACGACGACCGGCCCGCCGATCAGAAGTTCGCCGACGCCCGGTCCGAACAGCTCCGAGGATCGCGGTGTGGCAACGACGCGGCACGCCACGCCGGGGCGCGGATGCCCGATCGAGTACTGCGCCGACCGCGAAGTACGCGAGATCCGGTCGAAGTGGGTGGCCACGGTGGTCTCGGTCGGGCCGTACGCGTTGACGAGAAGCTGTCCGGCATGAGTCCTGCGGAGCAGCGCGTCGAGGTCGCTGTCCATGAGCTTCTCGCCCCCGACCACGAGAACCCTGAGACACTCGGGCACGCGCCGGTCGGCGTACTCCAGCTCGTCGTTCCACAGACGCCAGGCGCCGAGCGGCAGAATCAAGACACTGACGTTCTGCTCACCGATCAGATCGGTGAACTGTTCGTCCGCGGGCGACAGGTCTTCGGGGACCACCGTGTAGGAGAGTCCGTAATGGGCCGCTATCGCGGACTCTTCCAGAAAGTAGTCGGCCTCAACGTGGTTGTTGATCGCGATCACGTCCGAATCGCGGATCCCGTAGATGTCCCCGACGCTCGCGGCATAGTCCGCCAACTGATCCGTCGAGACGCACATCGATCGCGGCCTGCCGGTGGATCCGGAGGTGTGCAATACGAACCCGGCCCGCGGCAGGTCCGCATCGCGGGCCGATTCCAACAGGGCCGTGGCTTCGGCGTCGAGTGCCGAGTTGGTCTTCGAGACCAGCGCGAGGACGTGTCGACGGTGTCGGATGTTGTCGATCACCGTCTCGACGGCCTCAGCGCTCCTGGAGCAGCTGACCACCCGGATGGCACCGGTCACGACACGCCCGCCTCGTGCAGGACCGACGTGGCACGGGCACCGTTGGCGACGCAGACGACGCCGGTCTCGGCGTCGAGCGCCACACCACGCACCTGGACTCCGGCGAAGCCGTTGACGGCCGAGAACATCCCCCACACCACGACCCACGGCCGCAACTCGCCGTCTTCGTCCGGGAAGAGTTCGGTGACCGGTTGGATCCTGCGTTGGAGCACGAACGGTCCGCCCACAGCCGCCGTCACCCGGTCGCGCCAGATATCAGGGGTGACAGCCTCCTCCCACCCCAGGACGACGCCCTTGCCGCCGTAGGATCCAGCCGGCTTGAGCGCGAGCTCCCGCTGATGCGTGAGCGCGTAACCGATCAGGTCCACCCGCGAGCCGTCCTCCAGGCTCACGGTCCCCGGCCTGAGCATCCGGGTCCAGGGCAGGATCCGATCCAGACTGGCCCGCTCCTGCTCGGTGAACAGATGGCGGTTGGCCTCGTCGGAGAGCATCGCCAGCGCGGCTTTACTGGCGAACACCTCCACGTCCAACGCGGAGAACAGTTTGACCTGGTCCGCCGCGGCCGCGTCCAGGACCTGCTCGATCAGGCCGGCCGCGTCGGGCGACTCCAGCAGGTCCTCGGCGATGAAGAACCGCAGGACGATGTCGACCGCACGGCCGTCGAGCCAGACCCGGTCGTCGTGGTAGTCGAACTGGCCGACGTGACAGGCCTCGGCGTCGATGCCCAGTCCCCGCAGGTGCTCGGCGAACTCCCGGTTGAACGGCCCGTATCGACCCGTGAAGCTGGTCAGCGTGTCGGCCACCGCGACGACCGGCGCCGGGCCGGCACCGCCGGGATCGAATCCGGTCTCCACGAACATGCTGTGCAGCAGCTCGCTCATCGTGTCCGTGTAGCCCAAGCCGTGCTGGTCGGCGAACTCGGCCAGCACCGGGTGCTCCAGCAGCATCCGGCAGACCTCGACGTTGTCGAAGCCGCCGAGCGAGCTGCTCATGTTGGCTTCCAGGACCTTGAATCCGGTATCGCTCAGATACAGGTCGACCCGGCAGATCCGGGAGAGGGCACCGCGCGGGCCGCGCAGGACCGCGGCGATCTGACGCTCGGTCATGCCCGCGGCCCGGGCGAAGGCCGCCAGGTCCCCGCCGAACACCTTGTCCGGCAGGCTGACCAGGGCGGCGCGGAAGTTCTCCAGGTCGGCCACCACCCGGTCGAGCTCCTGACGGCCCAGGAAGAGCGGCCGGGGCAGCAAACCGTCGGGATAGTAGCTGGCCGGCAACGAGGGCTGCCGGCCGATCAGTTCCGATGCTGTGGCACTGGCTCGGCGCAGCCGATCGAGGTACTGCTCGGTCAGGCTGGATCGATCCATCAAGAATTCCCTCCGTGAGAACGCGGCCGCGACACGGCTGTCCGGGCCAGGCTGCGCAGCCGCCGGATCACACCAGGGCATGCCGGCGCCTGTGCCCGATATCTGGACCTTCGCCGGTGCGCCGGACGCCTGGTCAGTACTACGCGGTCCGACGGATGAGCCCGGGACGTCTGGGTTCCCGTCGCCCTGCCTCGCCGGTTCTGCGCGCCTTGTCCTCGCCGTGATGTCGCAGTGCGATGCCGGTAGCGGTCCTTACTCGCCTCGCCGCACGCACTCCTCCCCGGAGCGGGGCGGTCCTAACCCTTCATTTCGCAGGGTTCTGATCTATTGCTGACAGGGCTCTGATTCGTTACAGTGGCGCGGGATCGCCGGGCGGCGGACCGGCACCGACGCCGGGCGGCACCCGGTATCGAACCGCCTCGGGCCATTGCATCAGGGTTCTGAAATAGTAGAGTGTTCGATCATGACCGCTGAACCTCTGACCGCACCGGCTCATGATCTCCTCAGCGACTACGACAGCGTGCTCCGGCGGGCGTACGAACACGCGGTGGAGTACCTGCGGCAGCAGTACGCCGAAGACCGCCTGCCGGTCGGCCCCGTCGGAACCGACGCGCAGCTGCGGGCGCTGCTCGGCGGCCGGCTGGCCGCCGGCGGAACACCGGCCCGCGACGTGGTGGACGAACTCGTCCGGGCCACGGCACCGGGCCTGGTGCGCTCCGGACGCGGACGGTACTTCGGCTACGTCACCGGCGGGACGCTGCCGGCGGCGATGGCGGCCGACTGGCTGACGAGCACCTGGGACCAGAACACCATCGTCCACGACGGCTCCCCCGCCACCGCCGTCACCGAGGAGGTCTGCGAAGCCTGGCTCGTGGACCTGCTCGGCCTGGACGAGCACACCTCGGTGGCGTTCACTCCGTCCACCACCTACGCCGAACTGCTCGCGCTGACCGTCGCGCGGCACAGTCTGCTCGCCCGGCACGGCTGGGACGTCACGGCGCGGGGGCTGTCCGGAGCACCCGAGATCAATATCCTGATCAACGAGTCCGTACACCCGGCCGTCACGCGCTCGCTACAGGTCCTGGGCCTGAGCGGACAGATCACCGCGCTGCCCTCGGACGACTCCGGCCGAATGGACGTGGCCGACGTCCGCGCGGCGGTCGCGGCCCGGCCCGGCGTTCCGGTGCTGCTGTGCGGACACATCGGCGAGATCAACACCGGCGGCGTCGACCGCCTGCGGCCGCTGTGCGACCAGATCCACGCGGCCGGCGGCTGGGTGCACCTGGACGCGGCGTTCGGGCTGTGGGCCGCGGCCTCGCCGAGGCTGCGGGCCGGCCTGCTCGACGGCGTGGAACTGGCCGACTCCATAGCCACCGACACGCACAAGTGGCTGAACACGCCCTACGACTGCGGCGTGGCGTTCATCCGCGATCCCGACGCCCACCGGCAGGCCTTTCCGCTGGAGGCCTCGTATCTCCAGCTGAACCCCGACGAGCGGCACCCGTCCGCGCTCAACATCGACATCTCGCGCCGCTCACGGGTGTTCCCGCTGTGGGCGGCGCTGCGTCAGCTCGGCCGGCAGGGCGTGGCCGACCTCGTGGAGAACACGTGTGCCCGGAGCCGCCAGCTGGCTGAGGCGATGGCGTCGGAGCCGGGTGTGACCGTCCTGAACCAGGTGCACCTCAACCAGGTCCTGCTCCGCTTCGAGCACCCGGGCGGCGACCACGACGCGCACACCGAGCGCGTCGCGAAGCGCTTCCAGCAGGACGGCTCCGGCTGGGCGGCCACGACCTCCTGGAAGGGAACGGTCGCGCTCCGCTTCTCGATGGCCAACTGGACGACCACTGCCGACGACATCGCCGAGACCGTCCGATCGCTGCGGTCCTGCCATCGGCAACTGCGCGCCGGCGACCCCGCGGCGCCGTGACCCCGTCACACCGCGACACCGCACCACACCGCGACACCGCACCACCCCACGACACCGCGCCGGTCCTCGACTGCCTCGCCATCGCCGGAATCCGGCCGTTCGCGAGCACGGCCGGCCCCGGCCCGGATATCTTGATGGATGTCGAAGCCATCACATCGCTAGGGCACCCGTGACACAGAAAAGTGTGCTTGTCATCATTCCCGCGTGGAATGAAGAAGAATCCATCGGCGACGTCCTTCAGGAGATCCAGGATGTCCTTCCCGACGTGGACATCCTCGTGGTGGACGACGGATCGACCGACTCCACGGTGAAGACGGCCCGCGAGCACGACGTCGCGGTCCTGGAACTCCCTTTCAACCTCGGCGTGGGCGGAGCCAGGAGACTCGGCTACATCTACGCCCGGGACAAGGGCTACCAGATCGCCGTGCAGTTCGACGCCGACGGCCAGCACCTGCCCGAGAGCATCCCGGGACTGATCGCCGGCCTGGACGGCGCCGACATGGTCATCGGCGCGAGGTTCGCCGGCGAGGGCGACTACCGGGCCCGAGGCCCCCGCCGCTGGGCGATGACGCTGTTCAGCCTCGTCATCTCCGGCCAGGCCAAGGTCCGGCTGACCGACACCACCTCCGGACTGCGTTGCTGCAATCGCGAACTCATCGAATATTACGCGGCGTGGTATCCGGTCGAATACCTGGCCGACACCATCGACACTCTCGTCAGGGCCATCAAGGCCGGATACGTCGTCCGCCAGATCCCCGTCGTCATGCGGCCCCGAGCCGGCGGCGCCCCGAGCGCGTCTCCGGTGAAGTCGATCGCCTACCTCGGCCGGGCCGTCTTCGTGCTGTGCCTGGCCTACTTACGCAAATGAGCCACGCCCGTGAGCAAGTCAGGGTCCAGACGTGACAGAACTCGCGGACTTCGCACGGGTAGCCGCCGGAGACCACGGACTTGCCGCACCGCCGTCCTGATCACACCCCGCGTTCGATTCCTTGATCCCTCGATCCCCCGATCCGGCTACCATGGACCGCGGGCGAGGGGGATGTTGATCATGGGTGACGGGCTGCGCTTCGGAGTCCTCGGGCCGGTGGAGGCCTGGCGAGGGGACGACGAGCCGGTGGCGCTCGGCTCTCCGCAGCAGGTCGCGGTCTTCGTTCGGTTGTTGCTGGCTGGTTCGTGGACCGTGAGCGCCGATGAGATCATCCACGCTGTGTGGGGTGAGGAGCCGGCCGACGGCGCCTTGGGCATCGTCCGTACGTACGTCGCCCGGCTGCGCAAGCGGCTGGAACCCGAGCGGGCCCGGGGGGCGACCGGGGGGCTGCTGGCCTCCGTCGGTTCCGGATATGCCCTGAGGGCCGATGCCGATGCGCTCGACCTGACCGTCTTCAACGACCTGACCACGCGGGCAGCCGAGGTGCAGGGCGCCGGTGGCGCCGGCGAGGCAGCCGAACTGTATCGGCGCGGACTCGCGCTTTGGCGGGGGGTCCCGCTCGCCGGTGTCCCGGGGCCGTACGCGGAGACGCAGCGAACCTGGCTGGTCGAGGCCAGCCTGAACGCCAGGCAGGCCCTGCTGGAGTGCGAGCTGGAGCTCGGCCGTCACCGCGACGTCGTGGCGGAGGCGTCGGCGATGATCGCCGAGCATCCGCTGCGGGAGCAGCTGTATGAAGCGTTGATGCTCGCTCTTTACCGGTCCGGGCGGCAGGCTGAGGCGCTGGTCGCCTACGCGGACGCCCGACGGCTTCTGGACGAGGAACTCGGCGTCGAGCCCGGGCTCGGACTCCGGGAGATGCACCGGAAGATCCTCTGCGCCGACCCGGCGCTGGCGGCCCCCGTGTGGCCCGGAGCGGTGGACATCGGAGCGGCCCGGGCCGCCGGGCCGCCGCCGACCGCCGCGCAGGAACAAGCACTCGCCGAGCACAGCCAGGCGCCCCGAATGCCCGTTCCGGCACAGCTCCCGGCCGATCTGCCCGACTTCTCCGGCCGCCGCGTCGCCATCGAGAAGATCCGTGACGCGCTCACGGACGCCTCGGTGTCCGATTCCGCGGTGATCGTGACCGTGTCCGGCATGGGCGGCGTCGGGAAGTCGACGCTGGCCACGCACGCGGCGCACGCCGTCGCCGACCGGTTCCCGGACGGCTGTCTGTACGTCGACCTGCGCGGCGCGGACGACCGGCCCGCCGACCCGGCCGACGTCCTCGGGCGGTTCCTCACAGCGCTCGGTATCGCCCCGAACACCGTGCCCACGACGCTCGAAGAGCGCGCCGCGCTGTTCCGCACGATCCTCACCTCTCGCAGAGTCCTGATCCTGCTCGACAACGCCTCCGACGCCGCGCAGGTCCGGCCGCTGCTGCCCGGCGCGCCGGGCAACGCCGCTCTGGTCACCAGCCGGCCGCACCTGGTCGGCCTGCCGACCGCCGCGAGCGTCAGCCTGGAGGTCATGGACGGCGCGGAGGCCGCCGAGCTGCTGGGCCGGATCGTCGGCCCGGACCGGACCGGCATCGCCGGCCCGGCGGCGGCCGAGCTGGTCGCCGCGTGCGGGTACCTGCCGTTGGCCGTCCGCATCGTCGGCGCGCGGCTGGCCGCGCGGCCGAGCTGGACCGTCCAGGACATCGCCCGGCGGCTGGCCGACGAACAGCGGCGGCTCCGGGAGCTGCGGACCGGCGACCTGTCCATCGAAGGGTGCTTCGCCCTGAGCTACCACCAGCTGGATCCCGACGCCGCCCAAGCGTTCCGGCTGCTGGCCACCGTGTCCTTCCCCGACATGGGGTTGGCGGGCGCGGCGTCGATCATCGGCCTGGACCCGCTGGACGCCGGCGAGGCCGAGGATCTGCTGGAATCGCTGGTGGACCTGGGGCTGCTGGAGTCCCCGCTCCCCGGTCGCTACCGCTACCACGACCTGGTGCACGTCTACGCCCGCGATCTGGCCCTGGCGATCGACGGCGCGCAGGAGGCCGACGCCTGTCTGGCCAGGCTGCTGGACATGATCCAGGCCACGGCGCTCAACGGGTTCCGGCTCGCACAGCCGGGCAGCATGCTCCCGGACAGCCTGGAACCGGCGCGGTCGCCGGGCCAGACGTTCGCCGACGCCGCCGAGACCCGTGCCGTCCTGGCCGTGCGGCTCCCGGCGACCCTGGCCGTGCTCCGCCAGGCCATCGCCGGCACCGCCGAGCATCTGAGCGCCGCGGCCCGGGCCCTGGTGCTGCTGTCCGTGGACCCGCAGTGGCAGCGCGACATGGTGACATCCGTGGCCGAAACGCTCGCCGACGCTGCCGCCCGCACCGGCGACCGGCAGTCGGAGGCGCGCGCCCGCTACATCCTCGACTACCACCGCCTGGGTTCGGCGGAGTTCCTCGAGTCGGTCGTCGGCGGCGGCCCGGACAACCGGACCGTCGAGCTGTGCCGGGCGGTCGGGGACCGGATCCTGCTGACTTACGTGCTGGACACGTTGGGCTGCATGTGGGCCGCGGTACGACGGCGCGAGGAAGCGCTGGCCTGCCTGGACGAGGCGCGCGAACTGGCCTTGGCCACCGGGAACCGGCAGGCGCAGGCCGCGGTGGACTCGTCGATGGCGTACACCTTGGTGTCGTGCGGCGGGGACCTCGAGGCGGCCGTCGAGCACGGACGGCGGTGTGTCGAGCTGTCCGGTGAACTGGCCGACACCGAGAACGTGATGGTCGGCTTGTACCTGACCGGTTGGGCGTTGCAGGGGCTGGGGCAATACGACGAGGCCGAGGCGCTCTACGACGAGTGCATCCGGTTGTGCCAGGCGGGGAACACCCCGAACCGGGAGGCCGGCGCCCGGTTCCGGATCGCGACGCTGCGGGCCGCCGCCGGCCGGCACCAGGAGGCCGTGGCGATCGCCGAGTACGTCCTGGCCGGCGGCGAGGCGTTTCACGACGGCTGGCTCCGGGCACACGCGCTGGGCGTGCTGGCCGGGTCGCTGCCCCGGTTGGGGCGGGGCGAGCGGGCCGAGGCCGCGCGCCGGGAGGCCTTCGAGATCTTCACCGACCTCGGCCTGGTCGCCGAAGCCGACGCGCTGCGGGCATCGACGGGCCAGTAGGCCGCTCGCGTGCGCGTCAGGCGCTGTCCTGCTCACCCGGCCACTGGCCATCACCGCACTGGCGGCCATCACCGCACTCGGACCCGATCACCGACCTCGTGCCACCGCTGGAGCGCGTGGGCCGGAGAGTCGGCCTCGAAGCGGACCGCGGCCACCCGGCTGCGGAAGTCGCCGGGATCCGGCACCGGCGCGCCGCTGGGCAGGAAGACCTCCGCTTCGGCGGTCCACGGCTCGCCTTCGAGGTCGTCGAAGCCTTCCAGGCCGGTGAAGGCGGCACCGTCGGCCGTCAGGAAACGGATACCGGCGGCTCGGGCCCGCGGGACCCGGAAAGCGCCGAGTTCGGCCGGGTCCCCTCCGGTGGCCGCCGCCAGGGCGACGGTCGGCAGGTCCACCCCCTCGGTGGCGCCGATCAGGTCGATGATGCGGTCACCGGGCAGGCGGGCCGCGATCTCCATGAGGACCGGCTCCTCGCCCGCGAGCCGGAGCTCGCAGTGGAAGGGGCCGCCGGTGATGCCGACCGCGGCGACGACAGCGCGGGCGTACTCGCCGATCCGCTCGCCGACCCCGGCCGGCAGGTCGGCCGGGGTGAGGTGGCCGAGCTCGACGAAGTACGGCTCCGGGCCCAGCAGTTTGCGGGTCACCGCGACCACGACGGTCTCACCGTCCAGGACGTAGCCGTCCGCACTGAACTCGGGGCCCTGAATATAGCGTTCGATGATGACCCGCCGGCCGAGCGGGACTCCGAGGTCCAGGCGGGTCTCGGCATGGATCGCGGCCACCGCCGCGCGGGCCTGGTCCAGGTCGGCCACCTTGCGCACGCCCATGCTGCCGCAGCTGTCGACGGGTTTGACGACCGCCGGGAAGCCGATTCGGGCGCAGCCCAGGTCGAGCTCGCGCACATCCTGGAGCTCGAGGTAGCCGGGACCGGCCAGGCCGGCCGCCGCGACGGCGGCGCGCATCAGAGCCTTGTCACGGGCGCGGTCCACGGTCACCGGGTCGGTGCCGGGCAGGCCGAGCGCGGCGGCGATGCGGGCGACCGCCGGCACGTAGTATTCGCAGCCCGCCAGGATGCCGGCCAGGGGCGCGCGCCGGTGCTCGTCGCACAGGGCCTCGGCCAGCGCGGCTTCGTCGTTGGGGTCGACGTCGACCGGCCGGCCGGCGCCGACGACCACGGCCTGCCAGCCGAGGTCGGCGGCGCGCTCGACCAGGACGGTGCCGGAGGAGACGGGTTCGATGATGGCGACGCGTATGGTCACGGGGACTCCAGCTTCGGGACGGCGGTTCGGGTGAGGCCGCGCAGGGCGGCGGTGTTCGCCGCGGCGGCCAGCAGCGCGGCGATCACGATCAGGGCACTGAGGTGGCCGGGAACGGCCGCGACCAGCAGGCCCGCGGCGGCGTTGGGCATCAGGGCGGCCAGGACCACGGCCGCGGTCACGGTTCCGTAGGCCTGCGACGGCGTCGAGGCGTTCCGCACGGTGCGCAGCAGGAGCTGGACCGCGCCGAGCGTGCCGAGGACCAGGACGGTGCACAGCAGACGCGCCAGGAGGGTGTTCGACACACCGGCGGCCAGGCCTGACAGGCACAGCACTGTGAAGGCGATCGCACCGGTCCGGGCCGGGCCGTACCGCTCCAGGGCCGCCCGCGCCGGGGCCACCCCGGCCACCGAAAGGCAGAATCCGGCCGCCCACACGCCCCCGATCGCGGCCTCGGAGCAGCCGAACCGGTGGATCAGGATCGGCGGGGTGGCGACGATCATCAGGGCGTAGAGCAGATTCGAGGCGCTGTACAGGACGGTGACGCGGCGCAGTACCGGCGAGTCGCGGACTGTGCGGGCGCCGTCGGCCATGTCGCGGAGCGGATGGTGCGTTTCCTGCTTCCTCTGCCGTCCGCGCTCGGCGCCGAGGCGGATGGGCCAGGCGAGCAGTACGGCGGCCGCCGACAGCGCCGCGATCGCGCCGATGGGGGCGGCGGTGCCGACCAGGAGCAGGAGCGAGGCGAGCAGGGGACCGGCCATGCGCGTCGATTCGTCGATGACGACCTGGACGGCCTGCACGCGGCTCGGACGTTCTGGTACGGCGGCGGCGAGTCCGGCGCCGAGTTGTTCGGCGGCGATGTACGTGCTCTCACACAGCACGCCCGAGGCGATGCCGAAGAGCACCGCGACCCACCACGCGGCCGGGCTCACCGTCAGCGCCGCCACCACCGAGGCCCCGAACACGGCTCGGAGGGCTCCGGCCACTCGGTAGACCGCGCCGGCGCCGACCCGGTCGACCAGGACGCCGGCCTGCGGAATGGCCGCCAGGCGCAGGATCCATTCGGCGGCGAAGCTCGCGCCGGACCACGCCGCGCTGCCGGTAGTGCGCAGGACGATGAGCGGGACCGCGGTCTCCACCGTGGTCGAGGCCAGGGTGTCGGTGGTGCGCAGGAGGTGGCAACGCAGTGGGCTCAGGGTGCGGGGTGAGCGGTGGCGGGTTGGCGGGCCCGGATCAGATGTGAACACTTGAGCCCGCTTCGATGTCAGTTGCTTCGACTGCTTCGGCGTCGGCCGCGCTGACTTGAGGCGCACTGACTTGAGGCACGCTCACTTGAGCCGCGCCGGCTTCGGCCGCGCCGGCTTCGGCCGCATCGGCTTGAGGCACGTCAGTTCCCTGAGCCGCGTCGTCGGCCGCGCGCCGGGGCCCGGGCACCGGCGCGAAAGCGGCGCCGATACCGGAATCCGCACCGGCGACGTCCCCGACATCTCCGACCTCCTCGACCTCCTCGAATTCGGCCGCCGCCAGCTCGACCGCGTGAGCCATCGCCGCCCGCACCCGCTCCGGGTCACGGCCGGCGAATCGCAGCCCGGCCAGCAGTTCCTCGTCGGCGCCCAGGACCGTCCCGGGCGCTGCCAGCACCTCCTCGTAGAGCCCTTCGACCCGGCCGAGCAGGCTCTGGACCCGCCGCACCCGGCGGCCGGCCGGGCCCGGTATCAACAGCGCACCGCCGACCCGGTCCGTGAACGGCGCCGGAATCGGCGGCTCCTGCCCCGACTGCACCCGGATCCAAGCCTCGACCAAGTCGATGCCGTGGATGTCCCGTACGGTCCAAGCGATGTGGCCGCCGCCCACCCGGGCGCCGACCTCGAGGAACACCGGCCCGCCGGGGGCGTCGATGACCTCCAGGTGGAACGCGCCGTCCGTCAGCCCGAGCGCGTCCAGGCACCGCAGGGCGAACTCGCGGATCCGGGCACCGTCGGGGCCGTGGTCGCACACGCTCGCGGTCGGTTCGCCGAGCGAGAAGCCCAGGGGCGTGCCGATGTAGCGCGAGGCGCACGCGAACCACGGCCCGCCCCGCCATATGAGTCCGTCGACGTGCCAGATGGTGCCGGCGACGAACTCCTCGGCGTGCAGATCGCCGAAGTCCACGCCGTCCAGGTACCGGCTCGCGTCGGCGCCGTGCGGAATGATCCGGACCCCGCGGGCCGCGGCGCCGGCCCGCGGCTTGACCACGACGGCACCGGCCGCCTCGGCCGCGAAGGCCGCCACTTCGGCTGGGTTCCGTACCACTGCGAGGTACGGCACGCGCAGACCCGCGCGGGCGACCGTCTCCTTCATGAGCGGCTTGTCGCGGAACCGCAGCAGGTCCTCGGCTCCGGGGCCCGGGACGCCGAACTCGTCCCGGACCCGGCCCCCGACGTGCAGGTTGAACTCCGACAGCGCCAGGACCCGGTCGAGGCCGCCGAGCTTGGCCCGACAACGGCGGGCGGCGGCGAGGATCGTCTCCTCGTCCGCGTCCGCGGCCACCGCCTCGACCGCCTTGGCGGTCAGCGGCACCCGCGGCAGGTGGGCCGGGACCGTCACGTAGCCGACCTCGTGCTCGCCGTGGTCGAGGTAGGCGCCGTAGTCCGAGAAGTCGTCGTCCCAGCGATTGATGATCAGGATGTGCATGCCGTCAGGAAACCGCCGGCCGATAGACGGTGGATCAGCTGTGGATTGATTCACGACGGCTGGGGGTGTCCCGCCAACTCACGAGCGTCGATCCGGCGGGCGGTATCGCGACCACGGCCTGTCCGAAGACCCGGTTGATCGAGCTGCCGCCGTTGTCCGAGATGTCGGCGCCGTAGACGTGCAGCGACACCGCGCGGCCGGTTCCGCCGTTCGACACGCGGTGGATGTCCTCATCCGGCGGGACGAGGAGTTGGACCCGGCCCGGTGTGCAGGTGGTGCGGCCGGCCGGGGCCAGGACCTTGCGTCCGGAGCCGGCCGGGCGCCACAGCCGGAACGACTCGTCCACCTCGGCGCCTTCCACGACGCCTGACACGCACCAGGCGATGTGGTCGTGGATCGGCGTCCGCTGTCCGGGCAGCCAGGTGAGCACCACGACCGAGTGCGAGGGCGAGGCGTGGAGCAGCCGCTGCGAGTAGCCGCTCGCCTCGCCGTCGCACAGATCCTCCGGGACGATCAGGCCGCCCTTCAGGTATCTGCGCAGGGTGTCGGCGGTGAGCTGGGGCGTCAGGACTCCGATCGCGGCGTAGCGGTCGAGATCGGACAGGAACTCGTCGAGGTTGGAACCGTGGATCATGTGCGCCATGGTTTCCGGGGCCGATTGACGGCTGGTCGGCAGGGAGTTGATCTGGTTGATCACGCGTCAATCGGCCCGGTGTGCACTGGCGCCATGCACATCTTGTACCCCGGCGACGCCGGGTTCGACGCCGAGATCTCCGGCTACAACCTGGGCGTCGCCCACCATCCGAGGGCCGTGGTCACACCGCGGAACAGCGCCGAGGCCGCCGAGGCCGTACGGTGGGCGGTTTCGCTCGACCGGCCGGTCGCCGTACAGAGCACGGGCCACGGCATCGGGGTGCCCGCCGACGGCGCCGTGCTCCTGAACATGCGGCGGATGAACCGGGTACTGGTCGACGCCGAACGGCGTACGGCCTGGTTCGAGGGCGGGACGCGGTGGCGGGACGTCATCGCCGCCGCCACGGCGTTCGGCCTCGCCCCGCTGTGCGGGACCGCGCCGGACGTCGGCGCGGTCGGCTACCACCTCGGAGGCGGCTTGCCGGTGCTGGCGCGCACGTTCGGGTACGCCGCCGATCACGTCCGCGCCTTCGATCTGGTCACCGCCGACGGCGCCGAGCGGCACGTGACGCCGCAGACCGGACCCGACCTGTTCTGGGCGGTGCGCGGCGGCAAGAGCAACTTCGGTGTGGTCACCGCCATGGAGATCGACCTGTTCCCGCTCGCGAGCGTCTATGCCGGACGCCTGGTCTTCCCCGGTGCCCTGTCGGCGACGGCGTTCCGGGTCTGGCGCGACTGGTCGCGCCGGATGCCGGAGACGATGAACTCCACAGTGTCCTTCGTGCGGTTCCCCGACATCGAGAAGCTGCCGCCGGAAAAGCGGGGGCAGTACCTGTTCACCGTCGTCGTGGTGTGGAGTGGCGATCCGGAAGCGGGTGCGGCCGCGGTTCGGCCGCTGCGCGATCTGGGCCCCGCCGTGGACACCGTCGCCGAAGTCCCCTACGCCCGGATCGGCGAGGTCTACGCGGACCCGACCGAGCCCGCCGCCTACGTCGATGCCGGCGGGTTGATCGGCGAGCTCGACGACAGCGCGGTCGAGCAGGTGCTGGCCGTGGCCGGCCCGGATGCCCTGGAGCCGCCGTTCGCCCTGCAGCTCCGGCGCCTCGGGGGCGCGCTGGAGCGTGCACCCAGGCACCCCGGTGCGATCGGCCACCGCACCGCTTCCGACGCGGTGATCGCCTTCGGCATGGCGCCGGACCGCGAGGCGGTCCCGGCGGTCCGGGCCCGGTTGGACGCCGCACTGGCCGTCCTGAAACCCGCTCTCACCGGCGGGACGCTCCCGAACTTCCTCGGCACCGCCGACACCGCACCCGACGCGGTGCGCGCGGCCTACGAAGCAGAGGACTTCGCCCGGCTCATCAGCGTCAAACGCGCCTTCGACCCCGGGAACGTGTTCCGGATCAACCACAACATCCCGGCGCCGGTGCCCGCCGTGCGCACCGATGCCGATCAGCCGGCGGCGCTCTGATCGGCCAGGGCCTCCTCGAGCATTTCGCGCAGCCGGGACTCCTCGGTCGCCAGCTGCGCGGCTTGGGCGACAGCCAGGGCCCGCTGTGTCTGCTCGACGGCTTCGGCTCGGCGTCCCAGGCGGTGCAGTCGGGTCGCCGACTCGCGCCGCGCCACGACTTCGCGTTCGCGGTGGCCGAGCTCGACGGTCAGCTCGATCGTGTGCCGGTAGGCGTGTTCGGCCTCGGTTTCCTCGCCCAGGGCGTCGTGGACGCGGGCGAGCATGTGCCAGGCGCCCATGAGGTTGAGGCGGTTGCCGGCGCGCTCGTCCAGGTCGAACGCGCTCTGCGCGAGCCGCAACGTCTCGGCGGTCACCTGACCGCCGGGGCTCATGGCGGTGGCGAAGATCAGCCATTTGGTGGCGGTGCTGACCAGGCTGGTGTCGTCCAGCGCGATCCCGGTGTCCCGGCACAGCCGGAGCATGGCCTCGGCCACGTCGCGCTGCCCGAGGTGATGCGCGCTGGTACCGGCGATGTGGGCGAGCCAGGCCACGAGGACGTCCTCGTCGGCCGCCCGGCACTGCTCGATCAGCGGGAGACTCGCCTCCAGCGCCTCGGGGAGGTCGCGGGCGATGAACCGGTTGTGGACGTGGAGCATCCCCGCGATCCGGCCGGTCCGGTCGTCCCCGCGCGCGGCGGCCTCCCGGCTGAGGACACCGACGACGTCCGCTTCCAGCGAAAGCAGGTCCCCGGCTTCCTCACCGTGGTCAAGGACGGCCATCACCAGCACGGCGGCCCGGAAGTGCTCGTCGGTCCCGGCACTGGCTTGGCGCGCCAGCAGGGTCAGGCCTCGTACTTCCTCGGCCATCCAGCGCCGGGCTTCCCCGAAATCGGCGAACCCGGTGCCGGCGGAGCGCGGCGCGGGGAAGGCGTCCAGGAACTTGCTGTCCGGATCACCGAGCCGACGTTGGGCACGGCCGGTCGCGTACCCGTGGTCCAGGATGCCGGTGAGGGCAGCGGACGCACCGTCGGGGTCGTCGGCCGCCACCGAGCGCGCATACGCCCGCACCAGGTCGTGGTACCGATAGCGGCCATGCCTCGGCGTCTCCAGGAGAGCCACGTCGACCAGCGCCTCCAGCAGGTCCTCGGCCGACTGCTCGGCCAGGCCGAGCCCGGCGGCGGCGAACTCCGCGCTCAGCTCGGGCAGGTCCAAGGTGGCTAGCAGCCGGAACGCCCGCGCCGCCTCGGTCCCCAGTTGCCGGTATCCGATCGCGAAGCACGCCGGGACGGACAGGTCACCGGTGCGCAGCACGGCGAGCGCGCGACGTTCGTCGGCGAGCCTGGCCACCATGTCCGCCAGCTTCCAGACCGCCCGCGTGGTCAGGCGGGTGCCGACGATCCGCAGGGCCAGGGGCAGACGGCCGCAGGCGTCGGCGAGCTGAGCGAGGGCTTCGGGCTCGGCGTCGGCGCGAGCGGCGCCCACGATGCGCCGCAGTAGCTGCCCCGCCTCCGCCGCGGGCATCACCTCCAGGTCGACGGTGTGGACGGCGGGCAGCCCGACGAGCCGGGCCCGGCAGGTGATGAGCGCGGCGCAGGTCGAGGAGCCCGGCAGCAGCGGACCGACCTGTGCGGCGTCGGCGGCGTTGTCCAGCAGGACCAGGATCCTGCGATCGGTGGTGAGGGTGCGGAACAGCGCGGAGCGTTCTTCGAGTTCGTCCGGGACGTCCTGCGACGCGACACCGAGAGCGGTCAGGAAGCCGCGCAGCACCGCCTGCGGATCAGCCGGGATGCCGTCGGCACCGCGCAGATCGGCGTAGAGCCGGCCACCGGGGAAACGATCCGAGATCGAGTGCGCGACGTGCAGGGCCAGCGTGGTCTTGCCGACGCCGCCCATTCCGGCCACCGCCGCCACGGGCAAAGCGGCCCCGGATCCGGTCAGCAGCGCCGCCCGAAGCTCGGCGGCCTGGGCGGCGCGGCCGGTGAAGTCGGGAAGCGCGGCGAGCAGTTGCGCTGGTACTTCCGCGTCGCGGGCTGCCGATGCGGAACCGGGTTTCGAACCCGATGCGGATCCGGGTGCCGAACCGGATGCGGAACCGGGTGCCGAACCGGATGCGGAACCGGGTGCCGAACCGGATGCGGATCCGGGTGCCGAACCGGATGCGGAACCGGGTGCGGCAGCCCGACCGCCGCGGTCGGCGCCGCCGGCGGTCTCGGCCCGGATCCGGTCGTGGATCGCCTGGATCTCCGGTCCGGGGGCCAGGCCGAGCTCGTCATCGAGACGCCGCAGGAGGTCTTCGTAGCCGGCCAGTGCCTCCCCACTGTGGCCGCTGCCATGCAACGCGAGCATCAAGGAACCGCGCAGCGCCTCGTGCGAGGGGAACTCGGCCACCAGCGGCTTCAGCTCCAGCACCGCCTCGGCGTGCCGGCCCAGAGCCAACAGCGCGTCGCTGTGTTCGGAGACCAGCGACACCCGCAGCTCGGCGAGCCGGGCCCGCTGCGCGGCGAACACCGAGCCGGGCAGGCCGAGCAGCGGCGTCCCGTGCCACAGCGCGAGCGCCCGGCGACACAGTTCCTCGGCCTCGGCCGCCTCGCCGGCCGCGCCTGCCTGCCTGATGCGTCGCATTGTCCTGTGGACGTCCTGCACGTCGGTCGAGCAGGCCGACGCGTCGAGCAGATACGTGTCGCCGATGGTGCGGATCGGATCGCTGTCCGTCGCCGCGACGATGACCTTACGCAAACGGGATATATAGGTGCGTAAGGTACCCAAGGCGTTCCGCGGCGGCTCCGGTCCCCACAACGCGCCGACCAGATCGGCCACCGGCACCGCGTCGCCCAGGTCGAGCAGCAGCGAGGCGAGCACCATCTGCTGGCCTCGCGCTCCCAGTTCGAGCGGCCTTCCGCGGTGCCACCCCCGGAGCGGCCCCAGAAGGGCGAAACGCAGCGAATCGTCGATGATCAGTTCCCCGCCAGTCATAGCCGATGATCTTAACCAACCGCGGATGATTGGTCGGCCGGCTGCGGCAGGGCGGGGTCAGGACACCCTTAGGGCGTCTCCCACAGCTGTGCCTTGTTCCCGGTAGTGCATGGTTCGACGGTGAGCTGTGCGTCGCGGCCGTTGTCGGTCAGGCAGTCCTTGGCGTATCCGTTGTGGACATAGAAGGCGCCGTTGATGCTCGACGCGGCGTACCACCACACCTGGTTCGTCGCGCACACGCTGCCACAGTGCTGCATGATCACGTTGTGTGAGGACAGGTCCATGGTCATGGCCTGGTAGGTGTTCAGGTAGGTCATGAGTGCCACCTGGCTGTCGTTGTACGGCTGCACCTGCCAGTACTGGCCGTTGTTGGTGGTGTGCTGGTCCCACGCGACGACCGCTTTGCCGTCGCCGGCGTCCTCGCTCTGCACATCCACGGACAGGCCGTCGCCGACGTTGGTCATCATGTGGGCCGGGTGCGACGGCAGCGTCGCCGGCGCACCGCTCGTCGCCGGGGCGCTGGGGCTGGACGAGCTGGTGG
>NZ_JAAFYZ010000106.1 GCF_018274385.1 Catenulispora pinistramenti | reverse complement strand
GTTCTCCGGCGGCGGGGGCGGGGACATCTGCGGTCCGCCGTTGACGCAGTGGTTGTCCTTGGCGCCGGCCCCGAAGCCGAGCAGGGCCGCGGAGTCGCCGCAGGCCTGGACCGGGACGTCGGCGGACAGCTGCAGCACGTTGCCGGAGACCAGGCCGGGGGAGTCGGCCGCGGCGCCGAACGCCTTGGCGAACGTGCCGTCGTCCACGCAGTCGTTGTCGTGGGACGTGACATCGGCGGACAGCGCGCCCGCGGCCAGCCCGCAGGCCTGGACCGGGACGTTCGCGGCGACCGAGCCGACATTGCCGGAGATGGCCCCGGGGCTGTCGGCGGCGTAGCCGGTGGCCTCGGCCTTGGTGTCGTCGGTCCAGCAGGCGTTGTCCCGGCTGCCGACCACCGCGCCGCCGGCCGCGCCGGCGTCGCCGCAGACCTGGACCGGGACATCGGCGGGGACCTGCGCCACGTTGCCGGAGACCGCGCCGGGGCTGTCGGAGGCGGCCCCGCGCGTGGTCGCCGAGTCCTGCGCCGCCGCGGTGCCCGCGTAGCCCATGACCAGCGTGCCGGTCGCAGCCGACAGCAGCAGTCCCTTCCTTACAAAGGCGTGCATGGATGTACCTCGGATGTCGTCGAATTCGAAGGAGCCGAAGCTCGGCTCTCGGGCCCCAACGACACCTTCGGAGCTCCGGTAACGGACATCGGGCCGATGGGTGGTCGAATATCCACCATCCGGCAGATACCGGCGTTTTTTGTTATCGGGTCAAGGGATTGCTTGCCTCACTCCTGCGCGGAAACCGTCATTCGCGCCACCCCGACGATGTGTCCGCCCATAACAAAGCCCGAATACGCCGTACTGGTCCCGGCACTCGGCAGCCCGATGCTCGGGACGTCCAGCGCCAGCACCCGGATCTGGTAGCGGTGCACGATGTCGCCGGTCGGTGGGCACGGCCCGTCGAAGCGCGGGTCGCCGAAGTCGTTCTGGCCGACGACGGTGCCGGCGGGCACGGCGGCCTGACCGCCGAAGGTACTCGCGGTCGCCGGGATGTCCCAGGCCCGCCAGTGCGAGAAGCCGCTCCCGGTCGGGGCGTCCGGGTCGAACATCTCCACGGCGAAACTCTTGGTGCCGGCCGGGGCTCCGGACCACGTCAGGCGCGGCGGCGTCGTGGCCCCGGTGCAGACGTCGGCGGCGGGGAAGGCGCCGCCGTCGCGCAGATCCGGCGAGCTGACGTGGAAGTGTGCGGCGGCCCGAGGGACGCCGTCGCGGATCGGACTGTGGCCGAACCGGTTGTGGCCGGCGGCATAGGCGGTGGCGGCCCCGGCGGAAAACACGGCGGCGGAAGCAACCCCGGCAACGGTGATTCTCGTCTTCTTGTTCATGATGCAAGATTCTGATGTCCACGGACTGGACAAGGGAGAGTCTTCGAAACCTGGTATCGCGCATACCACCCGGCAGAGCACCCTCGGCGAGTTCCTGACCGCCATGCGCGCCCGGCTCGCGCCGGAGGACGTCGGCCTGCGCACCGTCGGCCGCCGCCGCACCCCCGGCCTGCGCCGCCAGGAGGTCGCCGAGCTGGCCGCGGTGAGCATCGACTGGTACATCCGGCTGGAACAGGGCCGCGTCGGCGCCCCGGGCGCCGCGGTGCTCGACGCCCTCGCCGGGGCTCTGCGGCTCACCCCGGTCGAGCGCGAGTACCTGCATCTGACAGCGCGCGGCGAGACGCCTCCGCGCCGCCTGCCCGATCGCCGCGACGGCGTGAGCCCGTCGGTCCGCGCGATCCTGGACGGGATGCCGCTGCTCCCGGCCTACGTCCTCGACCACTGCTTCGACGTGCTGGCCCACAACGCGGCCGCGACAGCGATGTTCGGGGCGGGATTCGGCCACGGCCCGTTGGCGAACGTGGCCCTGCTGCTGTTCCTCGACGAGGACACGCGGCGTGGCCAACTGTGCTGGGAGCAGGTCGCCCGGGAAACGGTCGGCGCGCTCCGGGCCAACGCCGCCAAGTACCCGGACGACTCCCGCCTCCGAGCGGTGATAACACGGCTGCGGGCCGAAAGCCCCGAATTCGCGGCCTGGTGGGGCGATCACACGGTCAGCGAGCGCGGCAGCGGGGTGAAGCGGGTGGCGCATCCGGTGGCCGGCGTCCTGACCGTGGCCTACGACATGCTCGCCGCGCCCGGGGCCGCCGAGCAGCGCTTGGTGGTGCTGACCCCGGTCGGCGCGGTGACCGGGCAACGGCTGCGCGCGTTGGTGACGGCTAGTGCGCCAGTTAGTGCGCCAGCTAGTGCGCCAGCGCGAACATCTCCCCTTCCTCCTCCGTCACCAGCCCGTCGCTCATCAGGCTCGCCAGTGCCCGTTCGCGCTGCGTGACGTCCCGGGTCCAGGCCGCCTCCAGCTCCTCGCGAGGCACCGGTCCGTGGGTGTCGCGCAGCACCGCGAGGAGGCGGCCGCGCGCCTGGCGGTCTGTGCCCTCGTAGGTCTGCCCGCGGCGCGGCGGGCCGTCGTAGGCGGGCTTGCCGTCCGCGACCCAGCGGCACAGCTTCAGCGCCGGGCAGTCGTCGCAGCGGGGGGAGCGCGCCGTGCACACCACCGCGCCCAGCTCCATGCTCGCGGCGGCCCACTGCGCGGCGTCGGGGGCGGCGTCCGGGAGCAGGGCGGTGGCGATGCGGCGGTCCTGCGGGGTGGTCGCCGCGGCCGGGAACTCGGTTCCGGTCACCACCCGGGCCAGGACCCGGCGGACGTTCGTGTCCAGAACGATATGCCGCTTCTGATAAGCGAACGACGCGATCGCCCCGGCGGTGTACTCGCCGACGCCGGGCAGTGCCCACAGATCCTCGTAGGCGTCCGGGACCACGCCGTCGAAGGCCTCTTCGATGGCCGTGGCGGCCGCGTGGAGGCGCTGTGCGCGCCGGGGGTACCCCAGGCGCCCCCAGGCCCGCACCGCCTCGCTCACGGGCTCCGCGGCCAGTGCCGCGGGGGTCGGCCAGCGGTCGAGCCAGGCCTCGTAGACCGGCAGCACCCGGTTCACCGGGGTCTGCTGGAGCATGAACTCGCTCACCATCACCGCCCACGCTGAGGCGTCCGAGCGCCGCCAAGGAAGGTCCCGGGCCTCGGCCCGGAACCAGTCGACTACCCGTTCGACCAGTTCAGCCCCTTGTTCGAAGGCTGCGAGGTCGGTGCCGCCGGTGCTCCGCGTGGTCGTTCTTTCCGCCATCTGACGATCGTACGGCGAGGCGCGCCGCACACCGCGGCACCGGCCCCGTAGAGTGACCCCTCGTGGGTTCGCTGCGAAATCCCGTCGGGTCTCTCGCGCCGGCCGTCTACTGGCGGCGGCGCGTTTTGGTTCTGCTGGCCGTCCTTGCTGTGCTGGCGCTGCTCTTGTACGCGTGCTCGGGGTCGGGTTCCGGGAAGAAGCAGCCAGCCGCAAACGGCAAGACCAGCCCGAGCGCGTCGCAGTCCTCGGTCCCGAACGGCGGCAGCTCCTCAGCCGGGGCCAACGGCGGTGTTTCCGGCGGTTCCGGTACGCCCGGCGGCTCTGGCGGCACCGGCGGTTCCTCCTCGGGCAGCGCGGGCGTGCCCTCTGGCGGCCCCGGCGGCGGCTCGTCGGCCGCGTCTGGCGGGACGGGCGGCACCGGCGGGACGGGCGGTACCGGGGGTACTGGCGGCACTGCCGGGACCACCGGCGGCACCGCACCGGTCGGCGGCGCCAGCGCCCCGGGCTGCGAGCTGAGCCTGAGCCTGACCGCCGGCGCCTCGGCCTACGCCAACGGCATCGACCCGCAGTTCACCGTCGCGGTGTCCAACAAGGGCACCGCCGACTGCGACGTCGACGTGAGCCCGAAGACACTGATCCTGAAGGTCTACTCCGGCCAGGACCAAATCTGGTCCTCGGCGGACTGCGCGACCGGCGGCCCCTCCCTGTTCGGCATCGGTCCGAACCAGGTCAAGACGGTCACCTACACCTGGAACCGCACCCGCTCCGCGCCGGGCTGCCCGGCCAACCCGGCGGCGGCGCAGCTCGGCACTTACTACGGCGTGGTGAGCCTGGCGTCCGGGAGTACCCCGAACACTCCGGCCGCGCAGAGTCAGCCGAAGAGCTTTCAGCTGAAGACGGGTAGCTGAGGGCGGGCGGCAGAGGGCCGGTAGCTGAAGGCGGGCAGCCCCAGCACCAAGCACCATCGCGCTTCGCCGAGAAAACTTCCCGAAGCCGTGTACAGAATGCGGGGTCGGCTCCGACTGACCGGTGAAAGCACCGAGAGCCCACTGCCGTAGGAGACCCGCATGACTTCCGACACATCCGCGCCCATCGTCCGCTGTGACATGTCGATCTCGATCGACGGCTTCACCACCGGCCTGGAGGCGCAGAAGCCGCCCTACCGCGACGACCGCTTCCACCGGGTCACCCGCTGGGTCTTCGCCGACGACGACACGTCCCGGCTGATGACTGCCGAACGCGTCGAGCACACCGGCGCCTACGTGATGGGCCGCCGCATGTATGACTCGGCCGGTGACTACTGGAACGTCGAGTCGCCCTACAAGACCGACGTCTTCGTCGTCACCCATCGGCCGCGGGAGACGGTGAAGCTCGATGACGGCACCGTGTTCCACTTCGTCACCGAAGGCGGTGTGCCGGCCGCGATCCGGGCCGCCGGGGCCGCCTGCCCGGACGGGAAGCGCGTCCACCTCTCCGGCGGCGCCAAGGCCGTTCAGCAGGCGCTGGCCGCCGACCTGGTCGACGAGCTGCACCTGCACGTCACGCCGGTCCTGATCGGCCAGGGCACGCGGCTGTTCGACGGGCTGCCGGACCGGCTGGTCGAGCTCGAACCGCTCCGGGTCATCGACGCCGCCGGCGTCACGCACCTCAGCTTCCGCCTCCCGCGCTCCCAGAGGGGCTGATCGCCATGACCCGGCAGACCGCGCACATCAAGTCCCGGGACGGCGCCACGCTGGCCGTGGACGCCGTCGGGGAGGGCCCGGTGGTGATCCTCGTCGGCGGAGCCTTCAACGACCGCGGCACGGTCGCCGGGGTGGCCGCGGAGCTCGCGCCGCACTTCACCGTCGCCACCTACGACCGCCGCGGTCGGGGCGAGAGTACGGATCCGGTCCGGGAGGCCGGTGGCGGGTTCGACGTCCAGAACGAGATCGACGACCTCGCGGCGGTCATCGAGCACGTCGGCGGCCGCGCGCACCTGTTCGGCCACTCCTCGGGCGGCATCCTGGTCCTGGAGGCCGCGCTGCGGGGGCTGCCGGTGGACTCGGTCGCCGTCTACGAGTCGCCCTTCCGCGCCGACCCGGACCTGCCGCACCCGCCGGCCGACTTGCTGGACCGGATCACGGCGCTGGCCGACCGGGGCGACCGGGACGGGGCCGCGAGCCTGTTCCTCGGCGAGGCGATCGGGCTGCCGGCGGAGATCGTGTCCGGGATGAAGCACGGCCCGGTGTGGGACTTCTTCCTCGACAAGGCCCTGACGCTGCCCTACGACGTGGCCTTCGCCCGGCCCTCGGAGCTCGTGGACCGGGACCGGCTGGCCACGCTCCGGCTGCCGGTGCTGGCCGTCTACGGCGACCAGACCCCGCCCGGATTGGTGGCCGGGGCGAAGGCGGTGGCCGACTCGGTGCCCGGCGCGCGGCTGGTCGTGTTGCCCGGCCAGGACCACAGCGTGCTTCAGCACCCCGAGGCGCTGGCGCCGACGCTGGTCGAGTTCTTCGGCTGAGGCGCGATTCCCTTGCCGGGAAAGGGAAAGCCGCCTTCCGAGCTCGGAAGGCGGCTTCGGTGTCTGGCAAGCGACGCTTAGTGTCGGCCGGGGATGGAGACGCCGTGGCTCAGACGTACCGCTCCAGGATCGACGACTCCGCCAGTCGCGACAGCCCCTCGCGCACCGAGCGGGCCCGGGTCTCGCCGACGCCCTCGACCCGCTGCAGGTCGTCGATCGAGGCCGCGAGCAGCTTCTGCAGCCCGCCGAAGTGCTCGACCAGCCGGTCGATGACCGCGCCGGGCAGCCGCGGCACCTTGGCCAGCAGCCGGTAGCCGCGCGGCGAGACCGCCGACTCCAGTACCTCCACGCCGCCGCCGAAGCCCATCGCCTTGGAGACCTGGAGCAGGTCCAGCAGCTGGGTGCGGTCCAGGGCGCCGAGGTCGTCGGAGACGTCGGCGACCGTGCGGGCCTTCTTGCCGGTGCGCTCGGGCAGGTAGTCGCGGGCGATCAGGTCGCGGTCCGGGTCCACGCCGGCCATCAGCTCGTCCAGCTGCAGGGACAGCAGCCGGCCGTCGACGCCGAGCTGGACCACGTAGCCGGCCACCTCGTCGGCGATCCGGGTCACCATCTCCAGCCGCTGGGACACCGCCGCGACGTCGCGGACCGTCACCAGGTCCTCGATCTCCAGCGCCGACAGGGTGCCGGTGACCTCGTCCAGCCGGAGCTTGTAGCGCTCCAGGGTGGCCAGGGCCTGGTTCGCCTTGGACAGGATCGCGCCGGAGTCCTCCAGGACCACACGCTGGCTGCCCAGGTACAGGGCGATGATGCGCATCGACTGCGACACCGACAGCACCGGGAAGCCGGTCTGCTTGGCGACGCGGTCGGCGGTGCGGTGCCGGGTGCCGGTCTCCGCGGTCGGGATCGCCGGGTCCGGGACCAGCTGCACGCCGGCCCGGACGATGCGGGTGCCGTCGCTGGAGACCACCACGGCGCCGTCCATCTTGCACAGCTCGCGCAGCCGCTGCGGGGAGAACTCGACGTCGAGCACGAAGCCGCCGGTGGCCATCTCGTCGACCAGCTTGTCGAAGCCGAAGACCACCAGGCCGCCGGTGTTGCCGCGCAGGATGCGCTCCAGACCGTCGCGCAACACCGTGCCGGGGGCGACGCTGGACAGGATCGCCGACAGGGCGGCGCGTTCGGAGGCCTCACCTGTCACTGTGCGATTCCCATCCTGCTCTCGTGTTCTCATCTAGGGTGCCCGGGCCCCCACGTGCCGCGCGATCCCGATCTCCGCGAGAGCGGGAACCAAACGGTCGTAGTGATTCAACCTTACCGGCGCGAGCCCGTCGCCACGGCGTGAAGCGCTGCCCGGACGTCGCCCACTTCGACGATCGACAGGCCCGCGAGGTTCCCGCCGTACGCCTTGCCGTCCGGATCCGGGGGCACCAGCGCGGACTTGAAGCCCAGCCGGGCGGCCTCGGTGAGCCGCCGCCGCACCCCGGTCACCGGCCGTACCTCGCCGGCCAGCCCGACCTCGCCGATGGCCACCACGCCCTCGCCGACCGGCTCGTTCACCGTGGCCGAGGCCAGCGCCAGCAGCAGCGCCAGGTCCGCGGCCGGCTCGGTGAGCCGCACCCCGCCGACCGTGGCGCTGTAGATCTCCGAGCTGGCCAGCCCGCCGATCCCGCCGCGCTGCTGGAGCACGGCCAGGATCATCGCCACCCGGTTGGTGTCCAGGCCCGAGGAGGCCCGGCGCGGGGTCGGCGCGCTGGTCTTGGTGACCAGCGCCTGCACCTCGGCGACCAGCGGCCGGCGGCCTTCCAGGGTGACGGTGACGCAGGTCCCCGGGACCGGGACCGGCCGCCGGGACAGGAACAGGCCCGAGGGGTCGGACAGGCCGCGGATGCCGGTGTCGTGCATCTCGAAGCAGCCGATCTCGTCGCTGGCGCCGTAGCGGTTCTTCGCGGCCCGGATCAGGCGCAAGGACGAGGCCCGGTCGCCCTCGAACTGCAGGACCACGTCGACCAGGTGCTCCAGGATGCGCGGGCCGGCGATGCTGCCGTCCTTGGTGACGTGCCCGACCAGCACGCACGCCATGTTGCGCTCCTTGGCGTCCCGGATCAGCGCCGCGGCCACTTCGCGGACCTGGGTCACGCCGCCGGGCGTGCCGTCCACCGCGGCCGAGGCGATGGTCTGCACCGAGTCCACGATCACCAGCCGCGGCTGCACGGCCTCGATCTGCCCGAGCACCGAGCCCAGGTCGGTCTCGGCGGCCAGGAACAGGTTCGGGTGCAGGGCCTTGATGCGGTCGGCGCGCAGCCGGACCTGGGCCATCGACTCCTCGCCGGTGACCACCAGGGTGCGCGCCCCGGAACCGGCGTAGGCGGCCGCGGCCTCCAGCAGCAGGGTCGACTTGCCGATGCCCGGCTCGCCGGCCAGCAGCACCACCGCGCCGGGCACGATCCCGCCGCCGAGCACCCGGTCCAGCTCGCCCACGCCGGTGGGCACCGCGGCGGCGTCGTCCACCGCGACCTCGCCGATCGGCCGGGCCTTCTGGGCCGGCATGGTCGCCACGGTCTTCGGCGCCGACTTGGCCGCCCCGCGTTCCTCAACGCTGCCCCAGGTCTGGCACTCACCGCAGCGTCCGACCCATTTGGCGTATTGCGTGCCGCACTCGGTGCACTGGTAGGAGGCGGCGGAGTCGGCCTTCCGGGCCCGGGAGTTGGTGGTCGGCATGGCGCCACGTTAGCCGTCGGCTCCGACAGCGGTGCCTGTGGGTACATATAACGGACTCGAGCGTCGCGTCCAGGGGGGATATGCGGACAAACTCGATCAAGTCCGGCTCCGGGCTCAGGAGAATGCCCTGATCCACTGGCTAGACGTCACTCGAATGGCTTAAATTCTGAGGCCGTGACGGATCGCGAAATGGTGACGGCGCTGCGCGCGGGGGATCAGCTCGCCATCGGGCAGATCTATGACACATACGGCGCACGCTTGTACGCATATTGTTATGACCTGCTCGCCGACCACGAGCTGGCCGCCGACGCGCTCCGGGACGCGTTCATCGTCGCCAACAACCGGATCCGCGAGCTGGGCAACCCGGACGAACTGGGAGCCTGGCTCTACGCGCTCAGCCGCGCCGAGGCGCTGCGCCTGGGCGTCTCCGACGACATCCCGGCCGACGCCGCGCAGGGCACCCGCAACGACCGGTTCGCCCGGGCCGCGCTCGACGTCTACGCGATGCTGCCGCCGGAGACCCGGGAAATCCTCGACCTGGCCTTCCGGCACCGGATGGTGGACGGCGACCTGTCGCTGGTCATGGACATGACCGAGGAACAGATCGGGCAGGTGGTCCAGGACGCCCAGGAGGACCTGGAGAACGGTCTGACCGCGGTGCTGGCCAACCGGGTCGGCGACCCGCGCTGCGCGGAGATCGCCGAGCTGGGCAAGCGCTTCGACCGGCTGGACGGCAAGGCCGTGGACCCCTGGCTGGACTCGGTCTCCCGGCACGTGAAGGCCGACCAGGCCTGCGCCGACCACATCGAGAACCGGCGGCCGCTGCGGCTGTTCGAGGAACTGCCGCACGCCTTCGTGCCGCCCGGGGTGCGGGCCCGGGTGCTGGACACCCTGCGCGACCCGGCCGGGGCGGCGTTCTGCCAGCGGATCGCGAGCCGGGCCGGCGACTTCGACGAGTCCGGGTTCCCGACCGGCGGCGGCAAGTCCAAGGCCGGCGGCGCGCGCAAGCTGCTGCCGATCTTCGGCATCGTCGCGGTGGTCGCGGTGGTCGGCGGCGTGGCGTACGCCGTGGTCGGCGGGGGCGGCGGCTCGGGCGGCTCGGCCGGGAACGGGACGACCTCGTCCGTGTCGAGCACGACGTCCGACACCAGCAGCGCGGCGGCGAGCACCACGGCCGGTGCCTCGGCGACGCCGTCGACCCAGCAGGCCACGGACTCGGCGACGGGCTCCTCGGCCAACGGCGGCGTGCCGACCGGCGGGTCGGGCTCGGACACCGGGTCGACGCACCACACCTCGTCGTCCTACCGCCACACCACCTCCTCGTCGTCCGAGCACAGCTCCACGCCGAGCAAGAAGCCGAGCACGAGCAGCGCGTCGAGCACCCCGTCGGAGTCGGTCCCGACCGGCCCCGGGCTGCCCAGCAACACCGACACCACCCCGAGCACCACCTCCTCCAGCTGAACCCTCCCGCGTCACTCTGCCGGGTGACGCGGGAGTTTGGTCACGGCCCGGGCTGCAGAACCCCTCGAAGGGGGCAACCTGGGCCGATTCCACTGATCAGCGCACCGACCCATGTCTAACGTCGACTGGTGTGAAGGACCACGACTCGAACGCCACGGATCCCCTCGATCCCGCGGACCCGGTGAACCGGGACAGCGTCTCCGACAGCTGGGGGCGCGCGGCGGCCTACGACGCCTACGCGGACGGTCTGCACACCTACGCCCTGGGCGGCCTGCGCCACCACGAGGCCGCGTCCTCGGCGGTGTACTGCGCCTTCGTCGCGGCCGACCACCATGTGGCGCATCTCGGGGACGCCGAGATGCTGCGGCCTTGGCTCTACGCGATCACACGGCACTTCTGCCGGACCGGGAAGCTGCCGCGGATGCGGCTGACTGCCTCCTCGGCGCCGGCCTCGTCTGCGCCGGCTCCGGCATCGGCCCCCAAAGACGCGGCGATGGCCGAGCTGGAGCGCACGCTGCTGTCGGCGGAGCTGGCGTCCCTGGACTGGCCGGACACCGACGGCCTGAGCGGCGCGCACCGCGAGATGCTGGAGCTGTCGGTCCGGCACGGGATGGAGAGCCGCGCGGTCGGGATGATGCTCGGCAAGCCGGCGGCGGAGTCGTTCGAGCTGCTGTCCCAGGCCTGGCACGAGCTTGAGCGCTCGCTGGCCGCACTGGCCCTGCTGCGCACCTCCCGCCGGCACTGCCCGGAGCTGGCAACGCTGGCCGAAGGCTGGTCCGGCCGGCTCACCGCGCAGCGCCGCGAGCCGCTGGTGAGGCACGTCGACGCCTGCTCCCGCTGCCAGTACCACCTGCACAAGGAGATCGGGGCACCGCAGGCCCCCTCGATCCTCCCGCACGTCCCGGCGCCCAAGGCCCTGCGCGAGCGAGTCCTGGGCGACCTGCTGGACACCACCGGCGAGAAGGCGGCGGAGAAGGCCGCGATCGCCACCCGCCTGTCCCGCTTCGACGCCTTCGGCTTCCCGGCGATAGCGACGCCGCGGCCCCCGCAGCCGCGGCCCCGCACCGCCACCCCGATGCCGGTGGAACGCCGCCCACGCCGCCTCGGCGCCCTCCTGGCCGGCCGTGTCTCCTCGGCCGCCGCCGAAGCCGTCGTCGGCGAGGTGGCATCGGCGCCGGAGCGATTAGGCATGTCGGCCTCCGCGTCCCCGGACGCGAAGCAGCCGGCGAACACGCTGACCGAGAGAAGTGGTTCCGATGATGTTGCTGTGACCGCCGGAACCGAACGGCGCCGCTGGCTGCGCCGAGCGTCGGCGGAACTGGACGAGGTCCCGATCGCGCCGCGCCGGGGGCTGGCAGCGGGTGTCGGCGCCGCGGGGGTTGCCGGGGCCGCGGGGGTTTTCGAGGGTGGGACTGAGCGAGCTCGCGGACCGCAGGGGACTGAGGTGCTTCCGGGGCTCGGCGCGCAGGTGCGCGAGTCGATCGCCGCGAGTGAGCCCGATCGATCCGGTGCCCCCGGCGGCTCCTTCGCCGATGCCGCCACCGATTTCGCGGCCCAGGCGACCGAAGTGCTCGCCGCGCTCCGCTCTGAGCCCTCTGAGTCCTCCGAATCCGCCTCCGACGACACCCTCGTCAACGCCCGGCGTCCCGGCGTCTTCGACGACGTCCGGCCGGTGCGGCCGCTGCCGTCCAGGGGCCCGGTGCCGCGCAACTCGGTGGCCGCGGCCGTCGAGGGGCGGCGGCGCGGGGTGGACGAGGCGCGGCGGGGGATGGCTCCGGTCGGTGACGCCTACGAGGCTGCCGCGGCCGTCGCCGCTTCGATGGCCGCCGGCGACGCGGCCGGGGCCCAGGTGCCGCCGATCGCGCCGGTCGGGATCATGCCGACCGCCGTCATGCCGCTGGGCATGGTGCCGGGGCGGCGCGCGCCGCGCGACGGCGCGCGGGGATTCCCGCGTCCGGCCGGAGTGGGGGCTCCGGTGGGGCCGGAGCCGCGGAAGCGGAAAGCGGGAGTCAAGTCCGCGCTGGCCAGCTCCGCTGTGCTCAGCGGGGTCGGGGCGGCCGGGGTGACGGCGTTCGTGTTGTTCGCGCCGTCGGCGCCGAGTGGCAACAAGGCGCTGTTCACGCCGCCGGAGCCCGGGGGCAACGGTGCGCAGACACCGGACTATCCGCGTCCCAGCTCCAGTCCGGACGCCGGGCCCGCGCTGCCGGTGGCCGGCAACGTGCACACCGGGCTGCCCGCCGGCGACGCCGTGACCGCGCAGGTGGTGGCGGCGGTGCTCCCGACCGGGGTCTCCTCCTCCCTGCCCGGTACGCCCGGCGCGACGAACGGCACCCCGGTCAACGGTCCGATCCAGCTGCCGTCGCAGACCGCGACCAGCTCGGCGCCGGACTCCGGCGGGCAGCTGCACATCAGCGTGTCGCAGCGCTCGAACGACCCCGCCGACGTGGACGTCACCCTCTGGAACTCCGGTACCGGCCCGGTCAGCTGGACCGCGACCCCCGACGCCCCCTGGCTCAGCCTCAGCGCGACCTCCGGCATGCTCGCCGGCGGCGGCCAGACCTCGATCCACGTGCTGGTGGACTCCTCGGCCGGGCCGAGCGGCCCGTGGACCGCGCACGTGCGCTTCGACCCGAGCGGCCAGATGGTCTCGATCAGCGGCGACGGCCACGGCGGCGGCGGCAGCACGCCGAGCGGTCCGCCCAGCAGCTCGCCGACTGGCGGGTCCAGCACTCCGTCCACGACCCCGAGCACCCCGCCGACGAGCAGTACCCCCAGCACGCCGCCGACCAGCAGCCCGAGCACGTCGCGCAGTTCGGCGTCGGCCCCGAGCAGCAGTGGAGGCTCGGATCCGCCATCGCGGGGCCCGAGTTCGCCTGGTTCACCGAGTTCGCCGAGCTCGGGCCCGCGCACGAGCTCCCCGCCGACCACGCAGCCCAGCGGTTCCGGAACCGGTACTCCGAGCGGCACCGATGCCTCATCGCAGCCCTCGACGACCCCCACCGGAACGCGGACCTCGCTGCCCGCCACGCCGCACCCGCAGCACTGATACCGCGGCCACCCAAGCCGCTCCGGCTCCCGCCGTGCCGGAGCACCCGGAAGGCGCTCGACGTGTCCCAGCCCGTCGAGCGCCTTCCGTTGTCAGCACAGCAGATTCAGTGTTGTCGGTCCGCGCGTTGGCGGTCCGTGCGCTATCGGTTCGTGAGCGGGTCAGGCCCGGCCTACGCCGGGTCGGCCGGATGCGGGGCCACCAGCACCCGCGAAGCGTTCCGCGCCTCACACATGCCGACCAGGACCTCGTAGGCCTTCTCGCCCATCATCTCGGTCAGCTCCGGACCGTAGGACACGTAGACCGGCTCGCGCCCGACGTGTGCCTCGGTCGCCCCGGTGCACCACCAGTTCAGGTCGTGCCCGCCGCCGCCCCAGCCGCGCCGGTCGTACTCGCCGATCGAGACCACCAGCACGTCGGTGCCGTCCGGCCGCTCGACCCGCTCGTAGGACCGGCGTACCGGCAGCTGCCAGCAGACGTCCGGCTTGGTGGTCAACGGATGCACGTCCTCGCGCAGTGCCAGCGCGTGCAACGCGCAGCCCTCGCCGCCGGCGAAGCCGGGCCGGTTCAGGAAGACGCAGGCGCCTTCGACGACCCGGGTCTGCTTGTCCCCGTCCTCATCCTTCTGAGTGATCCCGAGCTCCAGCCCGACCGACCGGAACTGCCAGGTCTCGTCGGTGAGTCGGTCAGCGGCCTTCTCGACCCGCTTGCGGTCGGCCTTGTCCGAGTAGTGCGCGCCGAGCGTGCAGCAGCCGTCGGAGGCCCGGCCGGGCCGGATCCCGCCACAGCCCGCACCCCAGATGCAGGTCCAGCGCGAGCACAGCCAGGTCAGGTCGGCTCGGTAGATTTGGGAGGGATTGTCGGGGTCGGTGAACTCAACCCACTCGCGGGGGAAGTCGAGCGATACTTCAGGCACCGCACAAGCCTAAGCGGTTGGCGCGCCCGGCCGTGGGAGGCCGGGTAACGTATCGCGATATGCGCCTCGGAGTGTTGGACGTCGGATCGAACACGGTCCACTTACTGTTGCTGGACGCGCACGCCGGGGCACACCCGATCCCGGCCTTCTCGCACAAGGTCGAGTTGCACTTGTCGCAGCTCACCGACGAGCAGGGTGCGATCGTCCCCAGCGGCATCGAGCGGTTGTGCCATGTCGTGGAGCACGCGCTGCGGGTGGCCGAGGACAAAGGCGCCGAGGAGATGCTGGCCTTCGCGACCTCCGCGGTGCGCGAGGCGGCCAACGGCGTCGAGGTGCTGGCCGCGGTCCGCGAGCAGACCGGCGTCAAGCTGGAGGTGCTGCCGGGCCCGGACGAGGCGAAGCTGACCTTCCTGGCCGTGCGCCGCTGGTTCGGCTGGTCCGCCGGCCGGCTGCTGGTGCTGGACATCGGCGGCGGCTCGCTGGAGATCGCGGTCGGCCTGGACGAGCTGCCGGACGTGATGGAGTCGCTGCCGCTGGGCGCCTCGCGGCTGACCCACGACCGTCTCAAGGGCGATCCGCCGGGCCCGGACCAGATCCGGGAGCTGCGCCGGTACGTGCGGCACGAGATCGCCAAGGGCGTCTCCCGGGTGGCCCGGGCCGGCCGTCCGGACCGGGTGGTGGTCACCTCCAAGACGTTCCGGCAGCTGTCCCGCATCGCCGGCGCCGCACCCTCGGCACAGGGCCTGTACGCCCCGCGCCAGCTGCGGGCCCGGGACCTGACCTCCTGGGTCCCGAAGCTGGCACAGATGTCGGCGGCCCAGCGCGCCGGCCTGCCCGGCGTCTCCGAGGGCCGGGCCGAGCAGCTGCTGGCCGGGGCCGTGGTCGCCGACGCCGCGTTCGACCTGTTCAACGTGGAGGTCGCCGACCTGTGCCCGTGGGCGCTGCGCGAAGGCGTGATCCTTCGGCGGCTGGACTCCCTTGTAAGCTGAGCGGCGTGACCTTCAGGACCGACAGCACCGGGACGACGGAGCAGGTCACCACACCGAAAGTGGGCCTGTCGACGTCCTCGGTGTACCCAGAACCGACCCGCTACGCCTTCGACGTGGCCACCCGGCTCGGCTACGACGGCGTCGAGCTCATGGTCTCGATCGACCCGGCGAGCCAGCACCCGGACAAGATCCTGGAATACATCGACCACTACCAGGTCCCGGTGTTGTCGATCCACGCCCCGACCCTGTTCTGGCTGAACCTGAAGCGGGTCTGGGGCTCGGACCCCTGGGAGAAGCTGCGCAAGTCCCGGGAGGCCGCCGAGCGGGTCGGCGCCAACGTCGTCGTGGTGCACCCGCCGTTCCGCTGGCAGCAGCCCTACGCCGAGGAGTTCTCGGAGGGCATCAAGCGCCTGAATCAGGAGTCGGAGATCCGGTTCGCGGTCGAGAACATGTACCCCTGGCGGGCCTCCACCCCCGACATCTTCGGCCGCCTCCCGCGCATCAAGGTGCCGCGCATGGAGCGCGAGGGCGAGGCCTACTTCCCCGGCTGGGACCCCACCGAGACCGGCTACGAGCACTACGTCCTGGACCTGTCCCACACCGCGACCGCCCGCAACGACGCGCTGGCGATGTACGAGCGGATGGGCGAGAAGCTGGTCCACCTGCACCTGGCCGACGGCACCGGGCAGAACAAGGACGAGCACCTGGTCCCGGGCCGCGGCAGCCAGCCCTGCCAGGAGGTCCTGGAACGCATCGCGCGCCGCGGCCTGGCCGGCGCCGTCATCCTGGAGGTGAGTACCCGCCGCGCGGAGAGCGAACTGCAACGCGAGGAAGACCTCCGCGAGTCCCTGGTCTACGCCCGCCGAGCCTTGGCGAGCGTGCGGGAAGAAGCCGAGCCGCGCGCTCTGCCGGTCTCGGAGTGAACGAACATTAGGGGAGTCCCGTTGGCCGAGTCATCGAAGTTCGACACCCTGGCGTCCGCCTACGCCAAGTCCCGTCCGACCTACCCCGAAGCGATCTTCGACGCGCTGCAGGACTTGTCCGGCCGCGCGCTGTCCGGTTCCCGGATCGCCGACGTCGGCGCCGGAACCGGCATCTCCTCCCGGCAGCTGCACGAGCGCGGCGCGACGGTGACCGCGGTCGAGTTGTCCGAGCCGATGCTGCGCCGGCTGGTCGCGCAGTCGCCGGGGGTCACCGCGGTCATGGGCAGCGCCAACGCCCTGCCGCTGCGCGACGGCTCGGTGGACTTCGTGACCTTCGCCCAGGCCTGGCACTGGGTGGACACCGAGCGCGCGGTCCCGGAAGTCCTCAGGGTCCTGAAGCCCGGCGGCGCGCTGGGCTGCTTCTGGAACATGCCGACCGCCGACGCCCCGTGGCGGCTCGGGTACAACGACCGGATCAGGGAACTGATCGGCGGCGAGCCCGACTACGGCAACGACAGCACCGCCCTGGACGCGGACCCGCACCTCGCCCTGGGCAGCCGCGCCGGCGAGTTGTCGGTGCGGGAGTTCCAGGCGCGGTGGTCGCGGCGGGTCCCGTTGGAGCACCGGATCACCAACATCATGTCGCGGTCGTATGTGAGCGATGTGGAGCCCGAGCGGCTGGCGGCGTTCTTGGACCGTGAGCGCGGGGTGCTGTTGAAGCACTTCCCGGACGCGATGGTGGTCGAGGAGTACACGACGTGGCTCGGGGTGGTGCGGCGGCCTTAGTCGCCGGGCCGCCGGGCCGCCGGGCCGCCGGGTTAGGGCCGTTCGACTCACGGACCCGGCTTCCATCGCCCGCGCGGCTCACCGGCCCGGCCGTCCGCCGCATCTGGTCCTAGGCTGGGCCTTCAGGCGTAGGAACGGTCGAGGAGGCTCTGCGGTGTTGCGTCGGACATTGCTGGCGGCGGCGGGCAGCGATCGCACTCGCGCCCTCATCGAGCGTTCTCCCGGCTCGCGGCAGATCGTGAAACGCTACGTCGCCGGTCCCGCCACCGACGACGCGGTCGCGGTGGCCGACGCCCTGATCGAGGACGGCCTGCTGGCCACCCTGGACCATCTGGGGGAGGACACCACCGACGCCAACCAGGCGATCCTGGTCAAGGAGGCGTACCTGCTGCTCCTGGAGCGGCTGGCGGCCGCCGGCCTGACCCCGCACGCCGAGGTCTCGGTCAAGCTCTCGGCCATCGGCCAGTCGCTGAGCAGCGACGGGGAGAAGATAGCGCTCGAACACGCGCACGCCATCTGCGAGGGCGCGCAGCGGGCCGGCAGCACGGTGACCTTCGACATGGAGGACCACACCAGCACCGACTCGACCCTGAAAATAGTCTCCGAGCTGCGGCGGGACTATCCGTCGGCGGGGCTGTGCCTCCAGGCCTACCTGCGGCGCACCGAGGCGGACTGCAAGGATTTCGCCACGCCGGACTCCCGGGTGCGCCTGGTCAAGGGCGCCTACCGGGAGCCGGAGTCGGTGGCGTACCAGACCACGCAGGACGTGGACCTGTCCTTCGTCCGCTGCATGCGCACCCTGATGGCCGGCGAGGGCTACCCGATGCTGGCCACCCACGACCCGCGGCTGATCGAGATAGGCGGCGCGCTGGCGGTGCGCAACGGCCGGGGCATCGGCAGCTACGAGTTCCAGATGCTGTTCGGGGTGCGGCCGCACGAGCAGAAGCGGCTCGCGGCGGCCGGCGAACGCATGCGGGTGTACGTGCCCTATGGGAGCGAGTGGTACGGCTACCTCATGCGACGATTGGCGGAGCGTCCGGCGAACCTCGGCTTCTTCGCGCGGTCGCTGCTCTCGAAGGACTGAGCCGGAGCGCCGAGCGGCGTCCGGCGGATGTGAGGAGACCGGACCCCATGACCCAGCGCGTCGCCGTCCTCGGCACCGGAAAGATCGGCGAGGCCCTGGTCTCGGGCCTGCTGCGGGCCGGAAAGCAGCCGGACGAGGTGCTGGTGACGGCCCGCCGCCCGGAACGCGCGGCCATGCTGCGCTCCACCTACGGCGTGGACGCGGTGAGCAACGCCGAGGCGGCGGCCAAGGCCGACACCCTGATCCTGATGGTCAAGCCGCAGGACATGGCCGCGCTGCTGGAGGAACTGGCCCCGCACGTCCCGGCCGGCCGGCTGGTGATCACCGGAGCCGCCGGCATCACCACCGGCTTCATCGCCTCCCGGCTGGCCGAGGGCGTCCCGGTGGTCCGGGTGATGACGAACACCCCGGTCCTGGTGGACGAGGCCATGTCGGCGATCTCGGCCGGCGCCCACGCCACCGAGGAACACCTGGCCCGCACCGAGGAGATCTTCGCCCCGGTCGGCAAGACGATCCGGGTGCCGGAGGCGCAGCAGGACGCGGTGACGGCGCTGTCCGGCTCCGGCCCGGCGTACTTCTACTACCTGGTCGAGGCCATGACCGACGCCGGGATCCTGCTCGGCCTGCCGCGCGCCGCCGCGCACGACCTGATCGTGCAGGCCGCGATCGGCGCCGCCGTGATGCTGCGCGACTCCGGCGAGCACCCGGTGAAGCTGCGCGAGGCCGTCACCTCCCCGGCCGGCACCACCATCTCCGCCATCCGCACCATGGAGGACCACGGGGTGCGGGCCGCGATGATCGCCGCGCTGGAGGCCGCGCGGGACCGGTCACGGGAGCTGGCTTCCGGTACCTGAGGTCTCTTCCGGCCCCTGAGGTGTCGGCGCGGTAGGAATCTTCGTCGCGATGCAGCGTCGGCGGTGAGTCGCTCCGTCCTACCACCAGAAGGGGAGGACGGACGATGCGGGCTTCTGCTGAGGCGGAGTACAAGGAATACGTCACGGCGCGCTCTCGCGCGTTGTGGCACACGGCCCACCTGCTGTGCGGCGACGCGCACCAGGCCGAGGACGTGGTGCAGACGGCTTTGCTGAAGCTGTACGTGGCGTGGCACCGGGTCGAGCAGGCCGAGAACCGCGACGCCTATGTGCGCCGGGTGCTGGTGCGCTGCGTCATCGACGAGAAGCGGCGCGGTTGGCGCCGTGAGCGGTCGGTGGACGTGGTACCGGAATCGGCGGCGCCGGAAGGTTCGGACATCGGGGAGCGGGACGCCGTTCTCCAGGCCCTGGCGCGGTTGGCGCCACGGCAGCGAGCCACTTTGGTGCTCCGGTTCTGGGAGGACTTGTCCATCGAGCAGACCGCGGATCTGCTCGACTGCTCGCCGGGCACCGTCCGTTCGCAGACCGCGCGGGGGCTGGCCACCCTGCGCGGAATCCTCCTCGACCAGCAGGCGACGGCCTCGGGCCGCGTGGCGAAGGAGTCGTGATGACAGGGTTCGGAGATCGGGACGAGGAGTACGGGCTCTCTGCAACTGGGGGAGTGAGCGGGGAGGAGCACGCGGCACAGACGCGGGCATGGTTGGCGCAATCCGTCGGCGAAACCCGGCCGCGCCTCGGGTTCACCGCCGAGGACCTGGTGCTCGGCGGTCGGCGAAAGGTGCGGCGCCGCCGCGTGGCCGCTGCGCTGGCGAGTACGGCTTCGGTCGCCGCGGTGGCTGTCGCCGTGACGGCGTTCGCCGGTGGCGGCGGATCTCAGGTCGTCGCCGGGACGGGCGCCACGCCGACGGCGGTGTCGGGTTCGTCGAGTTCGCCGACCACGGCGCAGGGCTCGAAGTCGCGGTCGGACCAGGCCGCGTACGCGGTGTTGGCGAAGCTGTTCGGCGAGCTCGATCCGGGCGGGAAGCATCTGACGTCCACCCAGCCACCGCTCTCGGTGACGAACATGGGCGGCTCGTGCGACACCGAGTCGCAGCTTGAGGATGGCTACAGCTTCACGGAACAGTGGACTGTGGACGGCCGGCCCGCGATCCCACGCAAGAACAACGACTCAACACCGGTAGTGCAGGTGACAGTGCTCGTGACGGCCGCCAGTCAACAGCAGGACATGTTCGGTGTCTGGGGCGGTGTCCAGGAGAGCTGGGGCCCGATCGCCAAAACGACACTGCCCGACGGGTCAGTGCTTCAGACCGGGACGGCCGCCAACGGACACTATGTGCAGGCGGTTCGCACGCTGACGGACGGCAGGCGGATCATCGCTTACGCGATCGACGGTTCAGTCCGTGGAGTGGGGGCGGACAAAACGGTCCGGCCCACGGATCCGTTCCCCTACACCGCCGACCAACTGGGCCAGATCGTCGCGGGGTCGTCGCTGCCGCTGCCGTTCGCGAACGGCTACCAGCCCCCTATGGACTGCGGTCCCAATCCGCCGAGTTAGGCACCGCTGCGCAAAACCGGCGGCCCGGGTCTTCGTGACCCGGGCCGCCGTTTTAGTGTGGGGGCATGGATGATCTCGGTCTGCCGTCGGTGTTCCGGGTGGGGGAGTTCGCGGCGTGGACGGTGACGGCCGCCCACGCTCAGGCGGCGGCGTTCTTCGCCGCGCGCAACGGGCTGAGCGCGCCGCCGGAGGTCCGGGTCGGCGTGCGGGAGGCGGCGATCGCGTTCCGGAGTGAGCGCTACCTTCGGGTGGACGGCGAGGCGGCGTTCGAGTGGGCGCCGTTGTCCGGGGATTACGAGGCGGCCGACGGCTGGGTGCGCCTGCACTGCAACTTCGAGCACCACGCGGCGATCGCGTGCCGGGTGCTCGGGGTGCCGCAGGAGCGGGACGCGGTGGCGGCCGCGGTGCGGCGGCGCGGGCGGTTCGAGCTGGAGGACGCGATCGCGCAGGCCGGTGGTGTGGCCGCGGCGATGCGGACGCGCGAGGAGTGGTTGGCGCATCCGCAGAGCGCGGTGGTTGCGGGGCGGCCGGTGGTGGCGATGGCGCCGCTGGGCGGTGGGGAGGTCTTCGCGGCTGACTGTGGGGTCGCCGGTGGGACCGGTGGGACCGGTGGGATTGGTTCTGTTGGTTCTGCTGGCCTGGCTGGTGCGGGCGGGTCGGGCCCGGCCGGCGGTGCGGCAATCACCAACCGCGAGCTCGTTCCCAGCTCACGGCCGCTGTCCGGCATCCGGGTCCTCGACCTGACCCGCATCATCGCCGGTCCCAACGCCGGTCGGGTGCTGGCCGGCCACGGCGCCGACGTCACCATGGTCCGCTCGCCGCTGCTGCCCACGATCCGCGGCCTGGACCTGGACCTGAACGTCGGCAAGGCCCTGCGTTTCCTCGACTTGCGTACCGACGCGGGCCACGCCGCGTTCCTGGACCTCGTCCGGGACGCCGATATCGTGCTTCAGTCCTACCGTCCCGGCGCGCTGGCCAAGCTCGGCCTCGGCCCCGCCGATCTGGCCGCGGTCAACCCGAACCTGGTCCACGTCTCCATCTCCGCCTACGGCGCCGACGGGCCGTGGGATGGCCGTCGCGGCTTCGACTCGCTGGTGCAGATGGCCACCGGCATCGCCGAGGAGGGGATGCGGGCGGCGGGCGCCGAGCGTCCCGTGCCGTTGCCCGCGCAGGTCTTGGACCACGGTGCGGGCTGGCTGGCGGCGGCCGGGGCGATCGAGGCACTGCGTCGGGGCGGCGGTTTGGCGGTCGATGTCAGCCTCGCCGGTGTCGGTCACGCGGTGGACAGCCTCGGCCGCCTCGATCCGGCGGTCGGCCTGGCGGTTCCGGACCCGGCGCTGTCCGACGTCGAAGATCTGCTGCTGCGTGAGCCGAGTGCGGTCGGAGAGCTGACTCGCGTGCGGTTCCCCGGGTCTGTGGCGGGGGCCGCGCTCGGCTGGTCGGGGCCGCCTCCGCTCGGATGATTTCTGATTTCTGTTTACTGGTCGCCGGTCGCCGGTCGCCGGTCGCCGGTCGCCGGTCGCGCGTCGCCCGTCGCCGACCGTGGTTCGGGGGAAGCTTCGCCTTCTGCTCATCGGGTGTTCACTCGCCGGGGTCAGCCCTCTGGCTAGCGTCCCCGGCATGACCGATCGGATGCCCGTCGACCGTCGTACCGCTCTGCTCGCCGCCGGGACCGCCGGCGCCGCGCTCGCCGCGTCCCCGCTGCTGGCTTCGCCGGCCGCCGCCGCGGCCACCACCGAGGCCGCCTCCGGGCCGAGTTCGGCCCCGGCTCCGTCCGGTTCCCCTTTGCTGCTCACCACTCCCGGCGCGCTCGGTGCGCCGCCGGTCGACGGCCTGCACCTGACGTTCGGTGCGGATCCGACGTGCGAGATGTACGCCTCGTGGACCACCACGGCGCCGGTGCGCCGGCCGCGGGTGCGCTTCGGGAGCCTCGAGGGCGGGCACGGCAACACAGTCCAGGCCGAGACCCGCACGTACACCGACGGCGCTTCGGGGCGCGAGGTGTACGTCCATCACGCGCAGATCGGCGGCCTGCGCCCGGACTCCACCTACGTCTACAGCGCCCTGCACGACGGCGTCCTGCCGGACTCGGCCGCCTTCCGCACCGCGCCGTCCGGCCGCAAGCCGTTCACCTTCACCAGCTTCGGCGACCAGGCCACGCCCGGCACGACCTGGGCGGCGGCCTCCGGCGGCGGCTTCACCTCGGTCCCGGCCACCATCGCCACCCCGGCCGCGGCCGACATCGTCGCCGGTGTGGAGCAGGTGGCACCGCTGTTCCACCTGCTCAACGGTGACCTGTGCTACGCCAACATCAACCCGGACCGGCTGCGCACCTGGGACTCGTTCTTCCAGAACAACACCCGCTCGGCCCGCTTCCGGCCCTGGATGCCCGCCGCCGGCAACCACGAGAACGAGAAGGGCAACGGCCCGCTGGGTTTCTCGGCCTTCCAGACCCGCTTCGCCCTCCCGGCCAACGGCGAGGACGCCGAGTTCGCAGGCCTCTGGTACGCCTTCACCGTCGGCTCGGTCCGCTTCGTGGTCCTGCAGAACGACGACGTGGCGCTCCAAGACGGCGGCGACACCTACGTCAGCGGCTACAGCGCCGGCCGCCAGCGTGCCTGGCTGGAGCGCACCTTGAAGGCCGCCCGCCGCGACGACCGCATCGACTGGATCGTGGTCTGCATGCACCAGGTGATCGTCTCCAGCTCCGACGCCAACGGCGCCGACATCGGCATCCGCGAGCAGTGGGGCCCACTGTTCGACAAGTACGAGGTGGACCTGGTCGTCTGCGGCCACGAGCACGACTACGAACGCTCCCACCCGGTCCGCGGCGTGATCTCCGGCAGCCAGACCCTGACCCCCAACCCGGTGTCCACGGACACCAACAACATCGACACCTCCAAGGGCACCGTCCACATGGTCCTCGGCGGCGGCGGCACCTCCAGCCCCAGCAACCAGAAGTTCTTCGCGGGCAGCAAGGCAAAGGTGCTGATGGGCGTCGGCGCGCCCGTGAACGGCAAGAAGACGCCGACCTACGTCTTCGAGGACGCCCCCTGGATCGGCGTCCGCGACGAGCAGCACCCCTACGGCTTCGCCGCGTTCGACGTGGACCCGGGCACCCACGCCGGCGGCCAGACGCGGATCCACGTGACGTACTACGTGGTCTCGCAGCCGGACGGGAAGATCGCTCCGCTGGAGACCTTCACGCTGAGCCGGATGCGGAGCGACGGCTGAGGCGGCGCCGCGGGATCAGCTTTGGACGATCTCGATACCGGTGAACGTCATGAGCCCCCCAAGCCGACAGCCTGACTGCTCAGGCTACTGACTCAGGGGGCTCACGTACTTCGCTTCGCGCACCGCGAGCGCGGCCGGCAGCGGCCGCGCCTGCGGCGCCTACTTCCCGTTGTCGATCTGCACCCGCTCGATGACCTGCGGCTTGACCCCTTCCTTGCCGGTCTCCTCGCTGAGGCCCTTCTTCACCGAGTCCAGGATCGCCAGGCCCTGCCCGACCAGCCCGGCCGCGATCTCCGACAGGCCGTCGGCACCGTTGAGCACGTTGATGTTCGCGCCGTTCAGGCCGCCGGCGGCCTTCTCCACGATCAGCGGCAGCTGGTCGATGATCATGCGGTCCAGGGCCACGCGGTCGTAGCTGGCGGCGGCCTCGGCCTGCACGCGCATGCGCTCGGCCTCGGCGGCGGCGGTGATGCGGACCCGCTCGGCTTCGGCCTCGGCGGGCTTGACCACTTCGGCGACCAGTTCCTGCTGGCGGAGTTCGGCGTTGCGCTGGGCCAGCTCGGTCTGGGCCATCAGCACCTCCTGCTGGGCCTTGGCCTGGGACAGCGGGCCGGCCTGGGCCGCCACCGCCTGGGCCTGGTCGACCTCGGCCTTGTACTGGGCCTGCACGATCGCGGTGTGCCGGGCGTACTCGGCCTTGTTGCGCTCGGCCTCCTGCTGGGCCTCGACCGAGGCCTGGGTGGCCTGGGCCTGGGCGATCTGGGCCTGGCGCTGGATCGCGGCCTTGTGCGGGGCGGCCATGGCGTCGATGTAGCCGGTCTTCATGTCGTCGATCGACATGATCTGCAGCGAGTCCACGGTCAGGCCGATCTTGGCCATCTCGGACTTGGAGGTGTCCAGCACCTCCTCGGCCAGCTTCTGGCGCTCGGTGACGATCTCCTCGACCGTCATCGAGCCGATGATGGAGCGCAGGTGGCCGGCGAAGATGCGGGCGGTCAGCGTCGACATCTGGTTCTGGTCGGACAGGAAGCGCTGGCCGGCGTTGACGATGCTCTCGGTGTCGTTGCCGACCTTGAAGGCGATGACCGCGGTCACGGTCAGGGCGATGCCCTGCTTGGTCACGCAGGTCTCGGAGACCTCGGCCTCCTGCATGGACAGCGTCAGGAACCGGGTCTTGCGGAACACCGGGAGGATGAACTTGCCGTGGCCGGTGACGACCCGGAACGGGGCGCCGCCCTGCCCCCGGCGGCCGCCGGAGATGAGCATCGCCTGGTCAGGGGCGGGCACTCTGTAGCCGAACATGGTGGTCAGCCTTCTTCCCGTGAGCTGAGATGGATGTTCACAGCCTGTCCAGTTCGTCCAGCGGGTCGGTTTCCTCGGGGAAGGCGATGACGTCGACCGCGCGTTCCCCGCGAGACTCCACGACCAAGACTCGGGTGCCTTTCGCCAGCGGCTGCTCCGACCAGGCTAGAAACGCCTCGCTGCCACCCCGCACTCGCACCACCACCTCGCCGGGCCCCCGTTGGCCGCGCGTACCGACGTGCAACAAGCCCACGCATCCGATAACCGCGTCGTCTGGCACTTTCCGCACGTTACACCCGTGCCCGGACCTGGACCACGCAACCCCTTCCCAAGGAAGATCACGTCGCCTACGCTGCGGGCATGCCGCAGGTAGACCCGGGTGGTTTGACCCGGAACCGGATAGCGACTCACATCTTCTTCGGGGTGCAGGGCTTCGCCTTCTCGCTGCTCACCTCGAAGGTGTCGGTGATCCAGAAGCAGCTGCACGTCAGCGACGGTACGTTGTCCATCCTCCTGGCCCTGGTCCCGATCCTGGCCGGGGTCGGTTCGGTGCTGGCCGGGCTGGCGATGCGCTGGACGACCTCGGCCGCGGTGCTGCGGGTGGTGCAGCCGACGGTGGTCGCGGTGCTGGTGATCGTCCCGCACACCCGGAACCTCTACCAGGCGATGCCGGTCCTGATGCTGTTCGGGCTGGCCGTGGGCGCCGCCGACGCCACGATGAACATGCAGGCCTGCGGGCTGGAGCGGCGCTACGGCCGGTCGATCATCCTGGCGTTCTTCGGCGTGTGGGCGGCCGGGGCGATCGTCGGCTCGGCCTGGGGCGCGCTGGGCTCGGCGGCCGGCTGGCCCTTGAGCGTGACGTACCTGGTGGCCGCCGTGGTCGGGGTGGCCGCGACCCTGTACGCCGGGCCGATGCTGCTGAAGAACCTGCGCGACGAGACGGTCGTCAAGGACGCCGAGGGCAGGCTGCCCAGCATCCCGTGGCGCCCGATGCTGCTGCTGTGCGTGGTCATGACCCTGGCCTACATCGGCGAGTCCAGTGTCACCGCGGCCGGCAGCGACTACCTGACCAAGGGCCTGAAGTCCTCCGACACCTTCGGCGGCCTGGTGGTCGGCGCCTACACCCTGGGCCAGGTGCTCGGCCGGTTCCGCGGCGACCTGGCGGTCCAGCGGTTCGGCCCGGTGAAGGTGGTGCGGGCCGGCGCGGTCGTCTGCGCCGCCGGGTTCGCGGTCGTGGTCGCGGCGTCCGGCCCGTACATGGCGCTCGTCGGGTTCCTGATCGCCGGCTTCGGCCTGTCCCCGCTGGTGCCGCAGGCGTTCACGGCCGCCTACGCCAACGACCCGACCGGGTCCGGGGTGGCCGTCGCGCGCATCAACGTCTTCAACTACCTGGGCTTCCTGCTCGGCGCGCCTTTGGTGACCGGCCTGTGGGGAGCGGGGGTCACCCACCGGGAGGGCATGGCCGTCCCGATGGTGATGATCGCCGTGATCGTGCTGCTGGCCTACGCCTTCGATCCGCGGCGCGCGCCGAAGCCCGACGGTGGTCGGCAGACCCCGGCCGTGGGCGGCGCGGAAACGGTACCTACATTGGGGACGTGACCAAACGCGGCACGGTAATAACGGGGTTGGTTCTCAGTCCTCTACTCGTCGCCGGACTGAGCGCCTGTAGCAGCGGCACTCCTTCCGGGATCACCAAAGCGCCGGTGACGTACGGACCGGTCACCCAGATCGTCGAGGCGCCGGCGAGCGTGACGCCGAAGTCCCAGATCACGGTGGACGCCACGGCCGCCGGTTCGGTGGCGCAGCTGATGGTCGCCGACGGCCAGCACGTCACCGCCGGGCAGACGCTGCTGCGGATCGACTCGCCGGACGCGCAGGCGCAGCTGACCGCGGCGAAGGCGGCGGACGCGCAGGCGGCGGCGCAGGGCAAGAAGTCCTCGGGCGGGACGAGCGTCCTGGACTTCTCGCAGTCCGAGGAGGACGCCGACGCCAACGCGCAGAAGGCTTTCGACGCCGCGCAGGCCACCGCCGAGCAGATCGCGGATCCGGCGATCAAGGCGTCGATCCTGGAGCAGATCAGCAGTGCGCGTACGCAATACGCCACGGCGTCCTCCGACGTGCGGAACACCATCGCGAACTTCAACAACGGAGTGGCGTCGGCGTCGGACGTCCTCGGCTCTCTCGGCGATGCGCAGCGGACTCAGACACAGGCTGCCGTCGCTATAGCGCAGAAGACAGTGGACTCCCTCACTATTAAGGCCTCTATATCCGGGGACGTGTCACTGCGCAGCGGCGTCGGGGGAGCCAGCGCTTCGGGAGTGGACGTCTCTTCGCTCCTGTCACAACTCAGCGGGAGCCTGGGTTCTCTGGCCGGTGCGGCAGGAGGCAGTCTCGGATCGGATGCCTCCGGCGGGAGCACAGGCGGGAGCACGGATCCCGGGGACGACACCGTGATCACTCAGGGCTCGCCGGTGGACTCCGGCGCACCGCTGCTGGTCATCACCGACTCCTCGGTCCTGACGCTGACCGCCCAGGTCGACGAGACCTCGATACTTCAGGTCTCCCCGGGCATCACCGCGGACGTGCAACTGGACGCCGTGCCCGACGGGGACTACCCGGGGACCGTGATCTCCATCGACAGCCAGGGCCAGTCCTCCAGCCGGGGCGGCGTCACCTACCGGGTCCGGCTCTCGCTCGGGGCCGGCACGCTCGGCGACGGCTCGGCGGCACCGGTCCCGCGGCCCGGGATGAGCGCCGTGGCGGACCTGCAGGTGGCGAACAAACCGCACGTGCTCGCGGTGCCCTCGGCGGCGATCGTGCACGACGGGAACCAGGACACGGTGTGGCTGGTGACGTCGGGGGTCGCGCACCGGCACGTCGTCCGGCTCGGGGCGCAGGGCGACACCGCGGTGGAAGTGGCGTCCGGGCTGAACGCCGGGGACGTGATCGTGACTTCGGGGGCCGACAAGGTCCACGACGGGCAGAAGCTCTAGGACATGGCCGAAATCGAGGCGGTCGAGGTCACTCGCTCGTACCGCATGGACGGCGTTTCCGTGGATGCCCTGCGCGGGGTCTCCCTGACCATCGAAGAGGGCGACTACGCGGCGATCATCGGGCCCTCGGGGTCGGGCAAGTCCACACTGATGCACCTGCTCGGCTGCCTGGACCGGCCGACCACCGGCACGCTGCTGGTCGGGGGCCGCGACGTCGGCACGCTGGACGACAGTGAACTGGCCGAACTGCGGAACCAGACGATCGGGTTCGTGTTCCAGTCGTTCCAACTGCTGGCACGTACCACCGCTCTGGATAACGTCGCTCTGCCACTCGTCTATAGAGGAGTACGCAGAGCCGAACGCAGGAAGCGCGCAGCAGAGGCCTTGGATGCGGTGAACCTGGGACATCGGATAGGCCACAAGCCCACGCAGATGTCCGGCGGCGAACAGCAGAGAGTCGCTATAGCGCGCGCGCTTGTAGGGGAGCCCTCAGTGCTCCTCGCTGACGAACCCACAGGGAACCTCGACACGGTCAACGGTGACGAGGTGATGGGGATCCTGGAGCGGCTCAACAAGGAACGCGGAGTCGCGGTGGTCCTGGTGACCCATGAGGCGGACATCGCGGCGCGCGCCCGAAGAATCATCCGCGTGCGGGACGGCCTTATAGAAGCTGTGGCGGAAGCACCGGAGCCCTCATGAGAATCACCGAATCCTTCCGCGTCGCCTTCGACGCCCTGCGCGCCAACCGCCTGCGCTCCCTGCTGACCATGCTCGGCGTGGTGATCGGCGTCGCCGCGGTGGTCGTCCTGGTCGCCATCGGCGGCGGTGCGAAGCAGCTGGTCACCTCCGAGGTCGAGGGCCTGGGCTCGAACATCGTGTTCGTCGTGCCCGGCAAGTTCCAGATCGGCACCACCCCGGCCGTGTCCCGGCTCCAGCTCTCCGACGCCGACTACCTGAACCGGGTGCTCGGCCGGCCGGACGCCGTCGCCGTGGACCTGACCTCGGCCGAGGACCTGCGCGCCGGGACCAACACGTACTACGCGTCGGTCCAGGGCACCACGGCGAACGTGGTGGACGTCTTCGACCGCCCGCTGGCCGAGGGCCGCTACGTCTCCAAGGCGGACATCGCCACCGCGCGCCGGGTGATCGTCCTGGGCCCCGACGCCGCCGCCGCGCTGTTCCCGGACACCGACCCCATCGGCCGTCAGGTGTCGATGAGCGGCGTCGAGTTCCGGGTGATCGGGCTCTTCCAGGCCAAGGGCGGCGCCTTCGGGGTGAGCCCGGACACCGAGGTGCACATCCCGGTCACCGCCGCGCAGCGGCTGTTCGGCATGGACAACATCTCCGGCTTCGCGGTCAAGGCCGACACCCCCGGCGACGTGGACGCCGTCGGCGCCAAGCTGGTCGACGCGCTGAAACAGAAGTACCAGGGCGACGAGTTCACCGCGGTGTCCCAGACCGAGATCCTGGGCACCATCGGCAAGATCCTGTCGATGCTCACCCTGGTCCTGGCCGCGATCGCGGGCATCTCGCTGCTGGTCGGCGGAGTCGGGGTGTCCAACATCATGCTGGTCTCGGTCCGGGAGCGGACCAAGGAGATCGGTCTGCGCAAGGCCCTCGGCGCGCGACAGCGGGACGTCCTGTCCCAGTTCCTCTTAGAAGCCGTGATGCTGACAAGCATCGGCGGCGTAATAGGGATCGGGCTGGGGATCGGCGCGTCGGCCATCCTGTCCGCCTTCACCCCGCTGCCCGCCGTCCTCGCCTGGTGGTCCATCGTGCTCGCGTTCGGGGTGTCGGTCGCGGTCGGGGTGTTCTTCGGCGTGATGCCGGCGCGGCGGGCCGGGAGACTGGATCCGGTCGTCGCCCTGCGGACCGAATAGGTACTACGTGAATGTGATGTACGCACAATGAGCGGCGGTGATCCGTCTACGCGGGTTACCTTCTCCTCATGACCGCCGCCCCCACTCGCGACGAACTCCGCGACCACTTGTTGACGCACCGCATCGCCGGTGCGGTGGCGACACCGCGGGAGGACAACCTCCGGAAGTACGCGATGTTCGCCGAGCGGGACCCCTACCACCTGTTCGGGCTGGAGCCCGAGCGGGTGTGGACGCAGGGCGACGTCGTGAAGCTGATGGCCGACCGGGCCGGGGTGTCGGCGGACCCGAAGTACCGCTCCGGGCAGGACCACATCGACGTCGAGCTCACCCTGGACGCCCTGGACCGGTTCGCCGACCGGCTCGGGCAGGCCGGGGAGCTGCGGCAGCGGGTCCTGCTGGCCACCGGGCATCCCAGCACCCTGCTGGCCGTGCACCTGGCCTTCGCCGCCGGGCTGCGGGACGCCGGGTGCGAGGTGACGGAGGCCGGGGCCGGCTGGTCGTATCAGGCCTCGGCGCAGGTCGGCCGCAAGCGCCGGTCGATCGCCTACTTCGGCGGGGTCGGGGTGACGGCCGAGGGCGGTTCGCTGGTGCACACCCACTCCGCGCGCCCGATCCGGGCCGCGCTGGCCTCGCTGGCCGGGGACGGCGATCCGCTGCCGGACCTGGTGGTCGCCGACCACGGCTGGTGCGGCGGCGCGGGCCAGGCCGGGATCGACGCCATCGGGTTCGCCGACTCCAACGACCCGGCGCTGTTCGTCGGCGAGGCCGAGGGCGCGGTGCAGGTGGCCGTACCGCTGGACGACGGCATCGCGCCACGGCACTACACGCCCATGTCACGGTACGTACTCGCCCGGGCCGGGCTGACGGTGCGGCCCGAGGCCTGAACCCGTACCGGGGCGGGGCGTGTGCGGCGGGCCACAGCGGGTAAGCGGGTCCGCCCCAGCTGCCACAGTCCGCAAATCACACGAATGCCGCATCCTCTTCCCCATATGTATCATCCACCCCTATCCTCATAACATGGCTTCTGAGATATCCGACATGCACGGGAGCGCTCGCACGGGCGGCGACGCCGCGCGGCTCTCCGAGGTCAAGTTCCTCACGGTCGCCGAAGTCGCCCAGGTCATGCGGGTGTCCAAGATGACCGTGTACCGGCTGGTGCACAGCGGGGAACTGCCCGCGGTCCGGGTGGGCCGCTCCTTCAGGGTCCCCGAACAGGCGGTGCAGGAATACTTGCGCGACGCCTACGTGGCGGAGGGCCTTTAGTCCCTGGAAACCTTCCCCTGATCTTCCCCTGCGGCCCCCGCCGGACCCGGCGCCGATGGGCGTTTGGTCGCGGGGGCGGACGACCAGGTACTCTGGGCCAGTCGCGAATCCCCGTCACAAGTGAGCGAGGGCACCCGAGTGGGCTCAGTCATCAAGAAGCGCCGTAAGCGTATGGCCAAGAAGAAGCACCGCAAGCTGCTCAAGAAGACGCGTATCCAGCGTCGTAACAAGAAGAAGTAGCCGGCGCGCGTCGGGGGGTTGGCCGCGGCATGGCCGGTGCGGGTCGGACTCGGGCGGACGGGAAGTCGTCGTCCGGCGGCCCACGCGTGCTCGTGATCGGTGCGGACGGCCGTCTGGGGCAGTCTGTCGTCGAGGCTCTGCGGGCGCAGGGCCGGGCCCGGTTCGTAGCAGGCGCCGACGGGGCTGATGCCTCCGGCTCCCCCGCCATCGCCCGCCTCATCGCGGAGACGGACCCGGATACCGTGGTCCACCTGGGCCTGGAGCCCCGGCCCTCGCGTGCCGGCGGCCGGGCGGCGATGAAGGAACGCAACGTCATCGGGACCATGCAACTCCTGGCCGCCGCCTCCAAGGCGCCCGGCCTGAAGCGCCTGGTCGTCAAGTCCAGCGGAGCCGTCTACGGTTGCGCACCCCGCGATCCGGCCCTGTTCGCCGAGGACACGCCCCCGCACCAGCCCCCGACGTCCGGCTACGGCAAGGACGTGGCCGAGGCCGAGAGCTACGTGCGCGGTTTCGCCCGCCGCCGTCCCGACGTGGCGGTCTCTGTGCTGCGCTTCGCGCCCTTCGCGGGCCCCGGCGTGGCCTCCCCGCTGCTGGACTACCTCACGCTTCCCGTGGTCCCCACGGTCCTCGGCTACGACCCGCGCCTGCAGTTCGTGCACATCGACGACGCGGTCCAGGCCCTGGTCCTGGCCGCTGTGGGGGCCCACCCGGGCACCTACAACGTGGCCGGCGACGGCGCCTTGCCGCTGTCCCAGATCACCCGCCGCCTGGGCCGCCCGACGTTCCCGGTGGTCTCCTTCGGGGCCGGTTTCTTCGGCAGCCTGATCCGCCGGGCCGGCATCCTCGACTTCACCCCGGACCAGGTGGCCCTGGTGCGCTACGGCAGGGTCCTGGACACTGCCCGGGCGAAGGCCCGCCTAGGCTGGGAACCCGGGCACACCAGCGCGGACGCACTGCGCGCACACGCCGAAGCGGTCGGCCTGACGGCGATCGTCCCCGGCTGGACGAAGGGGTACTGAGGTGGACCAGACCGAACGTGCCTCGGAGGATCCGGACGCCGGCGACAACCGCGGCAGCGGCGACGTCGACGGCATTGGCAACAGCACTGGCAACGGTCACGCCGACGCCAACGGCAACGGCAACGGCAACGGCAACGGCACCGCCACCGGCTGGGAGGCAAAGGCCGCGGGCGCCCTGGCCTTCCTCCGCCGCCGGGTGACCGGCACCTACGAGGTAGACGAGTTCGGCTTCGACCCGGACCTCAACGACAACGTACTGATGGGCGTCCTGCGTCCGCTCTACGACAAGTACTTCCGCGTCGAGGTCTCCGGCATCGAGAACGTCCCGGCCGAGGGCGGGGCGCTGATAGTGGCCAACCACTCCGGCACGGTCCCGGTCGACGCGCTGATGACCCAGGTGGCCTTGCTGGACCACCACCCGGCCCGCCGCCACCTCCGGATGCTGGCCGCGGACCTGGTCTTCACCCTCCCGTTCGTCGGCGAGCTGTCCCGCAAGATGGGCCACACCCTGGCCTGCAACCCGGACGCCGAACGCCTGCTGCGCACCGGCGAGGTCGTGGCGGTCTTCCCCGAGGGTTTCAAAGGCGTGGGCAAGCCCTTCTCGCAGCGCTACCGCCTCCAGCGCTTCGGCCGGGGCGGCTTCGTCTCCGCGGCGCTGCGCACCGGCGTCCCGATCATCCCGGTGTCCATCGTCGGGGCCGAGGAGATCTATCCGAAGCTCGCCGATCTGAAGCCGCTGGCCCGGCTGCTCGGGCTGCCGTACTTCCCGATCACGCCGACCTTCCCGCTGCTCGGCCCGCTGGGGATGGTGCCGTTGCCGACCAAGTGGCACATCGCCTTCGGCGAGCCCATTCCGACGGCCGGCTACGACCCCGGCGCCGCCGACGACCCGATGTTGGTCTTCGACCTGACGGATCAGGTGCGGGAGACGATTCAGGACACGTTGTACCGGTTGCTTCTGCAGCGGCGGTCGGTGTTCTTCTAAGGGCTCGGCGATGGGGGTGTGTGCGCGATCACATGGCCGCGCATCCCTATCAGATGACGTGGACCCCCTGACCCCCGAACCCGGACGATAGACGCCGTCGCGCCTGCGGAGGGGGGGATCCCGGGG
>NZ_JAAFYZ010000105.1 GCF_018274385.1 Catenulispora pinistramenti | reverse complement strand
CCCCCACATCCCGCCGAGCCAAAGGAGCCCCGGTCCCGTCGGCCACCAACCCCCCACGCAACACCAGCGACAGACCAGTCACCGCGGACTCACCGCAGACTCGCCGGCAGCACACCGCTGCGCGCCACCACCTCGTCGATGCTCTCCGCGGCCCGCAGCACGTGGAACCGCACCACGTCGCCCTCCGACACCTCGAACCCGAACACCGGCGGCATCGGCAGGCTGTTGTACTGGAACGGCGAGGAGAAGTAGTACGCACCGGTGTCCGGCACCACCACGATGTCCTCCGTCGCCAGCAGCGGCAGCTTCCGCTCCCGCGCCATCAGGTCTCCCGCGAAGCAACAGGGCCCCGCGACGTCCTGTACCTCCAACTCCGCAGTACTCGCCAACCCGTGCCGGTCATAAGCCAGCACTCGCAGCGGCCAGGACTCGGGGGCGAACACAGTACGCGCCGCCACCTGTGCCCCCGCGTGCGTCAACGCAATAGCGCGCCCGCCCGTGGTCTTCGTGTACTCCACCCGCGAGGCGATGAACCCGTTCTTGGCCATCACCGACCGCCCGTACTCGGTGACCACTTTCAGCTCCCCGCCGAACAACTCCGGCGCGGCCTCCCGCAACACCGCCACGTGATCGGCGAAGGTGGGACTGTCCTCGTCCCCGCTGAAGTCGACCGGCAACCCGCCACCGATATCGATGCCCTCGATCTGCCCGGCCCGCCGCGCGTTCACCTCCTGCGCGAACCGCACCGCCTCCGCGACCCCGGCGGCGTTCAGCTCCAGGGGGATGCCCTGCGAGCCGACGTGCACGTGGACCCAGCGCAGCCACGGCCGGGCCGTGTACGCCGCGAGCAGCCGCTCCCGGTTGCCGGGGTCGGCCATCGCGATCCCGAACTTCGTCGTCCGCCCGGCCGTCGACATGGCCTCGATCGAGCCGATCCCGACCTGCGGGTTGATCCGCACCCCGACCCGCACGGCCGCGGCGCCGGCGGCGACCAGCCGGTCCACCCGCTCCAGTTCCTCGAAGTTGTCGATGTTCAGCGCGATGCCGTCGCGCAGCGCCCCGGCCAGCTCAGCTTGGGTCTTGGCCGGGGAGTCCAGCACGATCCGGGAGGCCGGGAACCCGGCCGCGCGCGCCTGCGCCAGTTCCCCGGGGCTGCTGACCTCGCAGCCCAGGCCGTGCCGGAGCAGCAGCGCCAGGACCGGCACCATCGGATTGGCCTTGGCGGCGAACGCGTGCAGCACGTCCACCTCGCTCGGCCAGGCCGCCAGCAGTTCGGCCGCGGTCTGCGCGATCCCGGCCAGGTCGACGAACGCCGCCACCGGCGTCGTCAGCGGGTCGAGCAGGCCCTGGGCCACCGCGGCGTGCACGGCGCGGTCGCGGCGGATTCGGCGGACATGGTGCTCGGGCATCAGGGATTCCTCGCTGGCGGCTCGATCGCGGGGCGGCTTCGGACCCAGCGTGGGTCCTGGCGGGCCGGCCGGGCGCGAGCCTCGAAAACCTCGCGGCTCACACACCAATACCCGACAATCACCTTGCGGTTCCGCCGTCGGCGGCCAGGCTGACGCCTCAGCCAGGCTAATCGATCACCGCCGGACCCGCGAGACGGCCGACCGGCCAGGCCGCCGCCCCGACCGCGACTACCACGACAACCCCGAACACGACCCCCGACCTCGAACACGACCCCCGAACACGACTCGACGGCGAGCCACACCCCGGGCCCCGGCGAGCCTGACCGGCGCACTGCCCGGCGCGACCGCCGCCCCGACCGCCGCCCCGACCGAGCAAGCGCCGCCCGACCGAGCAGAGGAGACCCTGTGACCAAGGCCGAGAAACCGTATGGCACCTGGCCGTCGCCGATCACCGCCGAGGACGTCGCCGCCATCCCCGGCGCGCCGCAGTGGCCTTCGGTCGTCGGCGAGCAGACCTGGTGGTGCGCGCCGGATCCGGCGACGGCCACCGTGGGTCTGATGTGGCGCGGTGCGGACGGCGTCGTGTGCCCGGTGCTGGGTCCGGGCTGGCCGGTCGGCAACAAGGCCATCGGTTACGGCGGTCGTCCCTACCTCGCCACGCCGGAGTTCGCGGTCTTCTCCCGGTCCAGCGACCAGCGGCTGTATCTGATCGCTGATATGCCCGCCGCCGAACCGTCGTCTGCTGGCGCGGCGCTCGAGCCGGCGCCCCTGACCCCCGCCGACCCCGAAGGCGTCACCCGCACCAACTACTCCGACCCGATCCTGGGCCCGTCCGGCACCGAGATCTGGGCGATCCGCGAGGTCACCGAGCTCACCGAGGAACTGACCGACCCCGCACCGCGCACCAAACGCGATGTCGTCGCCATCCCGCTGTCCGGCGCCGCGGCCGACGACCCGACCGCGCTGCGCGTCGTGGCCCGCTCCCACCACTTCCTGTCCACGATCCGCCTGAGCCCCGACGGCACCCGCCTGGCCTGGCTCGGCTGGGACCACCCGGCGATGCCCTGGGAGACCACCGACCTGATGGTCGCCTCGATCGTGGACGGCGTCGCGGTCGCCCAGGCCCGGGTCCTCGGCGGCGACGAAGGCGGTGTCGGCACCCAGGTCGCGGTCGCGCAGGCCGAGTGGGCCGATGCGGACAGCCTGTACGCCCTGGCTGATCCGGACGGCTGGTGGAACCTTTTCCGCGTCGACCTGGCCGGCGACGAGACGGCCGCCATCAACGTCTTCCCGACCGAATCCGAGTTCGGCCACCCGATCTGGCGGGTCGGCTCCACCTCCTTCGCGGTCACCGATGCCGGCGTGGTCCTGCGCCGCAGCCTCGGTGACGAGACGCTGATCCGCTGGGACCCCGAGACCGGCCAGACCACCGACCTCGCGCCGGGCTGGACCGAGTTCGCCAACTCCGTCTCGGGCCCCGGTGCTGGTGCCGGCACCGCGATCGTCGCCGTCGCCGCGAGCCCCACCGAACCCTCGACCCCGCTGCGCATCGACGTCGCCGGCGGCCGGCTCACCCGCTGCGTCGAGCGCGCCGAGTATCCGCACGAGGCCTGGGTCTCCCGCCCCGAACGCCGCCACGTCCAGGTCGAAGGAGGATGGCAGGTCCCTTATATCTACTATCCGCCGACCAACCCGGAGTATCAGGGCCCTTCCGACGTCCCGCCGCCGTTGCTGATCGACGTCCACGGCGGCCCGACCAGCGGCACCGTCACCACCCGCTACCTCAACTTCGCGCTGTTCACCTCGCGGGGCTACGCGGTCGCGACCGTCGACTACGGCGGCTCCACCGGCTACGGCCGCGCCTACCGCGACCGCCTCCGCCACACCTGGGGCATCACCGACGTCGAGGACTCGGTCGCCGTGGCCCGGGCCCTGGCCGCCGCCGGGCTGGCCGACCCGGCGCGCACCGGCATCCGCGGCGGCTCGGCCGGCGGCTGGGCCACTCTGGCCGCGCTCGCGCACAGCGACTACTTCGCCTGCGGCACCGTCTACTTCCCGATCAGCGATCCGGCGACCTGGTACGACGAGCAGACCCACGACTTCGAGAGCCGCTACATCCATTACCTGGTCGGCGATCCTGAGAAGGACACCGCGCGCTTCGCCCGGGTCTCGCCGCTGGCCCACGCCGCCGAGATCACCGCGCCGTTCATCATGCTCCAGGGCCTGGACGACGTGATCTGCCGGCCCGACCAGGCCGACCGGCTGGTCAAGGCGGTGGAGGCGGTCAATCCCGGGCTGGTCCGGGCCTACCACCGGTTCCCCGGCGAGGGCCACGGCTTCCGGAAGGACGAGACCATGACCGTCTGCCTGCAAGCCGAGCTGGACCTGTACGCGAGCGTCCTCGGAGCCTGACATGACACAGACCCCTGACAACGCCGCCACATCCACTGCCGCATCCACTGCCGCGAAAGCGGCTCCAGCGGCGGCCAAGCCCGCGCCCCGCCCCAGCGACGCCGACGTCGAGAAGCTGGCCGCCGACGCCATCGCCGCCTGCTCCCGGCTGATCCGCTTCGACACCAGCAACTTCGGCGCCGGCGAGAGCCGCGGCGAGCGGGCCTGCGCCGAGTGGGTCGCCGAGCAGATCACCGACGCCGGCTTCAGCCCGGTGGTCCTGGAGTCGGCGCCGCGCCGCGCCAACACCGTGGTCCGCATCCCAGGCACCGACCCGAGCGCACCGGCCCTGCTGGTGCACGGACACCTCGACGTCGTCCCGGCCGAACCCGCCGACTGGCAGTCCTACCCGTTCTCCGGCGAGGTCCGCGACGGCGCGGTCTGGGGCCGCGGTGCGCTGGACATGAAAGACATGGACGCGATGATGCTCGCGTTCGTGCAGCACCTTTCGCGCACCGGGCAACGGCCGCCGCGCGACATCGTCATGGCGTTCGTGGCCGACGAGGAGGACACCGGTGACTTCGGCGCGGGCTTCCTGTGCCGTGAGCACCGCGACCTGTTCGAGGGCGTGGACACCGCGATCAGCGAGTCCGGCGGCCATTCGGTGCACCTGTCCGACGGCGCGCGGCTCTACCCGGTCGCGGCGGGCGAGCGCGGCAGTGCGTGGATGACCGTCACGGTCCGCGGCACCGCCGGGCACGGCTCGCGCCGCAACGACGACAACGCGATCGCCAAGCTGGCCGCGCTGGTCACCCGGTTCGCCGACTACGAGTGGCCGGTGCGGGTGGTGCCGATCGTCAGGGCTCTGCTGGACGGGCTGTCCGAGCATTTCGGCCGCGAGATCTCGCCGCGGGACCTGTCCGGTCTGGGCGCCGCGGCCCCGCTGCTGGCCGACACGCTGCGCAACTCGGTCAACCCGACGATGCTGCGCGCCGGCTACAAGCACAACGTGATCCCGTCCGAGGCCAGCGTGGCGCTGGACGGCCGGCTGCTGCCGGGCACCGAGGCCGAGTTCTTCGCCACCGTCGACGAACTGCTCGGCCCGGACGCCACCCGCACCGGCGACCACGGCAGCCCGGTCAGCGCCGACTTCACCGCCCCGGACTTCGCCGCGATGGCCGCCGCGCTGCGGGCCTTCGACCCGGAGGCGATCGTGCTGCCGTTCTGCATGACCGGCGGCACGGACGCCAAGGCCTTCGCGAAGATCGGCATCCCCGGTTTCGGCTTCGTTCCCGGCCGGACGCCCGAGGGCTTCGACGCGTGGGAGTACGTGCACGGCGTCGATGAGCACGTACTCACCGACAGCCTGACCTTCGGCGCCGGGGTGCTCGCCACGTACCTGCTGACCGATCCGAGGGGTGCAGGGGTATGACTTTGGTCCGTCCGCCCGGCCTGAAGCCCGGGGACACTGTCGCAGTACTCTGTGCCTCCTCGCCGGTACTGAGCCAGGAGCACCTTGAGTCGGGCCTGCGCGCCATGGAGTCCGTCGGGCTCAAGCCGGAGGTGTTCGGCACGGCTCGCGCCACCGGCAGTGTGTACGAATACCTGGCCGGTACCGACGCCGAGCGCGCCGCGGATCTGACGCGCGCGCTGTCCGATCCGAAGTACGCCGGGGTGTTCCTCGCCTGCGGCGGCTACGGCTCACAACGCACGCTGGAACTGTTGGACTGGAACCGGATCGACGCCGCCCGGCCGAAGGTGGTCGTCGGATACTCCGACGTCACCGCGGTCCTGGAGGCGGTGGCCGTCAAGCTCGGCTGGGTGTCGCTGTTCGGGCCGATGGTGGCTTGCGGCGGGTTCTGGCAGGGTCCTGACGAGTATGACTTCAGGGAGCTGATGAAGCTCCTGTTCACGCCGTCGTCGGTCAAGCAGCTCACGTTCCCGGGCTCGCGGGCCATGGTCTCCGGCGTCGCCGAGGGACTGACGCTCGGGGGGACCGCCACGCTGATCGCGGCCAACTTCGGGACCGACACGTCGTATCCGGCCCGGGACGCGATCCTGTTCCTGGAGGACGTAGATGAGCTGCCGTTCCGCCTGGACCGGGTGTTCACGCAGTTCCGCCGGGCCAAGGGCTACCTGGAAGGTGTGCGCGGGATCATCCTCGGGACGTTCACCGAGTGTGGCGATCCCGAGCACATCGAGGCGCTGCTGACCGAGCGCTTCTCAGACCTCGGAGTCCCGGTCCTGGCCGGGGTGAACATCGGGCACAACTGCGAGATGCAGACGTATCCGGTGGGCGTGCGGGCCCGGCTCGACGCCGACGCCGGGACCCTCACCTTCCTGGACCAGGTGCTCGCCGAGCCCACCGCCGAGCCCACCGCCGACCCGCGGAGCGGTCAGGGGTAGAGGCGCAGCAGGTCCTCCTCAGTCTCGCGGCGCACAATGACGTGCGCCGCGTTCCCGTTCACCGCGTTCTCGTTCACCGCGACCACCGGCGGTCTCGGCACCAGGTTGTAGTTGCTCGCCGCGGAACGCTGATAGGCACCCGAGCAGGGGATCGCGATCAGGTCGCCGGGCATCAGATCCGCAGGCAGATCGACGTCCTCGACGAGGATGTCGCCGGTCTCGCAGTGCTTTCCGACGACGGTCATCGCCTCGGTCGGGGCGGCGCTGTGGCGGGAGGCGAGGACCGCGGTATAGGCCGCACCGTACGTAGCGGGGCGCGGATTGTCGCTCATGCCGCCGTCCACCGCGACGAAGCGGTCCTTGACCGTGCCGACCTCGTAGACCGCGACCGTGGTCGGCGCGACGATGGAACGGCCGGGCTCGACCGCGAGGCGGATGTCGTCGGGCACCACGGCGTGGAGGACGTCGGCGAGTTCCGCCGGAGTCGGCGCTGTCTTGTCGCCGGGCAGATAGCGGACGCCGAGGCCGCCGCCCAGATCCAGCTTGCCGATGACGGTGTGCTGCTCGCTCTCGACGGCGCGCAGGAAGCTCACGATCCGGCGCGCGGCCTCGCCGAACGAGTCGAGGTCGAAGATCTGCGAGCCGATGTGCGAATGCAGGCCGACGAGTTCCAGGCTTGGTTCGGCCAGGACCCCGCGTATCGCTTCCGCCGCCTCGCCGGAGGCGATGGAGAGCCCGAACTTGCTGCGCTCGCCGCCGGTGGCCCAGGACGCGTGGGTGTCGGCGTCGACTCCGGGCTTCACCCGGATCATGACCTGCTGCCGCGCGCCGCTCTCCTCCGCCGCGCGCGCCACCCGGTCCACCTCGTGCCGCGAATCGAGCACGATGCACCCGACGCCCCACGATACCGCCTGCCGGATCTCCGCGACCGACTTGTTATTGCCGTGGAACACCACGCGCTCCGGCGGCATCCCACCGACCCGGGCCACCGCCAACTCGCCGCCGCTGCACACGTCGAGGCACAACCCGAGTTCCGCCAACCACCCCACGACAGCCGGCGCCAGGAACGCCTTCCCGCCGTAGTGCACGTCCCCGTCGGGGAAGGCGGCCAGCCACGTTGAGCAGCGGGCCCGGAAGTCGGCCGCGTCGAGCAGGTAGAGCGGAGTCCCGAATTCGGCGGCGAGCGCGCGCACCCCGATCCCGGCGATCGTGAGCTCGCCATCGGCCCAGGCCGCGCCGGTCGGCCAGATTTGATCACGCACAGAGACGCTGTCCATGCCGCGAAGGTAGAGAACTGGTGTGCGTGCGGAGCGTGAGCGTCGATGAACTGAATGCTGAGGCTCGGCTTCGATCCCCTGGACCTCAGGCCCGCCAGGTTTTAGATTCGAGCACGGGCCACTGAAGAACTAGAGCGCTTCAGCCCTCATCATCACAGCGTCACCCGGCTCCGCCACCTCTCGCCCTAGTCGGACTTAGGAAGGACACCCGCCGTGGCCGCTGCTCCTCGCTGGCGCCTGCCCGCGCCTGGAAACGGAAACCATGACACGCCGCTGAGAACCCTGATAGCCGGCCGTGTAGTCCTCGTGATCACGGTCCTCGCCATTCTGCTGGCGACCGGCGGCGCGGTGGCGTTGGCGTCCTCGACAGGGACGTGAAACGCAGTCGTTGACCGGCACTCCGGCAAACTATGACCAGCGCGACCCGCAGGGCCAGCACAACCCGCCACAAGCCCGGGACCGGCGCTCACCCCGCCGGTCCCGGGCTCTGCCACCATCGGCCCATGACCGAGAACATGCGTCTGATGACCGTCGCCGACCTGAATCAGATCATCGCCGACATGCCGCGCTACTGGGGCGAACGCGACATGCGCCAGGGTCACCACTACCCGCTCGTCCACGAGTTCGGCCAGACCTGCATCGTCGCCGACTCCCCGGACGGCATCCGCGGCTACCTGATGGGCTGGGTGAACCACGACCACGTCGGCTACATCCACTTCATCGCCACCCGCGACGACACCCGCGGCACCGGCCTGGGCCGCCGGCTGCACGCCGAGTTCGCCCGCTCGGCCGCCGAGCAGGGCGCCACCAGCCTGAAGGCGATCACCGCCGTCACGAACACCGGCAGCTTCGCCTTCCACACCACGATCGGCTTCCAGGCCGAGACCGTCGAGGACTATGCCGGCCCCGGCCAGGCGCGCGTGGTCTTCACCCGCGACCTGTGACCGTCCGGCGGGATCTACGGGCGTTCAAGGGCGCACAGGCGTCCTGCGGGGCCTACGGGCATCCCGATCCGGCGCGCGCTACATTGATCGTGCGCCGTCACCGGCGCCGCCGGAGCTGAGAGGCGCTGCAACGGATCCCTGATCCGCCACGCTCGGTCCCGACGACTTTCCCAAGGGCGCCTCCCTCGTGGAGGCGCACTTCGTGCTTCCACGGGTTCCACCACCTCATGCGAAGACGGGAAAGCGAGCATGAAGAACCACCTGCAAGAGATCAACGGCCTGCGCTTCGCGGTCGCCGATCTCGACCTGGCCGGGGCCGGCCGCCACCAGATCCGGCTGGCCGAGCACGAGATGCCCGGCCTGATGGCCCTGCGCGCCGAGTACGCCGAGGCGCAGCCGCTGCGCGGCGCCCGGATCGCCGGCTCCCTGCACATGACCGTGCAGACCGCGGTCCTCATCGAGACCCTCGTCGCGCTCGGCGCCGAGGTCCGCTGGGTGTCCTGCAACATCTTCTCCACCCAGAACGAGGCCGCGGCCGCGATCGTCGTCGGCCCGGAGGGCACCCTGGAGAAGCCCACCGGCACCGCGGTGTTCGCCTGGAAGGGCGAATCGCTCGAAGAGTACTGGTGGTGCACCCGCCAACTCTTCGACTTCGGCGCCGGACGCGGCCCGGACCTCCTGGTCGACGACGGCGGTGACGCCACCCTCCTGGTCCACCTCGGTGCCGAGTACGAGACCGCCGGCAGCGTCCCGGAACCCGAGCCCGGCGACCACGAGGAACGCCGCCTCATCCTGGCCCTGCTGGCCGACAGCATCGCCGAGGACGACCACCGCTTCACCCGCATCGCCGCCGGCATCCGCGGCGTCTCCGAGGAGACCACGAACGGCGGCGCGCGCCTGTACAAGCTGGCCCGCGAGGGACGGCTCCTGTTCCCGGCGATCAACGTCAACGACTCGGTCACCAAGTCGAAGTTCGACAACAAGTACGGCATCCGCCACTCGATGGCGGACGGCCTCAACCGCGCCACCGACGTCATGATCGGCGGCAAGACCGCGGTCGTCTGCGGCTACGGCGACGTCGGCAAGGGCGCCTCCGAGGCGCTGCGCGGGCAGGGCGCCCGCGTCGTGGTGACGGAGATCGACCCCATCAACGCCCTGCAGGCGGCGATGGACGGGTTCCAGGTGGCGCGGCTGGAGCAGGTCGTGGAGACCGCGCACATCTTCGTCACGGCCACGGCCGGGACCGGCGCGATCCGGCTGGAGCACCTGGCGCGCATGCGGCACAACGCGATCGTCGGCAACGTCGGCCACTTCGACACCGAGATCGACATGGCCGGCCTGGCCGCGCACCCCGGCGTCACGAAGACGGAGATCAAGCCGCAGGTCCACCAGTGGACCTTCCCGGACGGCCACGCGGTCCTGATCCTGTCCGAGGGGCGCCTGTTCAACCTCGGCAACGCCACCGGCCACCCGAGCTTCGTGATGTCGGCGTCGTTCTCGAACCAGGTGCTGGCCCAGATCGAGCTGTTCACGCGGCCGGAGCACTACTCGGACGAGGTGTACCGGCTGCCGAAGCAACTCGACGAGAAGGTGGCGCGGCTGCATTTGGACGCGCTCGGGGCGGAGCTGACGGAGTTGTCGGCGGAGCAGGCGGAGTATCTCAGTGTGCCGATTGAGGGGCCTTATAAGGCTGAGCACTATCGGTACTGAGGTCGAGTCCTGATGTAAGGCCGTGCGCCATTTGCCCGTGCGCCATTTGCCCGTGCGCCATTTGCCCGTGCGCCATTTGGCTATGCGCTGTCCCTGGACAGATTCGGCCGAATTTTGGCACCGTTGACCTGCTCCTGACAGCCCCGGCCGTATTCCCAGGAAGGCCATTCCGTGCCTGCGCATCTTGACCCGACCGTCGCCGCTTACTACAGCTCACAAAGTGCGTTCTCCGACCCCGGCCCGGAGGCTGCCGAATACGCCGACTTACCCGACGATCCAGCCCAACTCGCCGCCATAGCTCGCAATCTGCTGATTCACCGCTTGGAGGGCGGCCTGTTCAACCACACCATTGCCACCGACCGCCTCCACAACGACGCCGAAACGCGCTACGTCGACTCAATCCTGCACCTGCTCCTCGAACGCGACGCCTCACCGCTGCCCCGACCTCGCGACGTCGGCGACCGCTTCGTCGGCGTCTGCCGCGACTTCGTCCTACTCCACTGCTCCTTCCTCCGCCACGCGGGCATCCCCGCCCGCATGCGCTGCGGCTTCGCCGACTACTTCGACCCGCAGCAGCACGGAGACCACGTGGTCACCGAATACTGGGACCCCCGCCACGGCTGGCGCCTGGCCGACCCCCAACTGGCCGACCCCAAAATCGCCGCCGCCCACACCATCGACTTCGACCCCATGAACATCCCCCGCGACCGCTTCCACGTCGCCGGAGCCGCATGGCAAGCCATCCGCACCGGCACCACCGACCCCCAGACCTTCGGCCACTGGCATCCCGAAGACCCGATGGCCGGCGAATGGTTCGTCGCCCAGAGCGTCCGCCTCGACTTCGCATCGCTGAACAAGACCGAGATGTTGCTGTGGGACATCTGGGGAACAGGCATCGACGACTACCGCGAAGTGACCGAACCACAACGCGATCTCTACGACCGGGCGGCACAGATCACCAGCGACGCCGTCGCCTTCGACGAGGTGCGGGTACTCTACGCACAGGACGATCGCCTGCACGTACCGGCCGAGGTGTGGTCGCTGGCACCCTTCAACGGCCCGCAGCGGACAGCCCTGCGCCCATGACGTCGCCGCACGCGTCGATCTCGCCACTATCCGTGCGCGTGCTTTAGGCTGGCCGGACATCAAAGGGCTGATGAGGGGGATTGCCGTGGTGTCGCGGGACCGCAAGATCGGCTTGACCGCCAGCGTAGTGACGGTGATCGGAACAGCTGGCACCGCCGCGGTCAGCAGCCACGGCCGGTGGGCCTGGGCCGCCGCCAGCACCGCGGCCCTGGTGGCCACGGGTGCCCAGATCACGGCGCTGTTCGGGGGCAAGCCGGCGTCACCTGACGCGGCTGTGGGAACCGGCGTTCGCCGCGTGGTCAACATGCCGGCGCCCTCGGCGGTGTTCGTGGACCGCAAGGAGTTGCTCGCAGACTTCGCATCCTTCGCGAAGCAGGTGTCCTCACCCGTCCGCGCTCGCACCTTCGTCATCTACGGTCCCTCTGGATTCGGCAAGTCGCGAGGCGCGTACGCGTGCGCCGAACGGGAGTTCGGGCGCTACGACTTCATCTGGCTGCTCGATGCCGGCCATGATGAGGCGCTGGGTCTGGCGTTCAGCCGGCTCGCACGGCACCTGGGGTTGGACGAGTCCATCGCTTGGGACGACCTGCGCGATGCCCTGTGGCCGGCGTTGGCGGCGACCGGCCGCTGGCTGCTCGTGTATGACAACGTCCCCGACCGCGACGCGGTCCAGGCGTTTCTTCCCCGCTCGGGCGGTGGCGATGTGATCGTGACCACGCAGGGTACGGACTGGCAGGGCTATGCCGATGTCGTGACCGCGGTGGGGCCGCTGCCGCTGAAGGAATCCGTGCGTCTGTTCCAGGACTTCGGCATAGACAGCGAGGCTTTCGCCGCGGAGACTGCTGCGATCGCTAAAGCCTTCGGCGGCCGTCCGCTGGATATGTTGCAGGCCGCTTCGGTGATGCGCGCAGAGCAGCGGAGCCCGAGGGCTTACCTTGCCTCGTTGACGCTGGATTCCGAGAACTTGCCCGAGCGGGATCCGGCGGCTACCCCGGCGAGCGTGGCGGCTCCAAGCGGCGCGGCGGGCACAGCGGCCTTGGCGAGTGCGCCGCTCGTCTCTGCCGCGACCCCGGCCATCGACTACGGCGACTTCCGCAAGGCCCACCCGGGTGCCTTCGCTCTCCTGGCCCTGTTCTGCTGGTTCGGCAGCGCTGACATCCCGGGCGACTTGATCCGCCGCCAGGCACGCGAAGCCGCCGACGGACCACTCGCGGCTGCCTTGGTTGACGCTGCTTCTTGGGACGAGGCCTTTCAGATCCTTACCGAGTACAGCCTTATCAGCGGCGAGCACGATCAGATCGGCCTGCACGACGGCGTGCGTGCGGCTGTCCGTGCGCTGTCGGATCCCGCAAACTGCGCCACAGCCGTGCGGATGCTCGCCGCCGAGTTCCCTCGCGATCCCACGGATACCAGCAACTGGGCACTGTTCGACAGCCTGGCGCCGCATGCGACCCAGGCTGCTGAGTCAGCCGCACAGTTCGGGGTGGAGCCGGCCGTGCGAGCTGATCTCCTGGTTGCTGTTGCTCGCTATTTCCACCATCGCGATTACTTGGACCGGGCGGCCGATCTCTTTCGCCAAGCAGCTATCGGATATCAAGCAGTGAACGACTCCGCTGGCGAAAGCCGAGCCCACGCCGGTCTTTCCCGCGTCCTGTTCAACGTCGGTGCGGATATGCCTGCTGCTGAGGATGAGGCCCGCACCGCCTTGTCGCTGGCGACTGAGCCCGCCGACCGCTGTGCGGCTGCGCTGGCGCTGGCGCAGGTGTTGCGGGAGACCGGGCGCTTTGATGAGGGCCACGAGGTGCTGACAGCGGTGCTTCAGCCGGCGGGCTTGGTCGGGCAGGCGCCGGAGGTCTGTCTTGAGCTGGCCAACCTCGCCCGGCGTTCGGGCCGCGTCGGTACGGCGTTGCGTGACACGAAGGCGTTGGTTGAGGCGATGGCGCGCGAGTACGGGGTCGGGCACCCGAGTACTGGTGGCGCGTTGCGGCAGCTGGGTATGGCGCTGGCTGATGTGCAGAGCTATGACGAGGCCCGAGTTGCGCTTGAGAACTCGCTGAAGCTCTTCACAGTGGCCACGGGATCGGACAGCCAGGAGATGTCCCTCAAGGCTGAGGAGTCGCTGGGGACGGTGCTCGTGCGGCTCGGGCGTGCGGATGAGGCGTTGGTCATGCTTGACCATGTGGTCGCCGCTCGCGAGGGGGCCACGGACCGCAACCTGCCGAACATCGCCGGTGCGAAGGCCCGCCGCTCGGACGCGCGGCGCGCGACCGGCGCGTTGGATGAGGCGCTGGCGGACGTCGAGGACTCCATCCGCATCTTCTCGGATCTGGGATCCGATGGCCGCGCGTATCTGACGATGCCGTTGGTGCGGAAGGGGCCGGTGCTCGCGGACCTGGGGCGAGTCGCGGAGGGCGAGGGCGTGGCACGTGAGGCGGTGGCGCTTTCGGAGGAGGCGCACGGCCAGGAGCACTTGCTGGTCGCCGAGGCGTATCGGGGGCTGGCGGAAGTGTTGCGGGTCAAGGGCGACGTGGACGGTGCGCGGGCGGCGTCGGAGCGTGCGGAGGAGATCGTCGCGGCCGCGCTTCAGCGGTGAGCGGCACGCTTCAGCGGTGAGATGCACTGGGTTCGTTCGATGACAAGACGTCCCACCTGTTGCTAATGTCCGCGTACGGCCGGGGAAGATCCCAGGTCGTGACGGTCTGGGGGCGTGGGTGCGGGTAGCGTTGGTGGCGCCACCGCATCTGCCGTGCCCGCCGCCCGGATACGGGGGAGTGGAGCGGGTTTTCGCGTCCCTGGTCCAGGGGCTGCTGCGGTGGGGTGTTCGGGTCACTGTGTTCGCACACCCCGAGTCATTCAACGACCGACTCACCGACTCACCGACTCACCGACTCACCGACTCACCGACTCACCGACTCACCGACTCACCGACTCACCGACTCACCGACTCACCGACTGAGCGGCTACTCGTGCAGGTGCCGACCTATGCGCCGGTCGGGAGGCTGCATCCACAGGCTGCTGAGATGCGCCATACGCAGGTCGCCGCGCGGTTCATATCCGACGTCGGCACGTTCGACATCATCCACGACCACACGCGCCTCGGGGCCGTGGACTTCGCCGCGCTCGACGTCCCGGCCGTCACCACGGCGCACTACGACCCGACCCGCGACCCCATGCGCTGGGCACGCGAAGTCGCCGCAGGCCATCCCTACGTCGCCCTGAGCAACGCGCAGATGCGCTCGGCGCCTGACGTCAACTGGACCGGCGTCATACCCAACGGGATCGATCAGAGCTTCTATCGCCCCGGCGAGGATCGGTTCGGCTACCTGGTGCATATCGCTGCCCTGGGACCGCGTAAGGGAACTGATCTCGCCATCCGCATCGCGCGGGCGGCCGGACGCCAACTGGTCGTGATCGGAAGTGCTGACCGTGCCGATCCGGAAGGCTTCGCGCGGGAAGTCGAGCCACTGCTGGGCGATGAGCACGTCACCTGGCTCGACGAACAGTCCGGTGACGCGAAACTGCCCTGGCTCCAAGGTGCGGCCGCCTTGCTCCATCCGATCCGCTGGGATGAGCCCTTCGGCCTTGTGTACGTCGAGGCGCTCGCCTGCGGAGTCCCCGTGCTCACCCTCAACCGTGGCGCGGCGCCGGAACTGGTACAGCACGGGGTCACAGGCGTCGTCGCTGATCAGTGGACTGATTTGATCGACGCTGCGCGCGACCCGCACCGATGGTCGCCGCAGGCATGTCGGGCATCGGTCTCGCATCTGACAGACGACGCCATGGTCGAGGCGTACCTCAACCTCTATGAGCAGCTCATAGACCGCGGGACCAGGCCGAAACCGATCCCGCGGCAGCGTCGAGCCAGCCTGCCGATCAGCCCCTGACCAGAGCGTCCACGCTCGGAACCACCACCCCGAACAGGTCGCCGATGGTGGTCAGCGCCGCGGCCTGAAGCGTGGCGGCGGGTAGTGGCGTGCCGTCCGGCGCGGCGAGTGAGCGTGTGGCCGTGGCCTCGGCGACGACCGTCGGACGGTAGCCGAGGTTGAAGGCTCCTTGCGCGGTGAACGTCACGCACATGTGCGTCATGAAGCCGGCCAGGATCAGCTCCGTGCCCGCGTCCAGGTTGCGCAGAGTCTTCTCCAAGTCGGTGTTGTGGAAGGCGTTCGGGAACGTCTTCACCACCACCGGCTCGCCGGCGACCGGTGCCACCTCCGGACTGATCGACCCGATCTCGGCGCGGATGTCGTAGGGCGTGCCCTCGCCGCCGTCGTTGATGACATGCACGACGCTGGAACCCGCGGCTCGTGCAGCAGCAAGCAACCGCGAGGCCGCATCCAGAGCAGCATCGGCGCCCTCCAGCGCCATGACGCCGGAGCGATACGTGTTCTGGAAGTCGATCATCACCAGCGTGGCATCGCCGAGACTCGGCAAAGAATCATCGAGACCGATAACAGAGCGAAGTGTAGGAGATGCAGACATAGCGCTTCCTCAACTAGATAGATTGAACCGAAGCGCCGGCCAGACAGCCGGCGCCGAGTCAGAGAATCGAAAGATCAGTCGGCGATCCGAAACCGCCGCCGATAGGCCGCCGGCGTAGTCCCAATCTGCTTCCGCAGCGCGCGATGCAGCGTCTCCACCGACCCCAGCCCGCTCCCCGCCGCGACCTCCTCCAGCGGCTGGTCGGTGCTCTCCAGCAGCCGTCGCGCCGCCTCCACCCGCGCGGCTTCGACGTACGCACCCGGCGTGGTGCCCGTCTCCTGGCGGAAGACGCGCGCGAAGTGCCGCTCGCTCAAGCACATCCGCGCCGCGAGCGCTGCCGCCGACAGGTCGTCGCCCAGGTGCTCGGCGATGTACGCGCGCAGCTCGTCGATGTCGCGCCGGGTAGTCGGTGGTGAACTGAGCGGTACTGAGAATTGGCTTTGGCCGCCCTGCCGCTTCAGATACACCACCAGCTGGCGGGCCACCGCCAGGGCCAGCTCCTCGCCCAGGTCCTCGGCGACCAGGGCCAGTGCGAGGTCCATACAGGCGCTGATCCCCGCGCCGGTCCACACGTTTCCGGAGCGCACGAAGATCGGGTCCGGGTCCACGCGGACCGCCGGGTGGTCGGCGGCCAGCTGTGCGGCGGTCGACCAGTGCGTTGTGGCCGTCTTGTCGTCCAGGAGGCCCGCTGCGGCCAGTATGTGCGCGCCGACGCACACCGAGGCCACCCGTCGTGCCGAAGGCGCTACCGATGCCACCCACGCCACCACGTCCTGATCGACCCGCGCGACCGGGCCCGAGTCGCCGATGTCCACGGCGCCGGGGACGATCAGCGTGTCGATCGAGCCGCTGACCTCCCCGAACGCCACGTCGGTCAGCAGCCGCACGCCCGCCGAGGTGGTGACCGCGCCGGCGGTCTCCCGCCCCGCGAGCTCCACCCGGTAAGCGGTGCGTCCGGACTCGCGGTTCGCGAGCGCGAACACCTCCGCGGGGCCCGTCACGTCGAGGAGGTCGACGTCGGGGAAGACCGCGATCACCACCCGTCGTGCTTCAGCCATGGCCTCATCCTCACCCGATGTGGGGGATGGCCGCAATGACGGGGTTCTGTCAGATTCGGACGCGATGGGGGTCCGGGGTCGTGGAAACGATGCCGCTCGGTGTCGGTATGAGCACCCTGCGATAATTCGGGGCGTGTGCCGCGCTGTCTGCGCGATCAGACCCTTACCGACCCCCTGTGGCCTTTGCTAGCATCCGCTTGATCACCCTTGGGCGTCGGTCTCACGGCTGCGGTGCTCGGCAAGGAGTGCGTATGTCCCTTTCGTCGGTGCTGACCACTCTGGTCGCCGTGCTGGGCTTGGCGAATCTGGTGTTGGCCGTCCGGCTGACGAACCGGTGCGGGGACGAACGCCGCGAACCGGGCGGGGACGGCGCGAACGGGGTCGCCGCACCACCGCCGCCGGCGATCGGGGAGCACGGCACCGTGGCGCCAGACCGGCGAACCTGATAGACAAGGCTCAGGCGGCCGCCCGGGAGACCTCCCAGTTCCCGGGCGGCTGTCACCATTTCAGCCGATGAACACCCCTGGTCAGTCCGCGGGCAGGATGAGGCGCTGGCCCGGCGTGTGCGGGGTGGCCTCGACGGCGGCGTCGGACACGAAAGCAGCCCCCTGAGACGGCCGGTCGGGGTGGTCCGGCGACACGATCCAGGTCTGCCCGTCGGCTCCGGTGACCATGAGCTCCGGGGTGCTCCCGGCGAAGTCGCCGGCCACCGGGGTGGCGGCCGGAGCCGGAGTCGTGAGCTTCACGGTGGGCACGGCGGGTCCGGTGGGAGTACCCAAGTCAGGAACGAACCCCTGCGGGCCGGTGAGCGTGTACGCGACCACAGCCCCGGTACCGTCCACAGACAGCAGCTTGTCGGCCCCGTCCGCCCCCGGCACGGCCTCGATCGTCACCGCGCCGGCGAGCGCCGGACTCGCCGGCAGACCCTGCACTGCGGCCGTGAGGGCGGGCTTCACCGGGGCGGCCGCGGCATTCGGCGCTGCGACCGGAGCACCGAGGGCAGCAGGAGCGCCTGCCGCCGGAGCACCAGCAGCCGCCGGAACAGTAGCCGCAACAGGACCACCGGCGGCCGGCACCGAAATCGTGATCAGCTGCGCATGCCCCGCGGCATCGATCCCGACCACGGCCTCTGGCCCGCCCTTACTGAACACGCCCGCGGCCAACCGCGTGAAGGTGTTCCACGGCGCCCCGGTGACAGTCCCCTGATCCACCGCCTTGCCGGTGGCGTCGAAGCCGTACAGGTGCGCGCTGCCGTCCTTGCGTACCGCGAGCAGCTGCACCGCGCCGGCCGGTCCCGCGAAGTGCCCCGCCACGAGTGAGGTGACGTCCGCGAACCCGTCCGCGATCGGCTGCGGTACCCCGAAGGTGCCGTCGGCGACCCACGGGTACCGCAGCAGCCGTCCGGTCGCGTCCACCGCGACCAGGTCCGAGTGTCCGGCGGCGGCCGAGGGCAGGGCGGCGCGGGGTCCGGTGGCCGCGCCGGTGACGGTCACGATCACCGGTCCCCAGGTCACCGTCTGGCCCTCGCGGTTCGTCACCGCGACGCTGATCTGGTGCGGGCCCGCGACCAGGGTGCTGGTGTCCAGGTTCAGCACGCTGCTGGCGGCCGGCGGCTGTGGCTGCGCCACGCCGTCCACCGTCAGCGTTTCCTTGGCCAGGTCGGCGGCCGGGGCCGCGCCGACGTTCAGCGGCACGGTGCCGGACAGCAGCGGCGCGGTCGGGGCCGCGACGGCGATGGCCTGCTTGTGGTTCGTGACGTTGATCGTGATCGGCGCGGACAGGGCCGAGATGGCGCCGTCGGCGGCCATCGCCTGGGTCGTGATCACGTGCGGGCCGTCCGGCAGCGTCGTGGTGTCCAGCGGCAGCAGGGCGCCGCCGGGGGCGTTGTCGATCGCGGTGTCGGACTTGCCGTCGACCCAGTACTGCATGCGGACCGCCGGATGCGTCGGATCGGCGTCCGTTGAGCGCACCGTGATGGTCCCGGACGCCAGTCCGTTCACGGCGTCCGTGCTCACCGTCGGGGCCGGCGGCGCCGGGTTGATCGCCGTGTCCGGGGCCTGGGTCCCGTAGGCGGCGTCGTTCTTTGGCATCTGCCAGCCGGGGGTGTTCGGGTTGACCGAGCCCAGCCGCCAGAACTGCGCGGCGGCCGGCGGCGTCCAGTCGTGCACGCCGACCAGTTCCCGGATCAGCGGCTGGCCGACCCAGTTGGCGTCCACGACCGTGTAGGTGCCGTCGCCGTGGTTGGACAGCACGATCGCGGTGTGCAGCGGGTCGGAGTCGTCGTGGTCGCCGATCTGGATGATGTCGCCCTCGGTCGCGGCGGCCGGGGCCACCGGCACCGCGCCGACCGAGCTGAAGCCGACCTGGTAGTTGCCGTTCGGGTCGACCGGCCAGATCCGGCCGCCGCTGGCCAGGGACACGACGCAGTCGACGAACTCGCGGCACTGGCCGGACCGGAAGCGGTTCGCGTCCACGCAGGCCATGCCGCCCCAGCGGCCGACGTAGGCCAGGGCCGTGGTGGCGATCAGCGAGTTGTCGAACTGGCCGGCACCGGCCGGCGGGTGCACCGGAACCGGGACCGGGTCCGGCGGGGGGATGTACGGAGCCGGATTCTTAGGCGCCGGCTTGCCCTTGGCCGGCGGCGCCGGCTGCGCCGGGGGCTGGACCGGCTTCGGGTTCGGGGCCGGCTGTCCGGTCGGGGTCGGCGGGAGCGGGTTCGACGTCGGGTTCGTCGGGTTCGACGTCGGCGGCGCCGGGTTCGACGTCGACGACGCGGGCGGCGTGGGGGTCGGCGTCGGAGTGGGCGTCGGCGACGATGTCGATGACGGGGGCGTGCTCGGTGTCGATGTCGGCGGCGGTGTGGTCGAGGTCGGGTCGGCCGAGCTGGGCGTGGATCCGGCGGTGGGCGTCGGATCCGGCGTGCTCGGGGTCGCTGACGGCGTGGCCGCCGGGGTCGCATCGGCCCGCGCGCTGACGACGGTCGCCACCGAGGAGGCGCTGACCATGGTGGATACCGCCACACCGGCTATCAGCCGGCGGCGTACTCGTCGGGCCCTGGCATTCTTCGACATGGAAAATCTTTCTACCAGCTGCCGGGCGACATTACGACGTACAAGTTGGTACCAAGGCGTATCCGGACAATGACAGGCGACCCGAACACCCTCGAAACGGCCCTGTCAAGACCCACTGCCGCCGGATCGCCTCCGAACCGATTCAGAGGTATCTCCGCTAGGCTGCCGCGGGTGGTTGACGAACATCAGTCCTCGAAGACTGACGGATTTCCCGAATCAGCCGGGGTCGAGAGCATCGACAGCACGCTGATCCCGGGCTGGGTCCCGCCCGAACTGGACACCACCAAGGCTCACACCGCCCGCATCTACGAGTATCTGCTGGGCGGCATGCACTACTTCGACGTGGACCGCGAGGCCGGGGAGACCGCGCTGCGGCACGTCCCGCAGGCTCGGGAGATCCTGCAGGAGAACCGCGCGTTCCAGAACCGGGCGACCCGCTTCCTCATCGCCTCCGGCATCACCCAGTTCCTCGACCTCGGCAGCGGTCTGCCCGGCACCGGCAACATCGGCGACGTGGCCCGCGCCGAGCACCGGCAGGCCCGCATCGTCTTCGTCGACTTCGACCCGATGGTCGCGGTGCACGGCCGGGCCCTGGTGGCCGCCGCGGATCCGGCGCACACCGCCGTGGTGGAGGCCGACGTCCGCCGCCCCGCCGAGGTGCTGGCCGACCCCGAACTGCGCCGGGTGCTGGATCTGGAGCAGCCGGTGGCGATCGTGATGACCTCGCTGCTGCAGTTCTTCGCGCCCGAGGAGGATCCGCGGGGCATCGTCGCGGAGTACCTCGCCGCGGTCCCGCCCGGCAGCGCGCTGGTGGTCTCGCACATCACCGACGGCGGCCGCCCGGCGCAGGCCGAGGCCGCGGTGCGGGCCTGGGACCAGACGACTTCGCAGATGTACATGCGCGGCCGGGAAGAGATAGCGGCGCTGTTCGCGGGCACGGAGCTGGTCGAGCCCGGTGTCGTGCCGCGGCCCTTGTGGCGTCCGGACGGCGAGCCGCGTGCGGACTGGGAAGAGATCTGGGGATTGGCCGGGGTCGGGATCAAGCGCTGAGCACGCGAGCTGAACAGAGGCCTGACACGCCTGCGCAGGCAGAGGCCTGACACCGAATCAGAGCTCGATCCCCTCCGGGTTCAGCTCCACGAGCTGCCGCCCGACCGCGGTGAGGTCATGTCGCACGCTCTTCCCGTCCCGCGTCGTCGACACCAGCCCGGCGTTGCGCAGCAAGGTGGCGTGCGTGGAGGCCATCGGCGCCGAGATCCCGAGCCGCCGGGCCAGTCCCGAGGTGGAAGCCGGGACTCGCAGCGTCCGCAGCACCGCCGCGCGTCCCGCGCCCAGCAACGCCGCGAGGTGGTCGTCGGGGGCGGTGTAGGACTCGTCCAGCTCGGCCGTCGGGTAGATCACCACCTGCGTGCCGTCCGCGCCGGGGCCGCCATGGGTCCGCTGCTGGCCGAACAGGCACGGCGCCAGGATGAGACCCGGGCCCGGGCCCTCGGCGTCTGTGCGGGGCCGCCAGGTGATGTCAGAGTGCAGATTCGTCATCATCGCCAGCGCGCCGTGCCGTTGGATCTGGCGCTGGCGCATCGAGATGTCGCGCTGCAAGCGCTCGGCGACCGTCGGCCAGTCCGCCATCAGCGTGGCCCGGTACAGCGCCAGCAGGCCGTCCACGACCGCGCGCAGCGAGGCGTCCTCCTGGTTGCGCAGCCCGCGGATCAGCCGGTCGGCCTCGTCGGTGCGCCCCGGCCCGGGGCCGGAACCCGCGGCCAGCCGGTAGCCCAGCAGATGCGGGGGAGTGGCGCGCAGCTGGTCCAGTTCCTGCTCGAAGGTCGGAGCGGCGGCGTCGCCGGCGATCGCCAGCGGCAAGAAGGCCGGTGCGTCCGGATGCGCACGGTTGATCAGCGGGACCAGCCGGCCGTTCCCCAGGCTCACCTGCCGCCTGGCCCGCGGCCACCAGCGCTGCCGCCAAGGCGACTGCCGACTGCACGGACCGTCGTGCACGCCGTGTATCAGGTGTCCGAGCGGCGACAGCACGAAGCGGACCCGGCCCAGATCCCCGGTGCCGTAGTCGATCGTCTCCATCGGATCGAACCTCCGCCTGCCGCTCATTCCTAGTCGTGCACGCCGAATGCGCCCCTGTCAATGGTTTGCGCCTGGGACGCAATTCAGTGACAGTACCGGGTCCACCGGGCAGGATCTGGAGTTCCGGGATGTCGGCTGCGCCGCCCCGGGTCTGGGGGAGCGGTGAGGAGCGGGGGACGGCGTCCCGGGTCGCGAACGAGAGAATGGGACGCCGTACTCACCGTACGGCGGCACCCAAGCGGCCCCGAGCGGTACCTGGCGGCCCACGCGGACCGATGGCGGCCCGTGACGGTTCCTGATTCATCCGGATGGACGCCGTCGTTCGGGGCCACCATCGCCCGTTCGGCCGCGGTGTCAGTCCCGCGGTGTCAGTGCCCCAGCGTCAGTTCTGCTGGGCTTTGAGATGCCGCGCGCCGCGGACGAAGTCCCCGTCGATCGCGGTCTTGACGGTGTAGCGCAGGGTCTGCGGGGCCGTGGCCTCCAGGGCGTCGGCGGCGTGACCGGCCGCGCGGGCCTCCAGGACGGCGGCCACCATGGTCGCGCTCTCCACCCGGCTCAGCGCCTCCTGCTCGCGACACAGCAGGGCGGCGGCGTAGAACACCACGGCTCCGGGATGGGTGATCGGATGCTCGAGACGGTAGGCGATCTGTTCGGCGAGCCGGCCCAGCGGTTCGGCCGGATAGCGGTCGTGCAGGTGCCGGCACAGTTTGGCCGCGCTGACCAGGTCCTCGGCGCTGACGTCCACGGCCGGTCGCAAGCGCTCGTCGTCATCGGCGGGCAGCATCACGGCCAGTTGGTGGGCGAAGTCGTCGCGGTGGACGCGCCGGTCGGCGTAGCCGTAGCGGCCCGCGGTCAGGACTTCGATACCGGTCATCTCGATCTCCCATTCCTCGCGCTTACGGAGATACCTCCATCATCGCGCCGCCCCGGGGACGGCGCCCCCGAGTCCGGTGCGTGACCAGCACCCGAGGGCTGGCACAGCCCGGGCACCGGCCCTGGGTCAGCGGTGAGGTCGTCCGCTGTCCGTCGAGGAAGAAGGCGGACTGGATCAGCCCGTGGCTGTCGTGCACGCGCCGGATCTCGTAGTCCTCGCGCCATGCGTGGCCGCAGGCGCTGCAGAGGAAGGAATAGGACTCCCGGATCGGTTCGTCCTCCATGGTCGGCCTCCCCACGCGCGTTCCCCTTACTATTGCATTATGCAATGGTTCAGTCTGCGGCCGCAATGCGGTAGCTTCTGGACTGTGGAGCCGGACACCCATGAAGTCGTCGAGGCGGTCCTCGCGGCGTCCCGCCTGATCGTCGGCCTGTCGGCCCACGCCCTGGCCGAGGTCGACGCCACCTTGACGCTGCGGCAGCTGCGCACGCTGGCGGTGCTGGCCGACCGGCAGCCGATGAAGCAGGCCGACCTGGCCGCCGACCTGGGCGTGAACCCGTCCACCGTGCTCCGGATGGCCGACCGCCTGGCCGCCGCCGGCCTGCTGGAGCGCCAGCCCAACCCGGACAGCCGCCGCGAACAACTCCTCATCCTCACCCCGGACGGCGAGGACCTGGTCCGCCGGGTCATGGACCGGCGCTACCAGGAGATAGCCGGTCTGGTCGGCCGGCTGACCCCGGACGATCGCGCCGGGCTGGTGGACGGCCTGCGGGCGCTGACCGAGGTCGTGCAGCGGACGTATCCGGAATCCCTGGAACGCCGCGGGCTCTGAGCCACCGGTATGACCCACATCACTTTCCGTACTGCATAGCCGGACCGGCCTCGGCGCCTTTCTACTAGTGCGAGGACGACGCTCAAGTACGAGGACGGTGCCGATGGGACGGTCGCAGACCGAGGAGTTCGAGAGGTTCGTGGCGGCCCGATGGTCGGCGCTGAACCAACTCGGCTCCCTGCTGACCGGCGGCGACCGGCAGCGGGCGGAGGACCTGGTGCAGGAAGCACTGGTCAAGCTCTGGTCGGCGTGGCCACGGGTCGCCGACGAAGCGCCGGAGGCCTACGCGCGCACCGTTCTGGCGCGGCTGGCCGCCCGTTCGGCGCGCCGTCGATGGTGGGGCGAGCGGCCCTCGGAACAGGTGCCGGAGGTCGCGGCCGTGGGCGACTTGTCCGCGTCCGTGGCCGAGCGCACCAAGTTGGAGGCGGCGCTGGCCCAGCTGCCGCCCCGGCAGCGCGCGGCCGTGGTGCTGCGCTATTACCAGGACATGTCCGAGAGTCAGGTGGCCGAGATGCTCGGCGCGCCGATCGGCACGGTGCGCTCGCACACCAGGCGCGGCGTGGAGCGGCTGCGTCAGATCTTCGCGGACGTCAACGAGACGGCGGGGTGAGGGAGGCGTGATGGACGACTTCGAGCAAGACCTGATCCGGATGCTGCGTCAGCCCCAGGAGCCCCGGCCCTTCGAACCGCGGCACCGGGACCAGCTGTGGGCCGCGGTGCGCGTCCGGCGACGGGCCCGGGTGCGGCGCATCGCGGCCGGCTCGGTCATCGCCGTGGCGGCCTGCGCGGTCGGGCTGGTTCTGCTGCCCCGCGCGGTCGACGCCGGTCCCGGACCGACGGGCCCGGGACCTGATCCGGCGCCGACCCAGGTGGTGCCGCCGACGCCCACTGACCCCCTGCCGCAGCAGACCTCGCCGGGCGATTCCACCTCGTCCACGACGTCCAGGGCGACCACGTCCAACTCCTTCGGAGCTTCGACGACAAGCAACAGCTCAAGCAGCGGCTAGCCAAGGCCGTCTCTTAGCGAAGGTCACCTCTCAGAACTGACTCCGACTCGCCGCCGGATCTACCGCCGCGGCGCCATGTTCCCTGCTCACAAGCAGCGATGCCCCCTGCCCGCAAACAGCCCGAACGCCGCGGAAGCCGCCCGTTCGGCAGGGAAGCGAACCAGGAAAAGCCCCATGGATTTCGTCACCTCATCACCCGTGCCGAAGACGGTGCCGACCACCGAACCGCCACGGCCGCAAGCGCGGCGTCGGCGTCAGCGGCCGGCGATCGTGTACCCCAGAGCCGCCGCGCGCCAAGTCGCCCTGCGAAAAGCCGCGCCGTCGGTGCTGGCCGTCTACGGGGCCCTCAAGCTCACCGGCCTGCTGGTGTTCATGTGGCTCCTGGACACCACCGGCGACTACCGGTCCAAGGCGCCGCGCTACGGTGGCGGCGCCCACGCCTGGGACGTCCTGAGCACCTGGGACGGCTGGTGGTACCGGCAGATAGCAGAACACGGATACCACCCCCAGCTGATTCCGGTGCCTGGTGGCAGCGGCCACTGGTCGGTGGAGCAGAACTCGGCGGCGTTCTTTCCGCTGTATCCCGGCCTGATCCGTGCTGTTTCGGCCACGACCGGGCTGGGCTCCTTCGGCGCCGGGCTGACAGTGTCCGTCGTCGCCTCTTTCGCCGCGGCCCTGGGGATATACGCGGTCGCCTCCGGTTTGGCCGGCCATTCTGTCGGCCTGCTGGCCGCCGCACTGTGGGCGGTGTGGCCGGGCTCGGGCGTGGAGTGGTCGGTGTATTCGGACTCGCTCTACATCGCTCTCGCCGTCTGGACCTGTCACTTCGTCCTGGCCCGGCGCTGGCTGACCGCCGGAGCCCTGTGCCTGGTGGCCGGACTGAGCCGGCCCACCGCCGGCACGCTGATCGCCGCGGTCGCGGCGGCGGCCATTCCGGCCGCGTTCCGTGACGAGGACGGCCGCTGGCGGCCTCTGCCCGTCCGCCGGAGGCCGCTGGCCGCCCTGGCGCTCGCCCCGCTGGGCCTGCTGGGATATCTCGGCTGGGTCGGCGAGCAGGCCGGCGACATCAAGGCCTTCACGATCCTGGAGTCCGACGCCTGGGACCACTACTTCGACTTCGGACGGTCCACGGCGCACGTGGTCGTGGCCGTCCTGACCGGCCGCAGCGACTACGAGTCCGCCGCGGCGTCCGAAGACCTGGTCGGCGTCGGGGTTCTGCTGCTGACCGGGGTCCTGCTCGTCGTGCTGGCGCAACTGCGGCCGCCGCCAGTGCTCGCGGTCTACACCGTCTGCACGGTCGTCCTGGCGGTCGGGACCCACGAGATCTTCGGCATGGTCTCCCGGTACCTGCTGCCGACGTTCCCGCTGCTGTTCCCGGCGGCGATGGCCCTGGACCGGCTCAAGCCGCCGGGCCGGGTCGCCGTGCTGGCCCTGACCGCGCTGGCCTCCGGATCCCTCACCGGATACATGCTGTTCGAGATCGGCATCCCCTAAGACGGTGACGGTACGATGCCTGGCATCGCGTTGTCAGGGCTCGGATTCGCCCGGTCAGATCCCTCGCCACCCCACGCGAGTCCTCAGCACTCCTCGCCGCCGCGCCCACAACCTTTCGCTTGACGCTCATGCCGGGTTCACCGGCATCACCGAAGGTCGGTAACCATGTGCACAGATGGCTATTGCGAGCACAACGTCGCACCGCTGCCCGAGCCGGCCGACCCCGCCGCCTCCGGCCTGTCCCGCCGGGGCGTCCTGACGGTCGGCGCCGCGACCGCGGCGCTCACGCTGGGCCCCATGACCTTCGCCCACGCCGCCGACAGTGCCAGCGGGTCCGGCTCCGGCGCCCCCGCCGACGGTACCCAGGTCTCCCAGACCATCACCGGTCACCTCGAAACCGGTGTCGTCGACTTCGTCTACCTGCCGGTGGTGATCCCGGCCGGGGTGAAGCAGATCGACGTCAGCTACTCCTACGACAACCCCGCCGTCGTGCCCGGGGACAAGACGAACTCATGCGACATCGGTGTGTTCGACGAGCGCGGCGTCGCCCTCGGCGGCCCCGGTTTCCGCGGCTGGTCCGGCGGCTTCCGCACCGCGTTCTCGATCAACGCCTCCGAGGCCACCCCCGGCTACCTGCCCGGTCCGGTCAACAAGGGCACCTGGCACATCGCCCTGGGCCCCTACCAGGTGGCGCAGACCGGCATGAACTACAAGGTCCAGGTCACCTTGACCTACGGCAAGCCGGGCCCGGCCTTCGTGCCGAACTACCCGCCGACCCGGGCCAAGGGCCGGGGCCGGGCCTGGTATCGCGGCGACTGCCACCTGCACACCGTCTACTCCGACGGCAAGCGGCTGCCCAGCGAGGTCGCCGCCGGCGCCCGCGCGGCCAACCTGGACTTCATGGTCTCCACCGACCACAACACCTCGGCCTCGCACGGCGTCTGGGGCCAGTACGCCGGCCCGGACCTGTTGATCATCACCGGCGAGGAGATCACCACCCGTAACGGCCACTGGGTGGCGATGGGCCTGCCGGCCGGGGAGTGGATCGACTGGCGCTACCGCAGCCGCGACGACGCCTTCCCGCGCTTCGCCCGCGAGGTGCGCAGGCACGGCGGCCTGGTCGTGCCGGCCCACATGTACTGCGCCTACGTCGCGTGCCAATGGAAGTTCGGGTTCGACGACGCCGACGCCACCGAGGTGTGGACCGGCCCGTGGACCTACGACGACGAGCACGCGGTCAGCACCTGGGACCAGAAGCTCGGCGAGGCGGTCCGCTCCGGCAAGCGCTGGCTCCCGGCGGTGGGCAACAGCGACGCGCACAGCGTGCCGCAGGTGATCGGCCTGCCGCAGAACGTCGTCTACGCCGAGGACCTGCGTACCGACGCCCTGATGGACGGCCTGCGCGCGGGCCGCAACTGGATCGCCGAGTCCAGCTCGGTGCGGGTGGACTTCACCGTCACCGGCGGCGGCAAGCAGGTCGGCATCGGTCAGACGCTCACCCTGCCGACTCAGGCCCCGGTGGACGTCCGGCTGGAGGCGCACGGCGTCCCGAACGGCACCGTCCGGCTGATCACCGACGAGGGCCAGATGTTCCAGCAGTCGCTGGACGCGAACGGCGACGGGGTCGTCACCTGGCGCACCACGCCCTCGCTGGCTGCCTACGTCCGGGCCGAGATCCGGCACCCGATGGCCGACGGCACCGCCGGCCAGGGCAACACGATGGGCGACGCGCTGATGTTCGGCCCGATGGCCGCGCTGACCAACCCGGTGTTCCTGAAGGGCACCGGCAGCCACGGTCAGGGCTGAGGATTCCGCTCTGCGGCAGCGGGCCGGCGGTATGGACTGAAGGTATGGATCGACGGTCTGGATCGACGGTATGGACCGGCGGTATGGACCGGCGGTCTGGATTGACGATACGGATCGGCGGTGGCGTGCTCCGGCATGTCACCGCCGCCGCCGCTCTCTCGTCCCGGTAGGTGAGCAGCAAGCACCGACCAGGCTCCAAGGAGCGGATATGACCAGCGACAACACTTCCACGACCGCCGAGCTCTCGGCCCTGGACCGGGTCCAGGCCGCGGTCAACAGCGGCGACCTGGAGGCCACGATGGCGGCGATCGACCAGGCCTGCGCGCCCGACATGATCGTGAGCACCCCGCTGAAGCTTCGGGTCGGCGGCGCCGAGGCGCAGAAGCTGGTGTTCAAGACGCTGTTGGCCGCCTTCCCCGACCTGCACATCCGCACCGAGGACCGGATCGTGTCCGGGAACAAGATCGTCTACCGCAACGTGGTCACCGGCACACATCAGGGTGTTTACATGGGTGTCGAGCCGACCGGCAAGACGATCACCTACAGTGAGATCTTCATCGTCCGGCTCGACGAGGCCGGCCGGATCGCGCAGACCTGGGGCGTCGTCGACACCGCGGCGCAGATGCGGCAGCTCGGACTGATCGGCGCAATAGTGCACTGAGAGCGGGGCCGCTACCGTCAAGACCGAGTCAAAACTGCATCCCCGCTTCGGCAAACGGAACCTTCATGGCGATCACCGCGTCGTTATCGGTATACGACGGGGACAGGACGACAGCGAAGGGGCACAGAGCGCACACGCCAGGTGATCTTGGGGTGGAGTCCGGGTGAACTGTTTCGCATCGACTGAGAAAGACAACAGGTCGGTGCGCACGGAGCCGGATCCTCCCGGGCGCGGGTGGCAGCGCTTGTGCCAAGCTGTAGGCAGCGATACGGGTTGATGGGATGGTGTGGCCTTGCTGGGGCGTGGACGAGGGACGGACCCGCAGTGGATCACCCAGGAGTTCGCGAAGGCGGAGGACCTGGCGGCGGCGGGTCAGCCGGAGCGTGCGCGCGACCGCTATGCCCGCCTGTCCCGGCGCCTGGCCTCGGCTCCTGAGGACCTGCAGCACTATCGCGGCCTGGCCCTGCTCGGCGAGGCCGAGACCATCCTGGCGATGGGCATCTTCACCGACGCCATGGCCCGCTTCCGCGAGGCCTATCCGCTGCTGTCCGAACCCTTCCGGCAGCTGCCGCGCTGGCTGGTGCGGCAGTTCGCCGAGGAGCGGATGCGGCTGGAGGACGGCGACCTCAAGCCGATCATCGACTTCCTGAAGGCGATCACCTACGGCCTGGAGCCGGGTGACGAGGACACGGCGATCCGCACCGTCATGTGGCTCCAGCGCGCCTGCTCCACCGGGCCGACCGAGCAGCGCGAGGCCACCGCCCGGGCCGCGCTGTCCGCGCTGCCCGGCGTCGACTGGCCGGTGCTGGCGCTGACCACCATGCTGCGCCGCGACGGCCGGGTGAAGGACGCCGAGGACACGCTGGCCGCCGCCGTGCCCGGCGGCAGCGGCGAGCTGTGGTTCCGGTGGGGCATCCAGCTCAGCACCCTGCTCCGCTACGACGACGCGATCGCCGCCTACGACGAGGCCTTCCGGCGCGGCACCGGCCCGGCCTCGCCGTGGTCGCGCGGTGCCTGGCTGCGTCCGGAGGCGCTGCTGTTCCGCGGCCTGGCGCACCAGCAGATGGGCCGGACCGACCAGGCCGAGACCGACCTGCGCACCGCCTCGCAGTACGCGCCGCAGGACCCGCGCATCCACTATTCGCTCGGCCGGCTGGCGGTCCAGCTCGGCTCCGACGACCTGGCGTGGAACCACTTCAGCAACTCGCTGGCCGTCGAGGCCGCCTTCGCCCCGGCCCGCCTGGGCCTGGCCCTGCTCCGGGAGCAGGCCGGCCGCCCGGCCGAGGCGATCGCGCACTACCAGGCGGCGCTGCGGCACGACGCGCATTCGCGGGCCGCGCGGATCCGGCTCGGTGCCGTACTGCTGGCCGCTGGCCGGCGCAAGGAAGCCCAGGGGCTGCTGGAACCGGAATCCGGGCAGTCGACCTACTGGGGCGGCATGGCCACCTTCCACTACGGCCTGGCCCAGCTGCGCGCCAACCACCCGGCGGACGCGATCGACACCTGGGACCGGCTCGGGACCAGCGAACTGCGGGACTGGAAAGCCGTGGCCCGGGACCGGGAGGCGCGCAAGCGGCTCGGTTACGACCCGACGGCCGCGCGGTTGCAGTGGCAGATCGCCTACCTGGACTCCCCGGACGTCATCGAGCACCGCACCGCCTTGCGCGAGGCCGCGCTGCGCGAGGCGGCGTGGATGCTGATGTCCGGCCGGGAGATCGCCGACCACCGCGAGAAGGCGGCCGTGGCGCTCGACCTGGCCGCGTCCCTGCCGGTCGGCGGCGGCGACGACGGGGACGGCCTGCGCGGTCGGCAGAACCGGTTGCGGGGCCTGGTCGATCTGGCCGGCGGCTCGACCGCGGACCTGGAGACGTTCCTGGACCCCGCCGGCCGGATGCGCGACCGTTGCCACCTGGCCGTGGCCGCGCTGCTGGACGACCGGATCGAGCAGGCCGAGACGCTGCTCGCCGAGTTGCCCGACGACCCGGACTGCGACCCGGCGGTGGCCCGGGCCCGGGCGCTGTACGCCGAGCGCACCGGGCACTGGTACGACGCCGTGCGCTGGTACCAGCGGTTCCTGGAGAACGACGCCGACGGCGCGCCCGCCGCATCGCAGGACCCCGAGACCGCGGCCGAGACCAAGGCCGAGGCCGAGGACCAGGGCCTGCGCATCGACGACACCCAGGGCCTGGACATCCAGGAGATCGCCAACGCCGGACCGCTGGTCGCCGCCTCCCGGCTGGCCGCCGAAGCCGAGCCCGACGAGGAGGAGCCGCCGCTGCCGTGCGTGGCCGTGACCGGCGTCGAGTGCGGCAAGGACGCGATCGGTGCCTGTGGCGGCTGCGGCCGTGAAGGCTGCCGGACCCACCTGTTCCGGCCGACCGGATCCGGATCCCACCGATGCGAGCGCTGCGCCGGCCCGGCCCTGCAGTCGCTGCTGTACGCGGCCCGCAAGGCCGGCGTCCCGGACGAGGCCGAACGCACCCTCACCTCGTGGGCCGACGCCCTCGGTGACAGCACCCTGACCCCGCCGCTGCGCCGCCAGCTGGCCCTGATGCGCGCCGAGGCCGGCGACCTGGACGGCGCGCTGGTCCGGCTGCCCGCCGACGCCGAGACCGAGGGCGTCGAGCTGCTGATCCGGCGCGCGGCCGCGGCGATGGAGCGCGGCGAGCCGTACCAGGCGCTGGGGGATCTGCGGCACGCGCTGCGGATCCAGCCCGAGCAGCCGCAGGCCGCCGCCGCGCTGGAGGCGCTGGCGGAGTACGCTGCGCGGCAACATGCTGACGAGGGACGTCATGAAGAGGCGTTCGACGGATATCTGGCGCTGGTGCGCGAGGATCCGACCAACGCCCGACTGCTGCACGCCCTGGGCCTGTCGGCGTACCAGCTCGCTCGGACCTCCGGTGCCGACGAGCACTGGATGTGGACGATCGGCGCGCTGGTGACGGCGTTGTACGCGCCGGACTTCTGGGTGCAGGTCATCGGGGTCACCGACGTCGAGGCCGAGCACGAGCGGATAGCCGGCACCCGCCGGAAGCTGCTGGACGAGCTTCGCAACGACCTGCGATTCGCCGACCTGTCCGGATACCGGGGCGGGGACGAGGTGGACGCCTGGACGGTCCGGGTCGGGATGGACGTGTTCGCGTGCTCGGCCGATCCGGTGGCCAGCCCGACGCTGGACGCGCTGCTGCGTCAGCAGCCTGAGACGCCGGCCCTGGCCGAGTGGCGGGACATGGCCGACGCGATGCACGCGGTGGACCCCGACGCCGCCGAGGACGACGAGGCGGTGCGGATCGCCGCGCTGTACGGGCCCTACGGTCCGCAGCACTTCCTGTATGAGGACGGCAAGTACGAGGCGGCGATAGCGGCCCTGGACACCGTCCCGGAGGGCGACCGCGACGAGGCGTGGACCACTTTGCTGCGCAAGACGCTCGTCATGCGGGGCATGGAACTGCATCTGGACGAGAAGTGGGCACCGGCGCTGGAGTGCATAGCCCGGGCGGCTTCCCTGGATCCTGATGAGAAGCCTGATTCGGTGTGGGTGGAGATCGCCGCCGAGTCCGGGCTGAACGCGGCGAAGGAACTGCTGCGGCGCGCGCAGGAGGGGGAGAGCCCGGTCTCCGTCGATGCCACGCCCACGGTGAACATGGCCGCCACCGGGACGGCTTTCATCGCTGACGCCACCAAGACCGTGAACATGGCCGTGGTCGGCGCGGTCGCCCGGATCGGGGACACCTCGGGGAGCGCGGACAACGGCGAGGGCGAGGCTCCTCCCACCCCGGTCAGCTTGTCGCAGAGCGTGGTCGACGTGCTGGAGCGGGCCTTGTCCGTCGCGCCGGACGTCGCCGAACTACAGGCCGAGCTCGGCGCCGCGCACATGCGGCGGACCGGGGAGCTGCGGTGGGACGTGCGGGACTACGTGTTGGCGCTGTCGCACGCCCGGCGCGCCGTGGACCTGCTGCCGCGCGACAAGGACGCGGCGGCGCTGCTCGAAGTGGTGCTCGCCGAGCGGGCCGGGTCGCTGACGCGGCCGGGGCCGGACGGGGACCTGCTGGAAGCCGTGCAGTGGTGGCAGGAACTCAGCGAGATGGACGGCTCCAATCCCGCGTACCACGCCGGGCTGTCGCAGGCGCTGAAGCTGCTGGCGTGCTCGGCGGCCCTGGGGGATCGCCGTACCCTGGCCCTGGACCGGATGGCCTGGGCCCTGCTGGCCGACCAGTCCTGGACCGGCGACGCCGAGGCCGAGGCCCCGCGCCAGATAGCGACCCTGCTCATCGCCGAGGCGATGGACGCCACCAGCCAGCGCCCGTTCCACGACCGCGCGCACCGCCTGCGCACCGCACTGGCCTACCGCGACACCAAGGAACTCCGCGACCTGATGATCGCGTTGTGGAAGAACGAGGCCACCTTCCAGTACGAGACCCGCCACTACGGCCTGTGCGCGGCGCTCCTGGAAGAAGCCGAACTGCTCGGCGCCGGCGTCGGTGCCGGCGACCCCGAAGCCACCCTGATGCTGCGCGTCCCCAAGCCCGACGAACCCCACACCGGAGGCCTGCAACCCTTCCACTGGCACCGCTACCCGAAGGCCCGCGCCCTCCTGAAGCGCACGGTGGACCACTTCCCCGACGAAGACGAACTCCGAGAACTCCACGCCCGAAGCACCGCCCCCGAAGACCCCGCGAGCTCCTGATGCTGTTCAACGCACCGACCCC
>NZ_JAAFYZ010000104.1 GCF_018274385.1 Catenulispora pinistramenti | reverse complement strand
GGAGGGGCTTGGTCAGGTAGAGGGGGTGGGCTTCCGCAGCGTGGCCCGGCGCATCCGTCGGCGCTCCTTGTCCGTCAGCCCGCCCCAGACGCCGTCGTGCTCGGGGGTCGTCATCGCGAACTCCAGGCAGGACTCGCGAACCGGGCAGGCAGCGCACACGGCCTTCGCCGCCTTCTCCCGGGCGACACGGGCTGCTTTGCGTTCGCCGTAGCAGCCGAACCCGGGGTCGGCGCCGAAGAACAGATCCGGGTCCTCATCCCGGCACGCCCCGTAGGACATCCAGGGCGGCAGCTCGCCGATCAGTGCCGCAAGCCGCGGCTGCGCCGTCATCGTCGTCATCGCTTGGATCCCTTCCGGACAGCGCAAAGCACCGCCCCGCAGCACGGGGCGAGGTGAACCAGGGGAGACAGACCGCTGCCGGCCGCCGCTCACATGGGAGTCACGGCGGTCAGTAGGTCCGGGGATAGATGGGGCGGTCGTGCGCATCTGGGCACACCGATGGCCGCCGATCAAGAGGGTACGGAGTGCCGAGAACGAGCACAAACGATTCTCCGCAGGTCAGACAAGACGCTGTTAAATCAAGGTCCTTATAAATTGATCTCCAGGGGGTCAAAAATCCCGGGAGCCCGCACCATCCATAAACCCCCTAATAACAAGAACAAGATCGAATGAGGCGCGGTGATCTTGATTCGCGCTGGCCGCAGGCTATATCAGTCCCCTGCCTTACGCACTCTTTGATCTTGCATCGGGGTCGCGGACGGCACACGGCACGCGGCGCGCGGGCGGGGCGGACGTGGGCTCGCGATGGCGCGCGGTAAGGGTTCTGACCTGGAAGACTTGACTACCTGGGACATCTAATGGACTCTTTGGGACGTCGCCGGAACGGACCGGCGGGGAACGGCAAGCGAGAGGGGAGGCGGTGATCATGAAGGCGCTTACGTGGGAACAGGCGGTGCGGGTCGTGAACGAACGCGAACAGCAACGCGCACCCCAGGTCACCGGTAGCGGCACCCGTGAGAAGCGAGTGCGGGCGCAGCGCAATGTCACAGACGACAAGGCGCGCGGCCAGCGGTCGCGGGACCTCACGGGGTCGGACGGGCGGCGGGATCTGGAGCCGGACAACCACGGCCGGAACGTCCGGGCCACCCGTCCGGTAACGCAGGTGTCGAAGCAGATCGCCACGGCCCGCCGCAAGGTGGAGACGGTGACCGCATACCTGGCGTGCTCCGGGTGCGGTGCGCGGGTGGCGAAGACTGCGACCGGCGGGACCGAGACTCAGCGGGACAACGGCGGGCGCATCGGTTGGGCGCACACCCGTCCTGTCCGGCAGTGGCACCACTGGGACGGAACCGCGCTGTGTCAGGGCGCGGAGACGGTCCGGGTCCAGTCCGACGTGACGCCGGACCGGACGGACCTCACCCCCGCCCCGGCAGTACGCACCACCCGTGCGGCGCGTCCGGCATCCGGGCGTACGGCTGACGCGGAGAAGGCGTTCCGGCGCAGCCTCACCCCGGAGCAGCGGCGCCAGCTGGACGCGGACGAACGCGCCTTCCGTGTGGCGGAGCGGAACCGTCAGCGTGGTGCGGGGATCGCGGTCGCAGGCGACCAGGCAGCACGGCGGGACATGGGGGCAGGCGCGCAGTAGACGCCGGACGCCGGACCGGGGCGCGCGGGACATCCCGCCCGCCACCGGTCGGCGGCCGGAACTGCGGCCCGCCGAACACAGCACCTCGTAGGGCACCTCGTTAGGCACCTCGCACTACCTGCACCACATCTACCCCGCGAGTCAGGGCGGGGGAAAACACGTCACCCCCCGGTGACCTGCGCGCCGACTGCCAGAAACGGACGCACCACCAGGGGACGGCCAGGGTACGCCGTGAAGCATCTGACCTGCGCATACGTTGCGGGACGGCTCTGGTCCCCGGAGAAATATAGCTTCGGGTCGAGGTCATCGGGACATGACAGGGAACGGGACCGGGCGCGCCGGTGAAGGAATTCACCGCCGCCGCGCATCATGCGCCGCGCCGTAGCAATGCGGAGCGCCACCACGTGCCCGAACCGTCGCTTAAAGGGACGCGGACTACCGCGTGAAACCCCTGTCTCTAGGACGGTTCCGGATCAACGGACTCACCCCCTGCGCCGCGAGAGCGGTACGAAAACAAACCAACGTGCAGCGCGCCCGACACAAACCGGCGCGCGACGCGGCCTGTGACGGACAGCCGCAAACCACATGCTTCGGGCCCGCCGCCAACGATGCGGCGGGCCCGCACGCTTCCCCAACCCCCGAACATCACGGAGGACCCGTGTCCGCCATACGCACCTTCGACCTGTTGGCCAAACTCCCGGACGACGCGCCCCGCGCCGCCGGATTCGCGCAGCGCACCGCGCGCGCCATGACCCACAACCCGCACCCGCTGCCGGGTGAGCGCACCGCCACCATCGGCAGCGCCCGCTTCACCTTCGACGACACCACCGGCATGTGGTGCCTGGACCTGCTGTTCAAGATGCGGCACCGCACCGGCAAGTACCGCAACCACCGCCTGGTCCTGTCCGCCGGGGGACGCGGCGTCGAACCCACCGCGAGGTTGGATGGCCGCGACTTCGACGTGTACGGCGCCCTGCACCCCCGCGTGAACAAGGTCCCGACGTCGCAGTACCCGTCGGTGCTGGCCAAGCGGATCGTCTCCGCCGCCGAGTCCTACGCCGTGCGCATCGGCAAGTGAGCGGCGCGCGCCCCGCACCGCCCGGACCCCGCTGTCCCGACGGTGCGGGATGCGCACCGATCCCCGGTCGCACCCCGGCTACGGGAGCACCCATGACCGATCCCCTCGCGCAGGTCCGAATAGACCTGCGCAACGGCGCCCGCATCGTGTTGGCCAACGGCCTGCACCAGCGCGCCTTCTACAACTACGACCAGGTCCAGGCCGAGGACATCCCCCCGGGCAAGGCCTGCGTCTGCGGCGTCGGCGGCCTCAACACCGGTATCACCGGCCACCCGATCCCGGACGACTTCCTCACCAACCCGCGCATCAGCGCCGCCCTGGCGCACCTGATCGCCTACATGATGGCGTTCTACGCCACCACCTTCATCTCCTGGAACGACGAGGAAGGCCGCACCACCGCCGAAGTCGCGCGGCTGCTGCGCAAGGCAGCCGCGTGGACCCCGCCCACGGCTGTGCTGGCTGTGACGGTGTGAAGACGGCCACCGATCTGTGTGACGCCGCCGTGTGGCGCCCGGAGACACACCGGTGAACGGCCCCGACGGCAACGAAGACATCATCTTCCGCGTGTCCGCCGCCCTGTTCATTGCCGCTGGCCTGGCCAGCCTGGCGTACTTGCTGTCCGGGCACGGACTCGTCCCACCGGCACCGCCGACGAGCCAGGCCACCACGGACAGCCCGACCCCGTGACCGTTCTGGTGACACGCCTCGTGGCGTGACAACACCGTCATCCCTGCATCGTTCCTCGACCCGTCGCGTGCTGCGGCGCGCCGAGCATGCCGGGACCCCCGTCCTGTGTGAGTTGGGAGTTTGTCGTGTCCAAGCGTGTGAAGCGCCGCCGTCGGTTCGGTGGCGGTGTGGGCGCCTCGGGTCCGCGTGCTGAGCGGACGCGGGCCGTCCGTGCGTTGGGCGGCCGTCTGGGTGGCCTGCGTCAGCAGTGGCTGACCCGGTCCGCGACCGGGTGGGACGCGCATCTGCTGACGGTGGCGCACCTGGAGGTGATGGAGGCCTCCCGCCGGTGGTTCGCCGCTGCGGGGCGCGCGACGTGCGTGCACGGTGAGCTGTGTGAGGGGACGGCGTGTCTGCCGTGCCTGTTCGCCGAGGACGCCAACGAGACGGCGCGGGTCCGGGCGGTGCGCGACATCATCCGCTACGGCGGGTGGGGCGCACCGGAGCCGTGGGCGCAGTCCCGTGCCCGGGTGTGCTCGGTGCGGGTGCACTCGATCCCGGTGGGCCAGGCCGGCTGGGCGTTGGCGTCCTGATCTGTTTGTCCGGCCGGGCGGGGCCGGTTGTCTCCCGCCGACCTGGGTCCGCAGTCGTAGCGGTTCGAGGTGCCAGGCGTGTCCTGCGGGGCCGCCGTTGTCCTGCGCACATGGGAGGCCGCTCCGGCCAGGCCCGCGCACATCCGAGTTCTGTCTCCGCAAGGGGTTCCGCCATGTCCATCGAGATCCATGAGTCCCGTCTGTTCTGGACCGTCACCGACGGCAGCCGCCGCTACGTGATCACGCCGGGGTCGTCCGGGTTCGTGGTGCGTGACGCCGCCACCGGTGAGCAGATCGCCGCGATCTGGGACCTGTCCGAGGTCGAGGACCTGTGAGCCCGGCCCCGATATCCGCCTGCTGCCGAAGGGAGCCGTGACATGGGGCTCCGTACCTGGTTCCGCCGCAAGTCGAAACACACCACCACCATTAAGGGAGAGAACATGGCCGCGTCCGTGAAGAACCTGGAGATCACCCTGGCCGCCGACGGCGGGACCAGCGTCTACCAGACCATCCGCCAGACCCAGGCCTTCCTGGACGACACCGACCTGCTGGCCGAGGCGGTGCCGTCGCTGTCGCGGCTCCTGTCCCTGGTGAAGATCGGCGACAAGCGGGCGGTGGCGGCGATCCTGGCTGAGACCGAGCCCGGCCCGGCGCTGGCCGAGGAGCTGGACGACCTGATCGAGGCGATGGCGTCCGGGTACGGCCGGGAGGTGAAGAAGCCGGCGCGTGGGAAGGCGGCGGTGGACCCGCTGACCCGCCTGGACGTCGTGGTGGAGAGGGCCGAGCAGATGCGGGAGTCGGTGGTGTACCTGCTGGCCTCGGCGCTGGACACGGCGACCGGCGGCGACGCGAAGAAGGCCAAGACGGCGCTGACGAACCTGGACCTGCCCGAGCGTCTCATCAGTGCACTGCTGGACACGCCGGTCGCGGACGAGCCGGAGACCGCCGAGCCGGTCGCCGAGTTCGACCTGAAGAAGATCAACAACCTCCCGGTGAAGGGCGTGAAGGTCACCGCCTGACACCTGCTGCCACAACGCCTCGACGGGTCGCGCATTCCGCGCGGCCCGTCGGCGTTTCTGCCCCCCTGTGCAGAAAGGACGGTGTGTGAGCCGCCACCTGATAGCGAACTCGATCCACGAACACCCCGACGCCGTGACCGTGGTCGGGTGGGATCCGGAGCTGCGGACCTACTTCTGTGACTTCGTGTACCCCGACGGCGTGGCAAGGCCGGTCGCCGGGGGCACCGAGCAGGAGATCCTGCACGCGGATTGGCTGGCCACGATCCTGGCCGACGCCGAGATCCGCATCCCGGTAGTGCTGGTGGCGCGGCTGCGGCTGGAGAAGCTGACCGTGTCCTCGGCGAACGCGCCGAACCTGGACTGGCGTAGCGGGGAGCCGCTGCCGGTGCGAGAGGGCTGAGCCGTGGCCGATGTTCACGGGCTGCGCGCCACGCTGGCGTACATCCAGGACAACCCGCAACGGTGGAGACAGGACTCCTGGCAGCGCTGCTTCGCCGCCATCGCCGTCGAGCTGGCCGGGTACGACGTGCTGCCATCGCGGTGGGTGCGGCTGGACAGCCGGTCGGTGCAGGTGTGGGACGCCGCTGTGGAAGTCCTGGACCTGACCGGGGACCAGGGCTGGCTGCTGTTCAACCCGGGCAACACGCTGGCCGAGCTGCGGATGCTGATCGCCGAAATTACCCGGCCCCGCCACGCACCACGCCACTCCCACGGCTTGCGACTCGTCCGCTGATCACGAGCGACGCCCCCGGCGCCGGAGCGATCACAGCAGCACCAAACCCCTGAAGTACAGAAGGAGAACGTGTTGAGCCGTCACCTGCTTCCGAACCCCGATGGAGCCGAGCCCGGCACCGAAACCGTGGCCGGGTGGGACCAGCCGATGAAGACCTACTTCCTGATGATTAACCCGCCCAGCGGATCTGACACCGAGCCGGTGTGGCTGGGCCGTGACCAGGGAGAGTTCTACACCCTGGAGCCCTTCATCCAGGCCCTGGCCAAACACGGAGTGCGCCTCGTAGACACGCTGTTCGCCGAGCTGTACTTCGACAGGGACCTGGGCCGGTCCAACACGGTCACCGACTGGCGCAGTGGCGAGCCGGTCCAGCTGGCCTGACCCGCTCGGCTGACGGCGCGGCACCGCCTCGACACCGCGCCGGGGCGGTACCGCGTGCCAGCCGGCACGGACCCCCCGGCCCCTTGGGAGGAACCTCTTGGCCGACGCGACAGTGACGCGCCGCCAGCGATGGGCCATAGCCGCGATAGCGATCACTACCGTGGTTGTGGTCCTGGTCATCATCGCCGCCGTCTACAAGGCGATCCAGCACCACCGGGCCGCGAGCCAGGCCACGGTGACCATCACCGTCCTGAACAAGCGGGCCGACTGCCCCACCCCGACCACCAGCACTGCCTCCTGCACCTGGCGGATATACACCGACGCCGGGGTGTTCGCCGACCGTGACGAGGTCACCGCACACAAGTTGAACTCGCGGGTGCTGTTCGACCAGCTGATGTACGGCGGGGTGTACCAGGTCCAGATACGTGGGACCCGGCACGACAACCTCGCGGTGTACCCCAACATCATCAAGATCGTGCGGGTGATAGCGCAGGGGCATCCGAACCCTGCGGTGGTGATAGCCCCGAGCACCTGACCGGCCGCCGCTGAAGCGGGCGGGAAGGCAGTGCGGCCCGGATCTGCCCCGTACCGGCAGGTCCGGGCCGTGCCGCGTCTCCACCCCGTGTCGTCTGCCACCGCTTCCTGATGGGAGTTGCTGATGTCTGCCATGTCCGCAGAACCGGCCGAGGCCATACCGGCCGCGCCAGTACTGGTGAAGGTCCGAACCGCCGCCGCGAAGATGGTCGCGCGGCCCCGGCGCCGTCGTCCCCCCACCCGGCTGGGGCAGTTCCTGACCGGGGTGGCCGCCGTGTACACGGCCTACACCGGGTGGTGGGCGCTGTGCCTGCTGCACGGACCGGCCCGGGTCCTCACCGCAGGGGCCGTCTCCACCGGATACCTGGCCTTCTCGGCACTGTGGCGGCGGGGGTGGCTGGGGTGAGCATCCTGGGCATCACCGCCGCTGTGCTGTTGGCCAGCACAGTCACCGCTACCGTGCCGCAGGCACCGAGCGGGCCGCACACCGCCAATTCGTACTCGTGCCGGTCGGCGCACGCCGGGGCCTACTGGCACGGCGGAGCTGAATCCGACGCCTGCGACGGGCCGCTGCCGGACGGGACGTTCGGTGGGGAGGGCATCACCGGGCTCGACCCCGACGGGCGGATCAACCACGCCTCGGGCCGGGTCCGCTCATGCACGGTGCAGCTCAACCGGGTCGTGCACGGCCGGGCGGTCCCGGTGCCCGGGGCCAGCAACACCGAGACCGGCCGCACGCCGGAGTACTTCGACGGCCGGTTCTGCGACGCCATGGACGCCTGGGCCCCGCCCCGCGGGTTCTACAACGTGACCGTCATCTACCGCACCGACGCGGGCCCGACGGTGCAGACGGTGCAGGGGCCGGTCGCGTTCTACCCCGGCCGCTGAGACCAGCCTGGGCGTGACCAACATAAGGCGGTCCGTCCGCGGCCAGGGGGTCGACCCGGACGGACCTTCACCAATCAGCGGCGGAGCAGAAGCTCAGCCAGCCGCGCAGCTGCATCGACGAATGAACCAATCACGCCGAGAACGCGCCAGCGGCGGTCCTTCTCCTCTTCACTTCGATCGGCCATCAGCCGCTCCCTTCGGTTGCGGGTCGCCGCCGGCTCGGATGCCGACTGCTACCAGCGCCACCGGCCTTGCCGGTCGCGCCGGACCCCCATGCGGAGCGAGTCGCAACTAGGGCTGCGCGCGGGGCGCGCAGAGGCTGACGAACCCATTGAAGACCATTGCGACGCACTGTGTCGACAGTCTGCTAAGTCAAGCCGTCAACCACACCCCGACCTGCCAGAAGGACATACGTCTCGTCGCACTGCGGCCAATGAAGCACAGAGACACACCGCCTATCAAAGGACTCTGTTATCGATGACCGATTTCGCTGTGCTCGACCGTCCCGCGCCGCCCCCGGCTGCGGGGTTGACGCTGCGCAACTCCGACCTGAACACGCTGTTCGACATGCTGACGGAGCAGGCCGCCAAGGCCGTGGACGTGGTAGTCCCGGCCGCCCAGCTGCGCGCCGACGCCGCCCGGCTGTCGATCCCGCAGACCGTGCCGCACATCGACGATGACGGCGTGACAATGCTGGACGGGCTGTACATCCCGACCCGGCACGCCGAGTCCCAGATCGCCGCCAAGCTGAAGATCCCGCTGGAGTACCTGCGACGCCTGCGCACCGAAGCCCCGGGGTTGTGGGAGGCGAACGTCGGACATTGGCTGGCCGATGCAGGGGACTCCGGCAAGTCCTTCCTGCTGCGGCTCCTGGTCGATCCGCAGCGCGGCGGCGGGGTGCTGCGGGCGCTACTGTCCTCCCGCTACGGCATCATCGACAACCTGGACGTGCTGCTGTGCGCCCTGGACGGGATCCGCGCGGCCGGCGTCGACGTCGAGGTCACCTCCTGCGACCTGTCCGAGACCCGGATGTACGTCACCGTCGTCGCCCCGCAGATCGCCGTGGCCGCCCGCGGCCTGCTGGCCGGGTACCGATCCCCGTTCGACCCGTCCCGCACGGGTGAGAACATGCCGATCATCAGCGCCGGGTTCCGGTTCTCCAACTCCGAGGTGGGCGCCGGGAAGTACACCATCGCCCCGTGGCTGCGCGCCGAGGTGTGCGGCAACGGCCTGGTGCAGACCATGGACACCGTGTCCCGGGCGCACATCGGGGCCAAGCTGGACGACGGCACAATCGATCCGTCAGCGGCCACGGTGGCAGCGTTCAAGGCGCTGGTGACCTCGCAGACTACCGATGCGGTCACGAACTGGCTCACCCCGGAGTACGTGCAGAAGAAGATCGAGGCCATGCACGGCGCCGCCGGGGTGCCGGTGGCCGACGCACCCAAGACGATCGAGTACGTCGTCAAGACCCTGGAGATGCCGAAGGCGGCGCAGGCCGAGCTGCTGAACCACTTCATCAAGGGCGGGGTGACCACCTCCGGCGGGATCCTGCACGCCGTCACCTCCGTGGCCCAGACCATCGACGACCCCGACGCCGCGCACAAGCTCGGCGACTCCGGGATCCGGGCGATGGAGCTGGCCGCCGCATTCAACCGCTGAGGAGGCCGCCGTGTTCGGGTTCCTCAACCCCGACTACACCGCATACGTCATCGACGGGGTCACCGCCGTGCACTGGGTGCACGCCAGCGGCGAGCTGTTCACCTACACCGACCGAGTCCGCACGCCGACCGGCCTGCATGCCACAGACCGGCGCCAGGCGGGGCAGCTGGCGCACGAGATCGCCGATCGATACCTGGCGGATAGCGCCCTTCCCCAAGCCGGCGCCGTTCCGCCGATCGATACGTCAGCAGCGGCTGTACACCGCGTGCCCGACCATCCAATATGGAGGACCCCCGCTTGACCACAACCCTGGAGCTCACCACGCCCGCCGCCGACCAGGCGGCGGGCGCTTCTACTGCCACACCGCAGTTCAACACCACCGTCGATCGCAAGGCCCTGCTGGTCGCGGGCAACGGGGTGGCCGCCAGTCTGACGACCAGACCGGCCGCCCCCGTGCTGGCCGGGATCGTGCTGGAAGCCACCGGCGGCCACCTGACGCTGTCCGCCTGGAACTTCGACCACGCCACACGGGATCGGATCCCGGCCGTCACGACCACGCCGGGCAGGCTGCTGGTGCACGGCAGGCTGCTACACGACCTGCTGAAGAAGCTGGACGCCGAACACGTCACCCTGGTCGCTGAAGGCTCCAAGCTGATCGTGCAGGCCGGGCCCACCCGCTACACCCTCCAGACCCTTCCGGTCGAGGACTACCCGCAGCTGCCCGCCATCCCAGCCGCAGGCGGAACGGTCGATGCCCCGGCACTGGTCGCCGCGATCAAGCGGGTCTTCGTCTCGGTGGGCCGTGACGACACGATCCCGATGCTGACCGGCATCCAGATCACCGGTGAGGGCAAGACGCTGATGCTCGCCGGCACCGACAGGTTCCGGCTGGCCACCGCCGAAGTCCCGTGGATCCCCGACGACCTGGACGCCGAGACGTGGACGGCGCTGCTGCCCGCGAAGTTCCTCAAGACCGTGGCCACCCGCTGGGCCAAGGCCGTCGGCGACCTGCGCCTGACCTGGCAGCACGAGGCCGGCGCCGAGGCAGCAGCCGAGGCGAAGGCACTTCAGACCCTGGCCGAGCTGGAGTCTCGGATGTGGCACGGCCACCCGGACGTGGTGAAGGCACGCGATGTTGCTGACCGGCGCACCGAGGCCCGCGTCCAGGCCGAGCACCGGGCCGGGCTCGCCGGGCTGGCCTTCGGGGAGCAGCACACCACCGGCCGCTGCCTTAAGAGCGAGTACGTCAGATACCGGTCCCTGTTCCCGACGCAGAACACCGGGGCCGTCGCCGACACCAAGGCCCTGCTGGCCGCTGTCGAACGGGTTGCCTTGGTCGCCGACCGCACCTCACCGATCCGACTGTCCTTCGACGGCGCCAGCGTGCTGCTGGAGGCCGGAGCCGGAGACGAAGCACAGGCCAGCGAACCGGTGCGCGCCACCTGGCCCGGCGAGACGCCACTGGTCGCCTCGTTCAACCCTGGCTTCCTCATCGACGGACTGAAGACCCTGAACACCCGGTACGTCCGCTTCGGCTTCACGATCGCGGCCAAACCAGCCGTGCTGACCGGACACCACAGCCCTGTCTGCGACGACTTCGACGGCTACCGCTACCTGATGATGCCGCTACGCGTCCCCGGCCAGGCCACCGATCCCACACCACCGGAACCAGAGACGGGGTCGAAGCCATCCGGGCCCGAGCAGGCCCTGTCAGACGTACCCGCCGCGGCTGCCGCGTGACCGCAGCGGCCGCTACACCCGCACAGGAGCACTTCATGCCCAATCGCCAGTTGCTGCTCGACGTCGCCGACCGGATACGCACCCGTCCACACCTTCACGACAACCGGTTCTGGGCAGCCCGGGTCAAAACCGGGACAGCATCGTTCACTACGCACTGCGCCGGGGGCTGGGCGATCGTGCTCTCCGGCGGCCGGTTCGACTGGCGCCGTGCCCGCTGCCGGGCGGATCACGCCCGGCGCCGTCACGTGCTGACCAGCTCGGCGGTGCGCCCGGAGACGCTGCCCGACAGCGCACGCATATCCCTGACCGCGCAGCGGCTGCTGGGCATCGACACCGCCACCGCACGCCGCCTGTTCAACCCCACCGCCAGCACAACCGAGGTTCTGGCCATCATCGAAGACATCCTGACCACACAGGGAGGGGCACAGCCGTGACCGCCCGCACGCTGTGGACAGCTGGACTGGTAAGGCCCGCAGACCTGCTCGCCGATGACACGATCCGAATCCGGGACCGGTGGCGCTCCCTGGTTGCCGTCCACACCGAGGCAGATCACGTCGAGGAATCGGGCGTGCGGTTCACCGCCGGCGACCTGGCTGGGTTCGATATCGGCGCGCCCAAACCCACGGCGGCGACGTTCTTCGGCACTGAAACCGAGGAGTGGGTGCTGGTGCTGTACGTCGATGAGGAACGCACCGTGGCCACCGGCTCCCTGTACTGCCGACTTCATCCGCTGCGCCGCGCCGACCTGGTCGAAGTCCAGATCCCCCTGCCCCCTCGCGCACCGGAGGCTGTGCATGCACACCAGCCCGAACACCGAGTGGACGATGCTGTTCCGCCAGCCCGGCATCGACGACGGCTCGTTCTACGCCACCGCCCTGACCGGCCCCACCTTCCGCGACGCCTTTCTTCAGTGGGCCCGCGATGACCTGACCGAATGGTTCGACAGCGACACCGACTGGTACGCCGCCGACGACGAGAAGGTCACCGCCGCATCCCTGGACACCCTGTCCCAGACGAAGATCTACCCTGGGCTCCTGCCGGAATCCCGCATGGCCTCCGAGATGCTCGCAGCCCCTCCGACTTCACACGTCGAGCCCGGCCAGGCTGCACAAACTCTGGCCCGCCGCGCCCTGGCCCCCGGCATGCCCTCACAGGCCATGGACACGTCCCCGTTCATCGTGGGCACCTCACACATCCGCGCCCTCACCACCGCCATCTGCGACCGCGACCTAGCCAACGGCGTCGAGGCGGACGAGGTCGGCCAGATCCTCACCGACGCCAACTACACTGCCGTCAACCTCACCGCCGACGCCGATGACGATCCCCCGGCGTATCTCCACCGCCGCCTGGACGTGAACCACTGGACGCTGTTGAAGGCCGTTGACTGCTACAGCTACCAGATCCACGGCACCGGCACCGTGGCGGCCGTAGGCGCCCACCGCTCTGTCGAAAGGCTGCGCGGCGAACTGATCGCCGCGCTCGGTCTGGACAAGACCAGCTACCGGAACCGGATCGAGTGGGATGCCGCCGACGGCTGGCCCCTGCTGCACGCCGTCCCGGTCCCCGTCCGCCGCGCCGAAGCCCTCATCGAGCACTACCAGGGCCTCGACCGCATCGAGGAGTTGTCTCTACCGGATTGGGGACAGCACATCTCCGACATGATCGCCGACCTGCTGCGCTACGCCCACGACGCGCGCATGGACCCGTTCGGGCTGCTGGACACCGGGCTCAACCACTTCCACGCCGAAACCCGCCAGCCCGAGCTGAAGCCCGAGCCGAAGACGGCCGAGGCGCCGGTACAGCGGCTGCTGGTCGCAACCGCCCAGACCCAGGGCCGCGACGCCTACGACTTCTGCCGCACCCTACCCGGGGAGATCGTGTATCCCGGACCCTGCTTACACCCGCAGCCGTTCGGCGCCTGCGGCTGCACCTACTCACTGTTGGGAGTGGACTCCCGGGAGCGCACCACCACCTTCGCGGTGGCCGACGTGCCGATCAGCCGCGAGGATCTGCACCGACTGTTGGTTAAGGCCGAGAGCGGCGCGCCCGACGGCGCCGATGCCGACGGGGTCGCCCAGCTGGCCGAGGAGATGCTGGCCCTGGCCGCCCGCTTCCCGCTCGGGGCCGTGCTGGGCCGCACCCACCGCCGCTACCGCCGCCGTCTGGCCTCCGCCCCGCCCGCCACGCCACCGCAGACTCCGGCCCCTGAGGACGACGAGCCGAAACTGTGGACCGTACAGATCAGCCGACGCCGCGACTACCAGTACACCGTCGAGGCCACCGACGAGGACGACGCGATGGACGCGGCGTGGGACGCCTTCGATGAGGACCGCAACATCGTCGACCACGACTCCGACGTCCACGTGAGCCTGGCCGCATAGCCCCGCCCCACCCGCGGCCGCCCGCATATCGCACGGGCGGCTTTTTTCATGCCCCCAACCGTTCCGGGAGTTATCTGTGAGTACCCGCTCCGTCGTCGCGTTCGACGACGGCGAGTCCATCACCGGCATCTACGTGCATTCCGACGGCTACCCCGAGGGGCGGCTGCCGGTGCTGCGCGACATCTACACCAACACCTTCTTCCGCGACCTGGGCCAGCTGCGCACCACACTGCTTAAGCACCGCGCCGGCTGGTCCCTGCTTTCCACGGACACCGCATTCACCGCCGACTGGGCGACGCGCCTCAGCCACGGCCTGGACGTCCCCGGCGTGGGGGTCGCCTATGCCGAAGAAGACTTCGACATGACCGGCTCCGGGTCCGAAGTGTTCGCAGAGGAATACGCCTACGTCTTCGACCTGGCCGACCAGTCGCTGAAGGTGTTCAAAGGCGACCGGGAGACCGAGCACCTACCCGAGGCCGAGTGGGCACCGATCGGACCCGAACCGCAGGCGCGGCTACTGACCATCGTCGCGGCCGAGCTGCCCGGCACGGTGTGCCTGAGCGGCCGGATGCCCGTCTACACCGAGCACCACATCCGAGCCCTGATGCGGCGGCTCGGCCTGGAGCCCGGTGCGCAGCTGCGCACCGACGACGGCGGATACCTGGCCGACCTCTTCCACGCCGCCGTCGAGACCGACCTGCTGCCCGGTGCCGTCTACTTCGTCACCGACGGCCCCGCCCAGGACAGCGAAGGCGGCTGGATCAACCTGCCGGTCGACATCCCCGGCGTGGACGTTCAGACGATGGCCATCCTGGCCGGCGACTTCACCGGCAACCACTACAACCAGCACAAGCAGCCCGTCACCGCCGCCGCGGTACGGGAGGTGCTGGAATGCATGGCCTCCCGAATCACTACCGCCATGGCGAACCTGAACACCTGGCGCGCGCCGGAGCCGGTGTACGTGCTGAACATCCGGCGCCCCGACGATCCGTCGGAGTCCGTCCATCACGGACCTGAGCCGCGCATGTACACCCTGGATCTGGGCGCTGCCTTCGACGGCAAGGCTTCGGATGCGACGACCGCGCTGGAGTGGACTGCCCGCCGGGTGGTGGATCTGCACGCGTGGCCGGCGTCGTTGCGCTGGCGGGCGCTGGACGAGATCGAGTACGCGGTGCGTGCCTTCCCGGCCGCGATGGCTCTGGCCAGCACTCTTTTTCCGGAGCAGGTGGACCCGGCGCAGGTGGAGTACGCCCGGTTCACTCTGGCCTGGCTGGAGGTCAACAGCGGGGCAGGGCTGGACTCCTGGATCATCGAATCCTTCGCCTCTGAGCCTTCCGCGGAGCCAAGCTATGGACAGGCGTGTCTTGCCGCTGCCACCTCTCAGGGGCTTGACCCGATCACGGCCGCGCTGTCCGCAGCCGGCATCGAGCATGATGTGGCGCAGACCGGCGGGTTCTGCATGGTCGTCTCCGTGAACGGTCCGCGCAAGCACTGGTTCGGCATCACCGCCTCGGAGAAGCCCGGCTCCGCTGGGCACTGGCTACTTGTGCGCTACAGCAGCGCCGGATACGACGAGGGGCACGTACTGGGCTGGGCCGTGCCCACCGACGCCGTGATCGACCTGCTGACCCGGCACCAGCGAGCGACCCGCACCGCCCCCGTACAGTCCACGAACCCGGGCATGCGCACTGCACCGGCGAGGGCCGTGGCCGCCGTGTCAGACGCGGTGAACGCAGCCGTGGACCAGCTCACGGAGGAACTGCCGCGCGTATTCGCCGACCACCGCAACGACCTCGGCGACTGGTGTCCATGGTCTCTCGTGAGCGTCACCGACACCTACGACGACGATCTGTGCCCGGCGGGCTGCCGCAGCAGCTGGATCGATGATGATCCTGAGTCGGCGTGAGCCGTCAGCTCACCTCCGACGCCGCACCGGCGCCCGCTTCCGCCGGCGCATGCGCGTCGCGCTGCCGGTCCGGCCGTACCCGAAACCGACTTTCGACCCCGGCTCGCACCGTCTAGACGGAACCGGGACACGTTGAAAGGAACGCCCCCATCACGCACTCCAGGTACTACGACGCCCCCGGATTCCTGGGTGGCCTGACAATGTCCGATGTGCCGCGCATGGTGCGCATCCTGGCCACGATCGGCGACAACCACGACCCACGCGATTGGGACCACCTGTTGAGCCCGGAGCAGCAGGACCTGCTGCACCGAGTCTGCCGTGCCCGGTCCGCTATGGACGCGCACGACCGCGCCGCAGGCGTCGCCCCCGAGCTGCCCGCCCTGTCCGACGGCGCCCTGGAACACCTGCTGGCATCGGCCGGGCTCGACCCGGTGGGCCGGATCACCGCTGGTCCCAAGCACATCGACCTGATCGTGAAGGTCGCGGTCGAGGACGGGCTGCTGCCCCGACTGGTCCGGCCTGGACTCGCGGTCGGCCAGCGTGTTCCTGACCGCCAACGGCCGTGAAGTCGCCGTAGACATCAGTGAACTGATTCCTGGCCAGGGCCGAGAGACCAGCACGGTAGCGGCGGCACGGCATGTACTCACTGTGCTGCGCCGAGCGCTCGTAGGACTGAACCCACACGTCGTGACGGACCCACGATGAGAAAGCGAGCCGATGCCCATCCTGGAATTGTGCGCCGGCTACGGCGGCCTGGCCCTCGCTGTGGAAGCGCTCACCGGCCACGTGACCACGGTGGTCGCGGAAGTGCATCCGGCCGCCTGCAAGATCATGGCCGAGCGCTTCCCCGACGCCCCGAATCTGGGCGACGCCCGAAAGATCGAGTGGGAGGCGCTGCGCGGCGAGGTGGACATCATCAGCTGCGGGTTCCCCTGCCAGGACATCTCCGATGCCGGAACAAGGAAGGGCATCACCGGTGAAAGATCAGGACTCTGGTTCACCATCGCCCAGGCTGTACGGATCATTCGACCCCGATACGTGTTCCTGGAGAACGTCAGCGCAATCCGAAATCGGGGACAAGGCGCGGTGCTCACATCGCTTCACCAAGACGGGTATGACACGAAATGGACAACTCTTCGAGCTTCAGATATCGGTGCCGCCCATCAGCGTGAGCGGTGGTTCGCCATCGCCACTCCTTCCCACGCCTAGGGCAGCCGACGGCAAGCGCGGACCCACCTTCAACTCCCCCAGCCACGCCGGTGGGGAGGACTTGGTGACGGTGGTGGTCCGGCTGTACCGGGAAACCAGCGAGATGCTCCCGGAGCCGGAGGCGCTGTTCAAGACGCCCACGGCGAACCTGGGGAGCAACGGCGCCGCACAGCACCCGGACAAACGCAAAGCCGGCGGACACGGCCCGACCCTGGCCGACGAGGTGTGCTTCCTGCTGCACGTCCAGCCCGAGGACCAGGCACCCGCCGGACCGCACTCGCCGCCCCAGTGGTGGGGCAAGTTCGCCGCGGCGGTCCGCCGGTGGGAAGTGCTGACCCGTAAAGCTGCCCCGGTGCCGGTGATGCGCGGCCCGCGCGGCGGAATCAAACTCTCCCCGCGGTTCTGCGAATGGCTGATGGGCCTGCCCGAAGGCTGGGTCACCGAAGTCCCCGACGTGCCGGTGAACGAACAGCTCGCCCGCATCGGCAACGGCGTCGTCCCGGCACAGGCATACGCGGCGTTCAAGCTCCTGCTTCAAAGCGACGAGCAGTGGAACCGCACTGGCCGCCTCGGCACCCATCACCCCGACCGCGCCGACGACGTTCTGCCAGCTGCGGCCTGAACCGGCGATGGTCCGCCAAGGAGCGCCCCTTGCTGACCATGAGCGATGAGTTCGACGGCTTCGACACCCCCGAGCACCACGCGGCCCAGTCCGGCTGCCACCACTTCGTGCACTGCGCCGTGGACGCCAACACCGGCCGTGCCATCAGCGCGGACCTGAACAACGCCCGCGCCACTACACCCGGGCTGGTCCCGGTCTACCTGGCGGCGCTGACCGGGCCCTGCACCCTGCCACCCACGACCAACGACACCGCACCGAACCCGGAGGACACCATCACCACCGAGCCCACCGACCGCGACGGCCTGCCGGACGACCCGAACATGCTCCTGCACATCATCACCCATGCCGGCACCCTCGGCGCCGAAGACGACAAGACGGTGCACGTGCGCGCCTTCCACAATCTCGATGCTCGCTTCGACACCTATGCCCCGGGTCACCGGTTGCACGAGGTGTTCACCGACACCGCGGCCGACGTGGACCCGTACGACATCTGCGACGACGTGTGGACGCTGCTGAACGTCGGCGATGACCCGACGTTCGGCCCGCCGGATCCGCGGGCCGTGGACTACCGGCGCCGCGGCCACCGCTCACTGTCGATCGGCGACGTCGTCGCCGTCGGCGAGCAGTTCTTCGCCGTCGCAGACGGCGTGTTCACCCGGATCACCGAACGCCCGACGATCCTGTCCGGGAATGAGGCGTCGGACTTGGACTTCGAGCGGCGCACCGTCGACGGCGTCTACGTTATCGTCAGCACCCAGGCCGACACCTGGACCGATGAGCGATGGACACTGAAGGTGCCGCGCAGGATGTTGGATCGCGGAGACGAGGACGCCCTATGGGAGTGGGTCGAGGAGCATTTCGACCGGCACTGCGAGTTCCTGGACGAGGAGCACGGCGACGAGTCCAACCGCGAGTTCCGCCGCGAGAACGGCCTGGAGGAAACCGAGCCGCCGCCCGCCGCTGAGGCCAGACCGACCGCGCGCCAGAGGGCCGAGCGCGACGCCGCCCTATACGAGGCGATCTGGTCGGCGGTGGATACCGTCGGCGAGCAGCACCTGGACCCGCACGACTGGCATCTGCTGGGTAAGGCGATCCGCCACTCGGCTGTGCCGCAGACACTGGCCGACGTTGTGTCCACAGCACTACTCAATATCCATGCTGAGAACAGCCGCGCCAACAATCACAGTGCGAACCCTGATCTGCCCTACGACGTGATCCGCACCAGCGACGGCTAGAACAGCAGCACTGCGACTACACCGAGAACTAGAGTAAGCAGCGCGAGGGCGCACCCTCCACCGGCCGCGGAGCTGTTGCCACGCGTCGTGCCGCGAGATGGACCGCCGGAGGCAGGACCACCGTAGGGAAACCATAGATGAGGCTGATTGTGGGCGCGGTCGGACGCCGACTGGCTCTTGAGGGCAGCTGAACCCATCACGTATTGGAACCGGGCAAGCGCTTCCGGCTTCCAGTCATTCCACGTCACGAGGGCTCCCTGGACAGGGTCCAGCCCGGGTGGGATTTGGAAGACCATGTAGCACCAGGGCGGCTCCATATGCCAGATGGCAAAGGGCCCGGTCGTCGAAGAGCTCCGCAGCAACGCCCCACACAGCGCTGCACCGGGACCTTGGCCATTCCCGTAGCCTTCCAGCCAGTTCTGGAGGTTGTTTCGAGCGGTCTCGGCGGAATCAAACGTCTCGAAATTCGAGTAGCCGCCCTGACGGACAGACTGCGAGACGTCGCTCGGACCGCGCTCGCTCTGACGCCATGGACCGTACATTGCGACCCAACACCAGCTCACGATGAAGCTCCTCCCGTTTCGGCTTGCAACAAGACGCAACGCAGGAATCAGGTTCACACGGCCTGGAACCTGCCCCCCGTCCATGTCATCAGACGCGGATGTACCCCCTGTAGTCAAGCAGTGATTTTGAGTCAGCGAGCCAGAGTGAATCCCTCGCCTCAGCGACCGATCTTTACCGCACTGCCCGTCCCCCGCCGACCCCCACACTGCGGGCGCACTGACATGTGCCCGCGCGGGAGGCGCCAATGCAATACCTGTCCACGCCGTCCAGCAGCGCCGTCCGCGCGGCGATGTCGGCCGGGCTGATCGGCTGCATGACCACCCCGAACCAGGGCAACCGGATCCCGGCTGGCGCCACCTGGGCCGCGGACAACGGCAAGTTCGGCAGGAATTACGTCGGGATCATGCCTGGCTGTCCTGGTTGTGCCGGATGGTGAAGCGCTACGGCCGCGACAAGTGCTTATTTGTGTGGCACCGGACATGCCGTTCGATGCCGCAGCGACGTTGGAGTGCTCTCGGCCTTGGTTGGCGATGATCCGTGCGCTGTTGGTGCCAGCTGCGTTCTGCGCTCAGGACGGCGCCGGAGCCGACTGCGTGGTGCCGTGAGACAAACTCGACGTCCTGTTCATCACGTTTGCCGACCAGATTCCGGTGGATTCCCCATCTGACCTGCGCTGATACATACCTTGCATGTTCGCGATCGATCAAGGCTAGTGCCCCGGCAACAGTGAAGATCCACCATTCTGAAGCGGCTGCTCAGCGTGCTGGTGTGGCAGGGTTCGTGGGCGCTCGTGCTGGTCGTGGGCGTTATCTGTCGTGTAGATCGTCCGTCAGGGTGGTTCGTTGCGGTTCCAGCCTGTGGTGTCCGGTGTGCCTTCTACGCTCGGTTCAATGTCGGATGCTGTGATGCTGGAGCTGATCGCCACTCGCGGTGCCGAGCTGGACGCGTGTTGGAAGAGCAGTTGGTGATGCAACAGGCCGAGGCGCGGGCCGATCCGCTAGACTCCACGCCGCTCGCGGATCGTGTGCCCTCGCCGTGCCGCGATCGGCTGGTCCTTCGAGACGCGCACGCCCTGCTGGCTGCGTGCCCCGGTCACCACGACGGCACCCAACACCAGGACCAGCACACCGCCCAGAAAGAACGCGGGCTTGGGGATGCCCAAGGCCATGACGGCGACACCGGCGAGCACCACTACCCAACCCCAACCCCGCTGCTGCCGGCGCTTGGCCATTACCACCGGGTCGGCGTCCACCATGACCTGTACCGACTTGCGGCAGGTGCCGCAGTAGACAGCGTAGGACTCTGTCCCGGCCGTTGGCCGCCGCGCCCCACCGAGCGGGTGCACCTGGTACCGGATCGTAGTCGTCGTCGTGGTCTTGGTGAAACCGCTCTTGGTGGTGCTAGCGCGGCTGGTCTCGTGTGCGAGGCCGAGCCGCACGACCGGGAGCGGCGGTTCACTGTCTGCCATGCCAACGCATGATACTGATAAAGCGCACGTGTGAAACACTACTGATGGCCTGGCCATCGCGGCCGGGCCATCACTGTGTTTGTCTGCTACTTCGGCGCCTTGGCGGCGTCGGGAATGACGAGCCTGGGCTCGACGATCTCCACTTCCAGAGCGGCGTGGCGTTTATCCGCGAACCGTAGGTTGTCCCGAGCCGCCGACAACTTCTCGGTCAGGTTGTTCCGCTCGGTCTCCGGGTCACGCACCGTTCGCCTCAGCGCAGCGTTCTCGGTGGTGATGCGGGTTCTGGACTGGCTCGGCCAGCACACCGCCGCCTAGCAGGTCCGCGCCAGAGCCGACCTATCCGGCCGGGCACGGAACTGGTATCCCAGACCGTCCTCGCGGATCTCCGTCGACGGCCGGATTCACGCCCCCGAGTGCTGGCGCACCCACGTGGTCCACGGAGTGCACTGCGACGAGCGGGACTGCGAGGCCTGCATCCACGACTGCCACTGCGCACGCTGCAACGGCTGGTGCTACTGCGACCGACCGCCGAACCCGATGCTTCCCGGAGGCGAGATGCGTTTCTCCGACGACGGCCGCCTCACTGCGGAAGGGCTTGTTGCCCTGGCCGATGAGCTGGCCGAGGCCCTGGGCCCTCCGTGGGTTCACGACCGTACGAACCAGATGTACTACCGCACCGAGTTGGTCAGCCCCGAAGACGACTGGCGGATCAGCATCGAGGTCGCCCCCGGCCGACACAAGGCCACCGCCACCGGCCTGACACCGACCCTGGATGGCCGATGGTGGAAAGACAGCGAGCAGGCGACGATCGGGTTCACCGCCAGCCGGGACCCGGAGGCGATCGTGGCCGACATGCGGCGCCGCCTGTTCCCCGCCTACGCCCGCGCACTGGACATCGAACGCGCCAGCATCGCCGCCGAACTGATCCGCCGCAACTACTTCGCCAAGCAGGCCGGGCACCTTCAGGCCCGTCTGCCCGCCGATGCCCGCCCCGATCTGAGTGTGCGGGACCACCGATTCGACGCGCACTGGAAGGGCCGAGGTGGGTCCTACAACCGCGTCGACCTCGACCATCTCGGCAACACCGTCCGCCTGGATCTGCGCGAGGTGCCGGTGTCGATCGCCTGCGCCGTCATCGACCTGCTCGGCGGACGCACACCGCCCCAGCCGATGGCACACAACCGGAGCAGTGCACCACGCCGGCACGCCCGACGCCGAGCAACCTCCCGACACCGACGGCCCAAGGCAGAGCGGCCGTGACCGGCCTGGGCACAATGCCAGTCGCCGCAGCCATCGCCTACGAGCTCGACGGGTGGGAGGCGCTGCCCTGCCGCTACGGCAACACCGAATGGGCCGAACTCCACGGCCCGGCCGGCGACATCATCCAGCTGCGCATCGCCACGAACTGGATCGGGGCGCGGGGCATCCACGCCCAGAACCTGGGCCGTACCGGTCACTGGGACGTCACCGGGTATCGGAGGCCCGAGATCGGGTTCAGCACGACCAAGACCCCGGCCCGGATGGCAGGAGAGATCCGGCGCCGGCTGCTGCCGATCGTCGCCGAGAACAACCGGCTCCTGGACGCGAAGGCAGCGTTGATTGCCGAAGGCCGCGCCGCCGACGACGCCCTGTTCGCCGCTGCCAAGACGCTGTTCCCCCGGCTGCACTGGCGCGACAACGGCGACCGACGCCGCGGCGAGGCAGTCGCATGGGGACACGGCGACGCCATCACCTTGGAATTCCGCCTGGACCTGTGGCCCCACAACACCCACTGCACCCTGGCCTTCAGCAGCCTGTCCCGCGCCGAAGTCCTCGCGCTGATCCGGGCCGCCGCCGCACTCCGCAGCCCGCACACTGCACCGCCGACTGGACGTCGGCGTACGGCACACCGCCACACGCACCGGCGCCGCCGCACCCGCAATCGAGCAAGGAACATCCGATGAGCCGACCCCACCCTGAGACGGTAGTAGCCTCGCTGCCGCTGGAGCTCGGCGGCGTCCTGAGGATCGTGACCGAGGACGTCGACCTGACACGCGGCACGGTTCGCTGGGTGGTGCGCGGCCCGCACATCACCGGCGTGGTGTGGCTGACCCGGGAAGACTCCTGGGACGTGGACGACGACCCCGACGACCCGGGCAGCTTCCGCTGCCGGATGTACTCCGGGAACTCCACCGGCGCCGGTGACCGCCACAACGACGTGATCCGCGCCGACCCCCTGTCCTGCTACGGCGTGGCAGCCAGCCGCTACCGACTCGGCGAACGCATGGCACACCTGACTGAACTCGCCGCCGACCCCATTCCAGAGCGGAACGACTACGCCAGCGTCACCGCCTCGGCACGCCGCGTCGTCGACGTCCGCCACGCCCTAGCCTCGGTACTTCAGTAGCAGCGCCCGGATCGTGATCCTGATATACGAAAGTGCTCTCTGAACTGGGATGATGTGGCTTGTCTAGGGTCACGTCATCCGGTTCGAGGAGCACTTTCGAGATGAAGGCAACTACGTCACGGCCGTGTCTTGTCGTCGTTCGTGCGCGGCCACGGCCCGGCGGGGCTGAGCTCAGTCGACGCCGATCTGGAAGGTGTGGACGCTGCTGTACTCGTAGGTGTTGAAGACGCCGCTGGTGGCGCCCACGGTGAGGTCGACGTTGTTGCCATAGCTACGGGAGCCGTACGTGTCGATGTGCTCGCCGTAGTTGTCGCACCAGAACCTGCGGTCCGACCAGTAGCCGCCGCTCTCGCGCCAGTCGAGCCGCACGGACTGGGCGGTCAGGGCGCCAGGGCCGCAGTAGGAGCTGAAGTCTCCGACGATGCGGTAGTGGTAGGGGCCTTCGGGGTAGACGGTGCCGTAGAAGACGACGTGATACTTCACGTTGCCGAGACCGTCGGTGAGATAGTACTGAACGTACGCGGTCTGGGCGGCGGCCTGCGCAGGCGCGGCAGCGACCACGGGCGCCGCGATGGAGCCGAGCAGCGCGCCTGCCAGAGCCATGCCCCGTAAGCGGCGCATCAAGTTGTACATCATGAGCGTGGTCCCTTACATAATGGGCCTTTGGGGGCATACTGCATCCGATGACCCAATAAGGTGTATCTCATCTCATGCGTAACGCGCCAAGCCGGAACACCCGAATTGGTGAAAAGGCATTAAAACCATCCCGGTCCGCTGGCAGGGTTAGCTAGCACGTCACACCCTGGGCGCGCCGTGGCTTGCCGGACTGCTGTGGACCTGGCGGCTCCAGACCGCCATCAAGATCTCCGCCCGCGCCACCGCCGACCGCGTTCGAGCACTCGGCACCATTCGTGCCGCCCGCTCCGCCATCCGCCTGACCCAGATCGTGCTGGACTCGGTCGCCACCGAGAACGCCGAGGCCACCATCTGCGGCACTACCCCGCTGGCATACGACGGCTTCGACCTGCACAGTCCCGACGCAGACGAGAACGGGCAGTCGACGGCTGCCACTGCGGCCTGACCCGCACCATCAGCACCCACCCCGCATCGGAGAGCCTGCTTGAAATACGAGATCACCGTCGAGGACCTGGTACCACGCCGCCGAGAACTCACCGTCGAGATCCCCGAGGACATGGGCGACACCGACGACCTGAGCGAGTACCTGGACCGGCACCCCGAGCTGTGGCAGGACACCCACCTGCCGCCCTACCACCAGACCCTCGCCGGCGTCACACCCGCCGCCATCCTGGAGCCGCTACCCGACGACCAGGTCATCGCTGTGGAGTGGGTGATCCCCATCGTGGAGCAGCATCGTGCCCTGGCCACCATCGGGGAGGTGCGGCAGGTGCTGGAAGCCGCCAGCGACCACGCACCCGTCCCGCTGCACAACTTGGTCGAGCTGCTGCGCACCGTCCACAGCGACGTCTACGGCGACAAGCTGGACTCCTGGCTGGCCAGCCTGCGCGGCCCCGGCCGCGGCCACACGATGTCGGCCACGGCCGAGGACCCCTATATCACCGCCGTCGATCCGGCCACCGATAACGAGCGCGACGAACACCGCGCCACCGTCCCGGCCACACCCGGACGCCGAGACAGCACGGCGAAGTACTCCTTCACCGAGGCCTCCCACTGCTACGGAAGCGTGGAACTGGCCGACCTCGCCGAGGCCGGCGCCTGGCAGCCCGGCACGCAAGTGACCGCCGCGGTGTTGGAGGAGTACTTCGGCTCCACCGGCAAGGGCCGCGGCCTGATCACAGACACTACGCACGACTACAGCCGAATCACCTACACCGGCACGAACGATCGGAGCCACCGATGACCCCGATCGACATCCCCGCCATCGCAGCCCGCCTGGCCATCAAGCACACACCGACCCCGGCCGGAGCAACTATCCGCACCGGCGGGCCCACACTGGCCCAGCAGATCGAGCGCCTCATCGACGACGCCGCCCTGGCCGGGGCATTCACCGACCTGGCCGACCGGACCAGCATCGAAGTCTCCGACCTCACCGGCGCCGACCGTACCACCTGGATCTGCTTCGAGTTCGACCGCGACCACCGACTGCTGCGGGCCGGCCCCGTTCCGATCGCCGAACTCGCCGACGCTGGCCTGCACGGCGCCGAGGAGATCGCCGTGCTGCTCGGGCGGGTCCGGCGCCTGATGAGCACGGCCGTGCTGCTGGACACTTCGACGGTGCGCTCCGGGCTGCTGTCCGTGCGCGCCCGCATGTCGCGGCCCGGACCGCTGCGGCTGTCGGTTGGTGGGCTCACCCTGGACGAGACAGTCCTGGAGGCCGTCCGGAACACCTGCCTGGACAGCTACGAGAACCCCACCGGCGACAGCATGCGTCTCGGCTCGGTCCTGGCCGCGGTACGCGACAACCCGCTGTCCAAAGCCCAGGCCTACGGCACCGACCCCATCCCGGACCGGACCGAAGTCCTGTGGCAACAGGCTGAAGAAGCCGAGATGGACATCGCCGCCCAGCACCTACCCACCAGCCTGGACCTACCGGTATACGCCGCCGGGAATCTCATCCGCGCTCTCATCGATGCGGTCGCAGACCCCGCCAGGCCGCCGGCTGTCGACATCGAAGGCCCGATCACCATCACATGCCGGAAGCGACGGAAGTCTTGCAACGAGCTCATCACCTCCTCCGCCTACGTCCAGAATTTCGTATTCGAACGGGCTGCCGAGATGGCACACACCGACGGCGTCCAGACCCGCATGTGGATCGATGCGATCCACGCCGAGGTCATCCGAGCCACCGAGACCGCACTACTGCTGTCGACCCTGGCCGAGACCGCCGAGCGACGCGACGAACCACTGACGGCACGCGCCACCGACGCCGAAGCCGACCGTCATGTGCAGAAGGCCGAACGCACGGTGGCCAACGCCTGGTTCGCCGCAGCCGAAGCACTACAAACGGCAGTACCAGCGAACGACCGGAGCAAGGTCGTTGCCGAATGGGAACACCACACTGGTTGGGCTTTCGTCGGCCAGTGGGCTGGCACGTCGTAGAAACACACGCCCGGCGGGCGATAGCCGGTCTGCGAGAACGTGGCACCATGGATCTCACACCGATAGGCAGACGCCAGCGGCTGGGACCAGGGAGGCAACGCGTGAAGGACGACAGCAGCACTGTCGTGTTCGTCAACGCGTCCGACTTGGCGGCACTTACCAATCGATCTAAGCAGCGGATTTCTCAACTTATTGTCCAGCCGGACGATGCCAGCGCAGGTGCAATCCTGCCCGTGACTCGGGTGTTGATCAACGGCAACCCAGCCTGGCCCCTCGACTCGGTCATCCCAGCGTTGGTAAGGGCGAAGTACTCGGTTTCGGAGTCAGTCGTTAAACGGTTGCGGGATCAACGAGCCGTCCCCGACGGAACGATCCCCGTGGGAGTCACCGAAGCCGCCGAAGTCCTGACTACTTCGCCCGATACGCTACGTAAGCGAAGTAAGCGAGGGGCTACGGCTCCGGAGTCGTTCCGCTTTGGCACTGAGATCGTCTGGGATTTGGACACCCTGGTCGATGACGCGCGTATCCGCGGGTTTGCAATCAACGAGGAAGCGGAAGCCAAATGGCGCGAGGCCAACCGCCCAACGCCCTTGGTTCGCCGCGAGGTTGAGGTTGTGGCCCGTATCAAGCTATCGGTTCCTGCTGCCGATGATGACTCAAGGGTTAAGGCCGCAGGCGCTCTCGTTCGCAGCATCCTGCTTCCCACTGCGGCATCGAACCCTGATCGGGTCCGCGTGCTCGACGTTGAGGTCCAAACCGTCAGCGAAGCAAGTACTCCAGCCCCGTAGTCAGGCTGGCGTACACCTACCCCATGCCTCTGCAATCCACTGGTGATGTTGCCTCGGTTCGAGGGACCGCCAGTTGACCACAGCTGGCCTACCGGTCATCGCTCCTCCGAGTCTTGAGGAGGTCTATGTCTTCCACCGGTGGCAGTTCAGCGTCCACCGCACGTAGCTTCTGGGTCTACTTCTGGATCTACAGCGGCCTGGTGCTCGGCGCGCTCGCCTCGGTGTCGGCCAACATCGCCTACACCTACATCCCGCCGCGCATCCAGCCGGCATGGTGGCCGCGGTCCCGCCTGTGGGATCCGACGGCCTACATCCCACCGCCTGGTGACGTGGCGGTGGCGGTCTTTTGCCCCGCCGCCATTTTCATCCTGACCGAAGTCATCACCCGGCCACGGTGGCGAGAGGGCAAGCTGTCGTCCGCTGTCCGCACCGCCTCGGCGGTGATGGTGGGGCTGCCGGTTGCTGTGGCGTCCTACCTACACTTGTGCTCCCTGCTGGAGTACTACAGCACCATTCCGTTCATCGCATACACACTGCCGCTGACCGTGGATGGGCTGATGCTGGCCTGTACCGCAGCCCTCCAACTGACCGCAGAAGCCCCAAAGGACCAGTTAAAGCAGAGCGACGGCCAGGCTTCGGCTACGGACGACGTAGTGGTGCTGCCGCATCCCCGTGTGCCGCTCGACAGCCCACACGAACCTGCCGATGTCCTGGTAACGCGGCCGACTGCGACATCCACCGCGGAGATCGCCGGCGACTCCAAGCCCCCACCGGTGGCCCCGGTAGCCGACGCCCCCGAAGCGGTGGCCCCACCGGTGGGGCAGCTCGGGCCACCGGTGGGCACGGAACTGTTTCCGCTCGAACTGCCGGGGCCACCGGTGGGCCACGATGAGCCAGCCGACCAGTACGGCCCCCCACCGGTGGTCCCGGTGCCCGACAGCCCCGAACCGGTGGCCCCACCGGTGGACCAGCTCGGGCCACCGGTGGGCACGGAACTACTTCCGCTCGAACTGCCAGGGCCACCGCTCCCACCGCGAGAGTTGGACTCGGGGCCACCGGTGGGCCAGCCGGACGCCGATGACTTAGACCTGCCCGCTTGCGGGCCCACCGGTGCCCCTGGGGAGGAAGCAGAGGCGGACGGATCCGGACGTCCGGTTCCCTTCGGTCGGCTCGGCGCCGCCGATCTCACCGATGAAGCGATCATCGCCCTAGCGATGGCGGACAACCCCGACGGCAAGATCACCGGGACCGCGCTGCGGAAGGACTTCGGTGTGGGGCCCGGCCGCGGCGCACGCATCCGCGACGCGATCGCCAGACGGCACCTCGCCGCACGGCTGGCCGCCGGGCTCCGTGAGCAGATCGAGCGGCTGCGGACCGCCGACACTCCAGAGGCCGCACAGGCTTCTGACCCCACGGGCCAGCATCCGACTTCTCCCGATTCTGGCGATATGGATGCTGCGATCAAGTCCTCGTCAGAGCTTTCCCGGCCAGGGGCTTGATTACTCGAACGCATTTGCGTAGCCTCTTTTTTTGCGGGCAGAGCTGTGCCCAAAAGCCAACCGCCGCCCTTCATCGTCAACCCAGCCGAGCCCCCGAGGCGTCCGTCAGGACCCTGGGGGCTCGCGCGTTTCCGTCGCGTTCTCTCTGCGGCGCCGCCCATATGCGCTTCCGGCGCCAGGGCCACCGGCCACGCTGCCGCGTCGCGCCTCCCGAAAGTGGGTAACCATGACCACCGCCGTCATCCCGGCAACCGGGCTGGAGCCTGCGCCAGGGCTGGATTCCAGGCTGCTGGATGCCGAGCCGCTACTGCCCGGCGAGACCGGACGAATCGACGACATCCCCGCCGAAGTCTGGACGCGGCTCACCACGCCGTTCGACCTCGACCAGATCGAAAAGCGACCTCAGGTCACGTGCTGGAAATGCACGGATAACAAGAAGAACAAGCGGCCAGAGACGTGTGACGAACACCCCCGCAAGGCCCGCTGCGCCGTCTGCGCCCAGTTCATCACCCCCGGCCACATCCACCTGGACTACGTCGGCCACGCCGGGATCACGATGCGCCTGAACGAGGTGCTGACCCCGGCAGGCTGGAACTGGCGTCCGATGGCCTACACCTCGAACCGCACGCCGCTGTTGAGCGACGGGGGCATGTGGATCCTGCTGACCATCGGCACCGTCACCCGCATCGGGTTCGGCGACGCCTCCGGCAAGACGGGCCCCAACGCCATCAAGGAGATCATCGGCGACGGGATCAGGAACGCCGGGATGCGCCTCGGTATCGCCACCTACCTGTGGTCCAAGTCCAACGCGGCCGAGCAGCTGAAGAACCTGCCCACCGAGCCGGAGGAGGACTACGCGACCTCCCTGACTGCCGCCTGCGACATGGGCGAGCTGTACCAGGTTGCGTCCCGGCTCAAGCATGCCGTCGAGGCCGGGGCGGTTTCCGAGGCGCTGGCCGCGCTGCTGCGCCGGGCCTTCAACGACCGCCGCGCCACGCTGGACTCCGAGCAGCAGCACTCCCCCTCCGCCCGGCTGCCGGATGACCACTGGGAAACCCCAGCGATGACGCAGCCCGCCGGCACCGGCACGGCCGCCGCGCCGAGCAGACACCAGTCCGACGGCACCGATCCTGCGGCCCAGGGCCCACCGGTCGGCTCGGGCCTGACTGCGATCCCGGCGCTGGCGGACGTCGAGATGGAACCGCCCCGGGTCCGTGGGGAGAGCGAGGACTTCTTCGCCTCCCTGAACAAGGCGAAAAACCTGGACGGCGCCGACCGTGTCGAAGCCCGTTTCTCCGACCGCTTCAACGGCGGCGCCATCAACGCCACCCTGTTCGTCGACCTGGCGATCGCAGCCGCCACGCGCCGCGCTGAACTGGGCGGCACCAGGCCGCCTATGAGCCCGGCCGCCGCCGCGCTGGCCGCGATACTGGCCCGCGCCGCGCAGTCCACGCGCAGTCACAAGGACGTCGAGCGGATCCACGCACTCATCCGCCACCACGCTGCCGCCGGCAACCTGGACGACGGCGAGGCGGCGGAGCTGATGGAGGAGTGCAAGCAGGTATACCGCGCGGTCTTCACCCGCGGTCAGGACGCCCAGCTCTCCGCTGCCTGACGGCCCCTCTTCCCTTCCACGCCCCCGGCACCTCGCGGCCCGGGGGCGCTCTCCGTTGTTCCCCTGTTCGCGGAAGCGAGAGCGTCATGACCCTGATATCGGTAGACCCTTATGTTCCCCAGCACGCCAACCGCAGCACCGCGACGCAGACCGGCGAAGGGTCCGGCTACCTGGGCACGCGCCGCAAACAGGAGCCGGCCTGGTTCCTGGCGCTGCTGGACGGCGTGATGCAGGCCAACCGGGTCCGGGCCGCCTCCGGATACGTCACTGATCTCAAACGCCGGTGACAGAGAGCTCACCGGTCTGGAGGGCCGCATGGTCGATGACCTGATCCCCGCGCGCCTGCCGGCGTTGTCCGATCCACGGGCTGCGGTCCAGGCGCTGCTGTCCAAGCTGCTGGCTGCCTCCACCGACGCCGACGTCAACGCCCGGGACGCTCTGGCGTTCGCTGTCCATGAGCACGCATTGCAGCTCCGTGAGGCCGATCCGACGGCGGTCACGCCCCGGATGATCCAGGCCGCGGAGATGCTGGCCGACGGAGCCGATGCGCTCTCGGATGCTGCCAGGGCCGCCCGGGAGGTGCTGGATGAGGAACTGACTGCCTTGGGCGGCGGCGAAATCTCCGGGAAGGCGAAGGTGCTCGACCCGGTCACCGGCGAGCCGGTCAAGGACCTGGTCACCGGCGAGGACAAGGAGGAGACGGTATACGTCACCGGCGCCGACGGCACCCGGTACCGGCTCCTGCGCGGGCACACCGTGACCAAGCAGTTCAACGACGCACTGATCGTCGAGCTGATCGCCACGGCGGCGCGCGCAGACTACCGGGCGCCGGCCGGGACGCCGACGTTTCTGGCCGGCCAGCTCGGCGACGCCTTCGAAGCCGGGGCGGCAAGGGGCGCAGAGATGGCGCGGGCCGCGATCGGCTCCGGCGGCGCCTGGCTGCCCTCGGTGCTGGGCCGGTGGGCCGGACAGCTCGGCCGCGCCGGCGACACGCGCGGGGCCGGGCTGCTGAAGGCGGCCATCCGCAACCCGAAGATCGGCAAGAAGACGGCGGCCCGGTTCGAGCCGGTCAAGCCACGCAAGTGACCCGAACAGACCACACCCCACCACGCCAGACTCGCACACACGCTACGTGTCGTGATCTTTGGTCAAGGATGCGTCAAGGACGCTACTCAGCCCACCCTTGGCCGCCATCGCCCGTGGCAAAATGAACTATCCATTGTTCCCCCATAACGCCCGCCGCGAGCGGGGCTTTGACCTGCGCATAGTTTCGTAGGCCATACTGTCCGCGTTTTGTAGGCCCATGTGTTGCGTGTGACCGGGCGGCAAACCGGTCCCGCGCCGACACCCAGTGAATCGCCAACGGGAGACGGCATGACCGAGCACACCCCTGGTGGTGAGACGCTAGACCAGGACCAGGTCGGCGTCACCGAGAAAATCCAACGCAGCGCCGCCGTACACGGGGCGGACCTGACCGATCCGATGACCCGGGCCGGTTTCCTCGGCTCGATGGCAGCCCTGCTGGCACTGACCCAAGCCGAGGCGCGACTGCCTGAAGATCAGGCTCGTATCCACGCGCAGGCCATACTCGATCTGGTCGACGCGCTCGGCGTGGACACGCCGAACTTCAACGCCGGCTGGGACGCGCTGCTGGCCGTTCACGCCTCGATGATGAACAACGCAGTGAAGGCCGGAACGCTCAACGCGGAATCCAAGGACGTCCTGTTCGACGCCGCCGCCCGCCTGCTGCACAACAACTGACTTCGAGCACGACAGGCCCGGCCGGGTTTCCCAGCCGGGCCTGTCGTCGTCACGGCAGCTGATTGAACGCCTCGGTGAGCCGAGCGGCGATCGCGGCACGCTCGGCCCGGCTCAGGTGGGCAAGCCGCACATGCAGGGTGGCCGCGTCAACATGCAGCTCCTCGGCCAGCTCGTCCGGGTCATGGGTCCACAGCAGCGCCGAGATCAGCGCCGAGAGGCTTATCAGCCGGGCCGCAGCCTGCCTGTCGATGTCGTGCTCGTACTTGTCGGTCAACCAGTGCGAGGGAATGCAGTCGTCGCGGGTCTCAGCGTGGATCAGCTCGTGCGTCAGCGCGCAGCGCCGGCCGGCCTGGTCCAGCCCGGAGTCCACCACGATGGCGTGCAACGAGCGGAAGTAGCGTCCCTTCTCCCCCGGCGGGAGGTTGTGCCGGACATACGTGAGGTCCGGTTGGCGACGCAGCGCCTCCCCAGGATCCCAAGCCATTGACTCACCTCACGCACGTTAACCGGCATGCCAGCATCAATACCCCTTGATAGCGCAATGACCTGTTCGAACGCAAGTTCGAACAGGTCATGCCGTTGAGGAAACCCGCAGTAGCGACTACGGCCGCAGGGCGTCAGGGTTGGCTGCCACCGCCTGCCGCACCGCCGCCTCGACCCGCCGGTTCACCTCAGCCTGCAACTCCTCCAAAGGGACCCCGGACAGGTCGACGGGCGTGCGAGCGCGTGAAGAGACGTAGCTGGCGGGCTCGACCCGGATCAACTCGGGATCACCGCCGTCCAAGATCCGGGCGGCACTGCCGGTGACCCAGCCCAGCGCTCGCTCCAGTTGAGCAAGAATCAGATCACTGGCCCCCTTGCCCTGCTCGACGTTGCGGACCGTCCCGACAGAGACCTTCGCAGCGGCCGCAAGGTCGCGCTGAAACCACTCCTTTACTGCCCGCCGCCGGCGGACAGCGACACCGAGACGCATCAGTTCAGGCGTCTGGGCCATGAGGCAGCCTCCTTCCCGTGTTGCCGGCGGCTTCGGCGCCGACGAGGGGCGACTGTACCAAGCAGCACCAACGAGCACCAAAGATGTTGCCCTCAAGCACCAAACTTGGTTATCTTCGACGTCCGACGACCTATGAAGGGCACTAAATTTGTTGTTCCGGGTGTACAGGGCAGTACGGGCTTCTGGCGGTCACCGGTGATGGAGCGGGATCCTCTGGCAGTACATCTTGATCATCTCTTCATGCGGAGGTCGATGCCGTGAAGAAGGTCGCCGCAGCCTCCGCTACCTCTCGGGACCGATTCCACACCGCCCCCGCCACGGAAAGCGCACGACAGATCAACCGTGTTCCAGGTCGTTCTAGAAAGAAGCTGACATGTGCCTCATGTCTGTCGGGCTGGCAGCGCGTACTGACGCCTCCAGGATCCTGGCTTCCGGTGCCGCACTGCGCGCGATGGCCAGAGCGGACGTCGCAGGGATGGCGCCGCCCGGCTAAGCCGTCGGGGTGTATCAGGCGCCTGAGAAAAGCGGTCCCGCATGCGGCGGACCTGCGACTACGATACCCGGATGCCCGGTGATCACGGGGCTAGCAACCTGAGCAGTGTGCAACACGTCAGAGGTTTGCTTTCCTTTTTCGGCTCGTCGAGCCGACCGTTCCAGATGCTCACAGTACAACCCGGTGGCTTCAGCGTTGCCGGATTCGGGGAGGGGCCATGGCGGAACAAGGGCACCGCTACATCAGACAGGCCGCACAGATAGCCGACCAACTCGATCAGCACGCCGCAGCCACAAACGGCAGACGATACGACGGCGGCGACGGGCGCGGCGGTAAAGCCGGCAGCAAGGCGCCCGTCCGCATCGATGTGACGTCCGCCGTCCATGACCACGACCGCGACCAGATTCAAGAGCTGGCGATCCGCCAGGCGATCCTCGAAACCCTGGACGGTCCCGGTCTGGACATCCCCGTATCTGACCGCTCGGCGCGCGGTGCCCTGCTGGCGCAGCTGCTCGACGACGGATGCGACCCGGAGCCGGTAGCCAAGCGCACCACGTCGGCGATGCGGCGGCATTTCACGGTCCTGGCGTGCGTGCTGGCCGACGCCGAGGAGTACGTCCGGATGCGCTGCCCCCGCAACCACGCCCCGGTCCAGGGCATCCCGACCCGCACCGTCATCCCGGCCGCCCTGCTGAACATCCCCACCGGCCTGGTGGTGTGCATGCACCCCGAGTGCGACGAAACCC
>NZ_JAAFYZ010000103.1 GCF_018274385.1 Catenulispora pinistramenti | reverse complement strand
TGTGTATAAGAGACAGGTGCAGGTGTGGGCGCGGGTTCGCCTGGCCGCCGAGATGGCTGCCGCCGGATGATAGACAGACCTGACCACCAAGATGGCCACCGCCGGATGGCATATAGACCTGGCTACCAAGGCATGCCGCCTACCGCACCCGGGCATGTTCTCGACCAACTGATCACCGGCCCGTCGCCACGCCCTCACCCGCAGCGGCAGCAACCAACCCGCGCCCTTGGTCCCTGTGATTGCTATTCTTCCGGTCGGTTTTCGGTTCGTTCCCCTCGGTCGCGTCGGCAGGGCTTCGCCTACAGTGCCGGTGGCCGGGGGTCAAGTTCGCGCTATCAAAACCGCAGCTCGGGCACCCAACCGCAAGTGCGCGGACTTTACCCCCGGACACCGGTGCTGTACCCCCCGGGCTGACGACGCGACCGAGGGGAACGAACCGCACCACCTCACAAACCGCAGCCGCTGAGACTAGATCAGCCACCCGAGGGAACCGCGCTAGTTTCCCTGAGGTTGCCGAGGCCCGCCGGAGGCCCGGCTCTTCATCACAGTTCTTGATCTTGCACTGGCTAACTGGAGTTGAAGAGGCCTGAGGTGCGGCGGGGTTGTGAACGCGCGAACGGGCAGCCGAAACACAGACTCGCCGACCCGAACCCCGAACCGGCTCAACCATGACCGAAGGCCGTAAAATGCTTTGAAAACCACAGACCAACCGCAACCCGGCCCACAAACTCCAGCCCCCAGCAAACTCCAGCCCCCAGCAAACTCCACCCGCCGACGAATCCCGCCCGCCGACCGGCACATCGCGAACCACATCGCGAGCTCCCGAGCAAAGCGAAAGCTCCCGGGCAAACGTTGCCTGATACAGCACCAGCGAGAGCATCGTCGCCACCCGGGCGCCATATCTCGGTTCTGATCGCGACGCGCTGCGCCTGGCCGCCGGACAGCTGCGCGGGCCGGTGTTCCAGGCGGTCGGCCAGGCCGAGGAGGGTGACCACCGCTTCGAAGTGCTCCGCGTCGGGGCGGCGGCCGGTGAGTTCCAGGGGCAGGACGATGTTCTCTCCGGCGGTGAGGGTCGGCAGCAGGTTGAACGCCTGGAACACGAAGCCGATCCGCTCGCGCCGCAGCCGGGTCAGTGCGCGCTCCGGCAGGGCCGTGATCTCGGTGTCGCCGATGCGCACCGTCCCGGCATCCACGGTATCCAGTCCCGACAGGCAGTGCAGCGGCGTGGACTTGCCCGATCCCGAAGGACCCGTCACCGCGGTGAAGGTGCCCTCCGGGATCGCGACGTCCACGCCGCGCAGTGCGGGCACGCGGTTCGGCTCGGCGCCGTAGCTCTTGGCGAGGCCGGCAGCAGCGATCATCGTCATACCTAGGAGGCCTAGGCTTTAGGGATCCTAGGTATCAACCCCGAGGCTTCCCGGCGAGCGAACACCGCACCAGCGCGGCGCCGCCCACCACCGCGACGACCCCGCACACCCCGTTCCAGCCGAACGCCGAATAAGCACGCACTCCAAGCCACGATCCGGCACTCCCGCCGAGAAACGCGCACGTCATATACGCCGTGTTCAACCGGGCCCGCTCCTGCGGCCGCAGCGCGAAGATCCGGGCCTGATTCGCGACCTGCCCCGACTGCACCGCGACGTCCAGCGCGAGCATCCCCACCGCCAGACCGACCAGCCCGAGCACCCCGCCGACCGTGCCGAGCAGCAGCACACCCGCGGCTGCCAACACCCCGAGCAGGCACCGCAGATTCACCGCGTCCGGCCCGAGCCGGTCGGTGGCCCGGCCGGCCCGCGGCGTCGCGAACATGCTCCCGGCGCCGACCAACGCCAGCAGCCCGACCGCCGGCGTGCCGAGGTGGTACGTCGGACCCGTGACGTGCAAGGCCAACGCCGTCCAAGCCGCGCTGAACCCCGCGAACACCAGCACCTGGTACTGGCACGACCGCCGCAGCAACGGCTCCGCCCGCAACAACCGCACCGAGGCGGCCAGCAACGCCGGATACCGCTCGCCGGTACTCGGCGTGGTCACCGGCATCAACACGGCCAACGCCACCGACAACACCAGCACCGCGACAGCCGCGACCAGATACGGCGCCCGCCATCCGAGCCACTGGCCGAGCGTCCCGGAAAACGTGCGGGCCAAAAGGATCCCGCCGATCAGCCCGGACAACAGGGTCCCGGTCACCTCACCCCGCCGCTCGGGCTCGGCCAGCCCGGCCGCCATCGGGATCAGGATCTGCGGGACGACCGTCGTCACCCCGATCAGGGTGCTGGCGAGCACCATCATCGGCAGCGCGTCAGCCGTACCGGCGAGGACCAGCCCAACCGCGGTCAGCAGCAGCAACACCGTGACCAACCGCCGATGCCGGACCCGGTCCCCGAGCGGCACCAGCAGGAAGATCCCGGCGGCGTACCCGAGTTGGGCACAGGTCGTGACCAGAGCGGCAGAACTCTTACTCACTTTCAACCCATCGGCGATCAGTGGACTGATCGCCTGCGGAAAGTAGATGTTCGCGACGGCCACCCCGCACGCGATCGAGAGCAGCAACGTCAACGGCCGGCTCAGCGCCGGTTTCAGAGTGGGAGCAGGGGATGCGACAAGTGCGGACAAGAGGGCACCTCACAAGACCGGAACCGGTTTAACTGGTTCCACCAAAGTACACCAGTCAAACCGGTTCCGCAGTAAGCTGGACCCGTGACCACCGCAGAACCAGACCCCGTCTTCCGCACCGGCTCCGGCCGCCTATGTCTGGACTTCATCCGAACCCTGCGATGGCGCGGCACACCCCAGGCACTCGAAGAACTCGCCACCCCCAAAGCCCTAGCCGCCTGGGTACACCAACTCGGCCCCTACGACCCCGCCCAACCGATCGCCACGCCGACTCCCCGCACCCTCACCACCGCACAACAAACCCGCGAAGCCGTCCACGCCCTCCTGGCAGCCGCGCGCACGACCACCCCCGCGGACTGCCCACCGGCCGCGCGCCTCCTGCTCAACAAGGTCGCATCCGGCCCGACCCCGCACCCCGTCCTCGACGAAACCGGCACCCTGACCCACGCCGCCGCCGACCCGATCACCGCCACCCTGGCCGCAATCGCCGGCGACGCCCTCGACCTGGCGACCTCCCCTCTCCTCCCCCGCATCCGCGACTGCGCCAACCCGAACTGCGGCGCCTGGTTCCTCGACACCTCCCGCCCCGGAACCCGCCGCTGGTGCTCGATGGACCGCTGCGGCAACCAGGCCAAGAAGAACACGTGGCGGGCCAGGCACCCGGAGCACAGCTGAGCCGCGATCACACGCGCCGGTCCCACCAGCCGGCGGCATCCGGGTTCGTGGCCGAAGGTCGTTGCCAGTACTCGGGAATCCGCCGCCTTCATCACCGCGGCAAGCTCACGCCGAGCCCGACGGGGCAGCGCGTGAAGGACTCGTTCCAGTGCCCACCGGGACTCGGACGGATCAACGTCGCAACACGGACAACCGACGCCGTTCCCGGCTTCCGATTCCCAGCCACGCCAACGCCGACCGGACATCGTCGCCGCCCGGCGCCGCCACAGTGCCGGGTCGCGGGCGATCGCGCCGAGCGTGCCCCGGGCTCGTTCCAAGCACCGGATCGCATGCACTGTGGCCGCCCCGCCACGACGTAGCCGACGCCGCTACCAGCAGCCCAGCCCCCGACCGCCCACAACGATCCGCGTCCCTGACCTCAACCCCTACATTTCCAAGCCCCACATCCCCAAGCCCTACAAAGGATGCGGCACCAAAGCAATCCGCCCCGGATCAAAAACCCCCCGGCTCGTCGTCTTCGGCCCGACCCGGATCACCGTGTACAGGAAGCGCAGCACCTCGGCCCGGCGGCGCAACGGCACGCGCGGCCAATCCAACCCGGCGTCCGGCCCGGTCACGATCCCGTCCACGGCCGAAGCCGAGCGGACCACCACCCCACCGTGGATATCCCCGAAGGCCGCGTGCTCGACATCGCCGGGCCGCACCTCGGGCCGGCGGTTGCCCACCATCGGCAGCGCCGCGACACGCTCGGCGTCCCACTCCTGCAGAATCCGCACCGCGTCCTGCTGCACATGCACCTCGAACGACGTCGCCCCGATCGAGCGCGCGCACTCCTCCGGCGGCCGGTTGCGCGTCGAGGCGCAGGCGTACATGCGGTAGCCGCCGACGACCGAGCCGACCATGCTGTGCCCGCAAGCCATGCACTCGACCAAGCCGGTCAGCAGATACCCCGAGCGCTCACTGCCGTTGCGCACCCCGTTGGGCCGAGGCGCGTGGTCGGCACGCAGCGCGCGCACCCGCTCCCACTCCTCGACGCTGACGCACGGCTCCCACGCCCCGAGCAGATAGCCGCCGTCGTCGGCGCGGACCTGGCCGCGGAAGACGCGGATGCCGGCGTAGCGCGGGGCGTCGAGGATGCGGCCGACGCCGCCGACCGTCCACGCCGAGCCCAGCGCGGTGGGCACGTTGCGATCGTTCAGGTCGAAGGCGATCGCGCGCAGCGTCTCGCCTTCGAGGAAGCGTGAGAAGACCTCGCGGATCACCTTGGACTCGGCCGGGACCACGGCGCTCATGCCCGACTCGTAGCCGAAGGCGCGGCGGCCGCCGCCGTGCGGCCGGCCGGCCAGTGCGGCGCCGCGGTGCGCGGCCCGGGACGCCCGGGAGACGGCCTGCGCGGAGCGCCACGCGGCGCTCGCGCGGTCGGTCATCGTCCGGCGCTGCGCCGGGTCGGCCAGGTTCCACTCATCACCCACGCTGTGCAGCCTGATCCCGTTGCGCTCGCAGACGGTCAGCAGCCGCACCAGGTCGTGCGCCCGGTGCCGGAGCAGCGAGCCGGGCGCGTACAGGATCAGGTCGTCGACCTTCCGGCGCTCCACGGCGGCCAGCGTCGCGATCCACCCCGGCTTGACGCCCTTGGCCTTCCACACCGTGCGCACGGCGTCGGCCTGCACCGCCGCGGGCGCCACGGCCAGCCGCCGCGCCCGCGCGTACTCGCGGCACCTGAGCTCGCGGACGTCGACAGTGCTCTGATCATCGTCGTCGATGTGCGGTACGCAGCAGTAGATACCCACCGCGGAATTCGGTTCTCGCATGTCAACCACACTGTGAATCTACTACGCGGCATAGGAGATGGGGAGTCTCACCCGACGAGAACCGAGGTCACAGCTTGTTAACGTGAACGATGCGGGCCCTGTCGGTCACATCGAGTGAAACCGCCCGGGCACGCACGCGCACGACAAGATGGAGCCGGCGCCTCAGCGAGCTCGACGGCGATTTCCCAATGGAAACAGCCTATCTCGCGCAGCACTTTACACCCCGTGAGTAAGTCGTATGTAGCCTTTCACGCGCGACTCCCTGACCTGCGGCGCGCTTTCTGAAGAAATCATGAAGGGCGATCGTGGATATCGCTTAACACGTGGTTGAAGCCGGTTTCAGCTGCCGCGCACACGCATTCCGGAGAACCGGCGCCGGGAGCCCGGGGAGTCCGGGGAGTCCGGGGAGTCCGGGTCGAGCCAGCCCGCCAGATCGTCGATCACCGCCGGATCGACGTTGGCCGGCGTCGAGTACTCGGCCGGCGTCGAGGGGCCGCTGCCGGGCGTGAACATGTGGTTGTCGGCGTCATATACGCGGATGTCCACATGAGGGCGATCCCCGACCCCGGCCCGCCACAAAGCGAGATCGTCGGTGACGGTGACCTGGTAGTCGCGGCCGCCCTGCGCGATGAACATCGGCAGGTCCAAGGTCTTCGCGGTGGCCACCGGATCGTAGGAACGCAGGTCGAGCCAGTAGGCGCCGGAGTAGCCGAGCGGGAGGTCTTCGATCGGCGTCGACCGGGACAGGCCGGGGCTCTCGACGGTCGCCGCCTGCCGCTCCATGACCGCCGCCATCTCGGCCGGCACCAGACCCAGTCCGGCCAGATGGCGCGCGACCCGGACCGCCGAGCGCTGCATCGGCGTCGCGTCGGCGGCCAGGAGTACGAGCCCTGCGATACCCGGCTCGGCCGCGGCCACCCGCGGCGCCATCTTGCCGCCCATGCTGTGCCCGAGGACATAGATGCGGTCGGTGACGATCGCCGGGTTCTCCCGGAGCTGCCGGAACGCGTCGAGCGCGTAAGGCAGATACTCATCGGCCGCCGTGAACTCGATCATCTCGGCCAGGACCTCGGCGTGGACCGCGGTGACCTTGTCGAAGCGCAGACTCGCCACGCCCCGGCTGCCCAGCCCCCAGGCCAGATCCTTGAGCGGCTTGAGCGGTCCGGCGGCGCCGTCGCGGTCGAAGGGTCCGCCGCCGGACAGCAGGATCGCGGCCGGGAACGGGCCGTCACCGCGGGGCATGGTCAGCGTGCCGGGCACCGCCAGCGGGCCTTCGCCGACCACGACCTCGCGCTCCGTGAACCGCTTCGGGGCGACGTAGGGCGGCACGGTCCACTCCCCGGGCACCCCGAGGCGCAGGCCGTGCAGGAGCCCGTCTTCGGCGGTGGCGATGACGATCACGAGGTCGCCCTTGGCGAAGCTGACCGGGACGCTCACCCGCGTCAGCCCGCCCGGAACCGATTCGGTGCGCGGCGCACCGAATCCGGCGACCGGGCCGAGCGGTGCGGCCTCGGCGGCCCACCCGTCCCGGACCGCGTCGGCGGAAACCACGGCCCGCATATTCGGCGCGAAGAGCTCCTCGATCCGCTGCCACTGGCCCTGCTCGGCGAACCCCACGAACCGCTGCACCAACTCTGCCGGGTCTTTCATCGACTCCATGACTCCCTCTATCTGTACGTCCGCGTGAACGTCTCCGAGGTCAACTATCTACCGGCACCTGGAGGTACGGACGGACGCGGAAGTCTTTTACCGCGCTGAAGAAGGCAGGCGGGGCCGACGGTGCCGATCGCGGCATTCGTCGGGTTCGGCTTGGTTCCCGGCCTATCGCCCCTGACACCCTGACGCATTTGCCCTTGTCAGAGAGCTGAGGACCGGCTCTCCCCTGATTCACCCCGATTCAACCCTCGATTCGCCCCTTTATTCATCACCATGCGTGAGTTAGGCTGACCGATAGTTAGTTAGCGTACCAAAGCTAACTTGTGCCACCTGGAAAGGATCAGGCGTATGACTCTCGCGGACCAGTCGACTGAAGTCCTCGCCGTCCCCGCCTCCCGCGGAGCCTGTCCGTTCGACCCGCCTCCGGCCTACGACCAGGCCCGAGAGCACAACCCCGTCAGCCGGGTGCAGCTGTTCGACGGCTCCTCCGTGTGGATGCTCACCCGGCACCAGGACATCCGGACCGCGTTGCAGGACCACCGGCTCAGCGCCGACGGCACCAAGCCCGGATTCCCCTTCCTCAGCCCCGGACGCAGACAGCTCGGCACGCAGAGCGCGTCCTTCATCCGGATGGACGACCCCGAGCACGCCCGGCTGCGGCGCATGCTCACCTCGGACTTCATCATCAAGCGGGTGGAGTCGCTGCGGCCGCAGGTCACGGCGATCGCCTCGGACCTGCTCGACACGATGACCCGCGGCAAGAACCACGCCGACCTGGTCACCGAGTTCGCGTTCCCGCTCCCCTCGCTGGTGATCTGCCTGCTGCTGGGCGTCCCCTACGAGGACCACGCCTACTTCCAGAAGCAGAGCCACATCCTCCTGAGCGCCGCCAGCAGCGCCGAACAGGTCCGCGTGGCCCGCGACGATCTGAACGACTACATCAAGAACCTGGCCGAGTCCAAGCGGGACCGCGACGACGAGGACATCATCAGCCGCCTGATCCACCGCGACGAACTCACCCCCGACGAGATCGCCACGATGGGCACGCTGCTGCTGGTGGCCGGGCACGAGACCACCGCCAACATGACGTCGCTGTCGATCCTCACCCTGCTGCGCAATCCGGACCAGCTCAAGCGGCTGCGCGAGGACCCCGGCCTGATCCGCGGCGCGGTCGAGGAGATGCTGCGCTACCTGTCGATCATCCACCAGGGACTGGCCCGGACGGCGGTCGAGGACCTGGAGATCGGCGGGCAGAGGATCCGGGCCGGCGAGGGCGTGCTGCTGATGATCAACGCGGCCAACCGGGACCACGAGGCCTTCCCGGACGCCGACGCCGTGGACGTCGGCCGGGACGCGCGCCGGCACCTCGCCTTCGGGTTCGGCGTGCACCAGTGCCTGGGCCAGCCGCTGGCCCGCGCCGAACTCCAGATCGCGCTGGACGTCCTGATCAACGGACTGCCGAACCTGCGCCTGGCGACCCCCTTCGAAGAGATCCCGTTCCGCGACGACATGCTCGTCTACGGCGTCCACAGCTTGCCGATCGCATGGTGAGCCCGGCCGAGGACGTCAAGCTGCGCGTCGTGGCCGACCGCTCCAAGTGCATGGGAGCCGGGATGTGCGCCCTGAACGCGCCGGAGGTGTTCGACCAGGACGAGCAGGAAGGCCTGGTCGTGGTACTGGAGCCCGAACCGTCGGCGGAACACCGTTACGCGGTGCGGGACGCGGTGAATCTGTGTCCTGCTTCCGCGCTGAGATTCGAGAAGGACGAGGCCTGAACCCGTCTCAGACACAATCTGATGGCGGCAGATCTTCGTCCTCTGAGACACCGATCCCATAGCCCGCACCGGCTATCGTCACGATCACGTCCGGCGCGCCGAGTTTGCGGCGCAGCCGGCCGACCGTGACCGAGACGGTGCGGGTGAAGGGATCGGCGTTCTCGTCCCACACCTTTTCCAGCAGGTGCTCGGCGCTCATCGGGGCGGGTGCCGCCGCGAGCAGCGCGGCGAGAACCTCGAATTCCTTCGGCGACAACCGCAGCGGCCGGCCGCCCCGGGTCGCCGTGCGCAGCATCGGGTCCAGTTCGATGCCGGCCGCGCGCAGCACCCGGGGCCGGGCCGCGGGCCGGCGCCGGGCCAGGGCTTGGACGCGCAGCACCAATTCGGGGAAGTGGAAGGGCTTGGGCAGGTAGTCGTCGGCTCCCAGGCGCAGACCCTGGACGCGTTCGTCGGGCGCACCCGCCGCGGTGAGCATGAGGACCAGTGCCGGATCCGCGGACTCGGCGATCTGGCGGCAGAGCACATCTCCGTGCAGGCCCGGGAGGTCTCGGTCGAGGACGACGACGTCGTAGTCCGTCGACGCGCACTTCTCCGAGGCCGTCAGACCGTCGTAGGCGACGTCCACCGCCATGCCCTGGTCCCGCAATCCCTCGCCGATGTCGTCGGCGAGCCGGCGGACGTCCTCCACGACCAGGACCCTCACAGCTCCACCTCCGCGCGCAGTCCGCCCTCGTCCCGGGCCCGTAGCAGGAGCCTGCCATGATGCACCGCGACGATCGCCGCGACGATGGACAGGCCCAGGCCGGTGCCCGGCTGCGACGTGCGCTGCGGGCCGAGGCGCTGGAACGGTTGGCCGAGCAGGTCCACTTCGGCCTGGGTCAGGACCGGACCGCCGTTCTCGACGATGATGCGAGCACGCAGGCCGGTGCTGGTGCGGTCGTCCTCGTCCTCGTCCTCGTCCTCGTCGCGGGATGTCATGACCTGCGCGCGCACCCAGCCGCCGGGCTCGTTGTGGTGGATCGCGTTGTCCACGAGGTTGTCCACGAGACTCGCCAACAGCGTGCCGTTGCCCCGGTAGAGTGCCTCTCCCGCCTCCCGTTCCACCGAAAGGTGCTTGTCCTCGATCGCGGCCGTGCGGGCTCGGAGCGCGACGTCGAGCAGGTCTGGCAACGACACCTCCGAGGTCTCCATCCGCTCGACGTTCTGGGTCCGGGCCAACAACAGCAGCCCCTCCAGCAACCGGTCCGCGGCGTCCAGGCCCTCGCGCAGCTTCCCGCGAGCACGTCCACTTCGCGCGGCCGCGCCGGCTTGGCGACCGCGACGTCCAGGGAGGTGCGCATCATGGCCAGCGGGGTCCGCAACTCGTGGGAGGCGTTGGCGATGAATCGGCGCTGCGCCTGGAAAGCCGCTTCCAATCGGCCGAGCAGGCCGTCGATCGTGGTGGCCAGTTCGGTCATCTCGTCGCGCGGACCGGCCAGCGCCAGGCGTTCGTGCAGGTTCTGCTCGGAGATCCTGCGCGTCCGGAACGTCATGGTCCGCAGAGGACTGAGAACCCGGCCGGCGACGATCCAGCCCAGCAGGGCCGACATCACGGCCATCGCCGCCAGCACCCCGGCCGACTGCGCGGCGGCCGCGCGCACCGTGGCCCAGGTGGGACTGACCGTGCCGGTGGCCGGCCGGAAGACGCGCAGCACATCGGACATGCCCGGCACCGGTGACGGCGGGGACGGCGGCGCCGGATCGAACGTGACCAGGATCGGGCTGCGGAACACCAGATACAGCGCGACGGCGAGCAGGACTATGCCGGAGGCCAGGAAGAGCGTCGCGTAGAGCAGCGTCAACCGCATCCGGATCCTGCGCGGGTACCACGGGACGGACATCACCCAAGTATCAGGGCCCGGTGTCAACAACCGGGTAACAGCCTCGGTGACTCGGCTGTTGCCGGGCTTCGCCTAGACCGGAGACATGAAACTCAGTAAACGCAACGGCGCGGCGACGCTCGGGCTGGCCTTAGGCGCCACCGGCTTCGGTCTGGTCGGCACCGCGAGTGCGGCACCGGACACTGCTTCGCAGTCTTCTGTGACGCCGGCCATCGCATGGCAGGCGTGCCCACAGTATTCGGACGACGTCCTGGGGTTCCTCGGCGTCCAGCCGAAGGACCGGGCGGCCTTCCGGACGATGTGGGCACGCACGGACTGTGGAACGGTGAGCGTCCCGCTGGACTATCGGCATCCGGAGGGGCAGCACGTCACGATCGCGTTCACCCGGCTGAAGGCCAAGGACCAGGCACACCGCCAGGGAGTCCTGTTCATGAACCCCGGCGGCCCGGGCGGCAGCGGCTACCTGATGCCGGAACAGCTGGCCCTGCAGAACCCCGCCGACGCTCAGCTCAACGACCAGTACGACCTGATCGGCTTCGATCCACGCGGCATCGGCTACAGCACCTCCTACGACTGCTCCGGCATCCAGGGCGGGCCGCCGCCGCAGTCCGGGCAGATGACGAAGGCGCAGGTGCGGCAGGCGTACGACCAATCAGCGAAGACCAACGCCGCTTGCTCCTCTTCGGACCCTGCGTTCCTGGGACAGCTCACGACTGCGAACGCCGCGCGGGACCTGGATCAACTGCGGCGCGCGCTGCACGAGCGGCAGGCGAGCTACTTCGGCGTCTCGTGGGGTACCCAGCTCGGCGCGGTGTATCGGAGCATGTTCCCGGCGACGATCCATCGCATGTGGCTGGACAGCGTCGTCTCACCCCGCGCTTACGATCTGGCGTACCGCATAGACGACTCGACACAGGCCATGGAACAGGACTTCGGGCTGTTCGCGGCCTGGCTGGCGCAGCGCGACAGCGTCTACGGCTTGGGCGACACCGCCCAGAAGGTGACCGCGCGGGTGCTGGCCTTGCGCGAGCAGGGCGACGCGCATCCGTGGCAGTTCACTGATATGGCCTCGCCCCTGGGCGGCGGTTTCATAGCCTTCCTCGCGAGCTCGCAGAACACCGGCTGGGAGCAAGCCGCGGCCGCCCTGAAGAACATGACCACCGCGGTCTCCGGACAGCCGGCCCCACCCGGGGTGCCGGCCGCGGCCGGCAGCGACGGCCCGCCTCCCCCGCCGCCCAGCGGTGCCCCGCAGGCCTTCAATCCGACGGCGCAGCAGGCGTATCTGTGCAACGAGGACGACAGCTCCCGCGCTTTCGAGCCGCTGTGGGACGAGTACCAGCGCAACCTTCGGCAGAACCCGGTCACCGGCGACCTCACGGCGCTGCGTCCCACCTGCGCGGGCTGGACGCTGCCGGTGCAGCACTTCACGCTGCGGTACAGCTCGGGGTCGCTAGAGATGTCAGGGCACCGATACGAGACGCTGACGCCGTATCCGTGGGTGTGGCAGATGCGGGACACGATCGGCGGGACGGTGTTCACCGTCGACGACTTCCGGCACGGTTCGCTGGCGCAGGTGCCGGTGTGCGCCGCGCACCTGGCCGCGTACTTCGAGACCGGCGCTCCCGACTCGGGCTCTTGCCCGGGTTTGCAGCCCGGCGACGCCACCTAGTCCTCGGCTGGCTCCGCGCCAAAGCTGGTTACGTTGGCTTCGTGCCGCTGTGGACATGCCGCCGGTTCGCCGATGGCCTACCCACAGCGGCGCTTCGGTCTTGAGGTTTATATCAGGACGCGTTGACACATGCCGGATTCGTTCCTACGCTCCGCCGCGTGCCACCCGGCACCATGCCACCACCCTCGCCCCATGGAGATCCCATGCTCAAGCGAACAGCGGCGATGCTCGCCGCGGCGGCCGTGACCATCGCGTCCGCGCTCACCCTGACCGCCGGCACCGCGACGGCCGGTACCGCGACCGCCGCGCCGCGTCCGGACGTCAACGTCACCCTGGCCAGCACCATCGCCCTGGACGACTGCTCCGCCTCGCTGGTCCGCTACCCCACCTCGCAGGACACCGACCAGGCCCTGATGCTCACCGCCGGGCACTGCTTCGAGGGCGGCATGCCCTCGGCCGGCCAGGTGCTGCAGAACGTCGCGAGCAGCCGCTCCGGCACCCTGCTGGACGCGAACGGCAACCAGCTGGGCACGGTCCAGGCGGACAAGCTCCTCTACGCGACCATGACCAACACCGACATCGCGGTCTACGAACTCACCGACACCTACGCCTCGCTGAACAGCGAGTACGGCGCCACCGCCCTCACCATCTCCGCCTCGCACCCGACCAGCGGCGACACCATAGCCATCCCCTCGGGCTACTGGGACCAGACCTGGAGCTGCGACCTGAACGGCTTCGCGGGCACGGTGGAAGAGGACCAGTGGACCTGGCACGACTCGCTGCGCTACGGCCTCAGCGGGTGCGGCGTCATCGGCGGCAGCTCCGGCTCCCCGGTCGTGGACACCAGCACCGGCCAGGTCATCGGCGTGAACAACACGATCAACGAGGACGGCCAGATGTGCACGCTGGACAACCCCTGCGAGGTGAACCCGGACGGGACCACCACGGAGACGAAGGGTCAGGGGTACGGCCAGGAGACGTACTGGATCACCACGTGCCTGAACTCGTCGAACGCGATCGACCTGACGATCTCCGGGTGCATGCTGCCCAAGCCGTGACGGTAGTGCGGTAGAGCGGTAGAGCGGTGCGGGCCCCTGGCTGGTACAACGGGACAGACAGGGGCCCGTAGCCCGTAGATAAGGACTCTCCGTTTCGGCCACTCTGGAGCCACGAGATGGACCAGCCTCTTCGCGCCATGACCGCCAGGGTCTATGTCGAGTTCCACAAGTTCGATCTCGAAGAGGGCGAAGAATACCTACCCGGCGAGGCCTATCTGTTTCAGTTCTAGCCGGCCCGCCCGATCCCGGACGACCTGGCCGCGCCATACCGTCCCAAGCGGTCGCCTCGGGTTCCCCACGGCATGCAGCAAGGCTGATGCCTGCTCTTCGCCCGCCGTATCAGGGTTGGAACAGTTTCCACTGTCCCTCGGACACGACCCGCGTGACGCCGTCGACCACGCTGATGGCCGTGTCGTCATCGATCGCGTACGTCGGGGCGGGAATCCGTGCCGCCCACTTCTCCGCGTTGGCCGTCGAGGCGTCGGCGTGGTCCGGGTGCTGGAAGTGCGGGATCACCGCGAAATCTGCAAGCCCGACGCCGTGCCCGGTGACCAGGATCCGATCGACGTCGCCTTGAGGCGACGTGAAGACGACCTCCTCCGATTTCAGCGGCCCACTGTTCGCACGCGGCGGTTCCTCATAGGTCTCAACGAAGGTCGAGGTCGCCGCGATACTCCCCGCGCTCACCCCCACGTAGACCGCCTCGGAGCGCAACGTCGGCAACACGGCGGCCAGGCCGGAACGACGCATCCAGTCAGCGAGGAACAACGGGTCGCCGCCCCACACCAGCAGCACGTCAGCGTCCCGGACCGCCGGCAGCCACGCGGCTTCCCCGATGCTCGGCAGCGCCGTCAGCTCCAGGATCCCCATCGACTTCCAGCCCAGATCGGCCAATAGCGATGCGCTCTTGCCGCTGACCGCCTGCCACGCCATGCCGGCCCCGCCGGGGAAGGGGTAGATGGCGGTGGGGATGAAGAGCGCGTCGCACTCGGCGATCGGCTTGCCTAACAGCTCGACAAGGGTGTTGTGGATACTCGCGTTCTTGATGCCGGCGGATGTGAGGAGAAGCCTCATGACACCTTCCTTTAGCCTTCAGCAATCACGGCTTTCAGCGCCCGGCTGGCCCCCGCGGCCCGCGCCACCGAGTATGGACCACATGGACCACTCGGACGACTCGTCGAAACCACTGCCGCCCGAGGATGTCATCCGCGTTCTGGAGAGCATGTCGTACTTCCAGAAGCGGGCTTTGAAGAAGGCCGGCTTCAAGTGGGACGGGCTGCACCGGCTGGCCGGCGCGGTATACGGCGCCGGCCTGGTCGAGGCGGTGCTGGCCTGCCACACCGACCTGCTGGGCCGCCCGGCGCGCGCCGCCGAGCCCGAGAAGGCCGCCGCCGCACAACGGCATCCCGGGGTCAGCGCCGTGAAGGCGTCCGGGTTGGCGATGGATGTCTCGGCCAGCGGCCGTGGCCGGATGAAGATAACCCCTGAGACGGAAGCCATGGTGGACGCCTACAGGCAGGCGCAGAAGCAAGCCAAGAAGGAGCAGCGCGGGCGGCCGCCCGGCGAGCGCAAACTTCCCTGAGCGTCCGCCGCCCCGGGACTACCCCATCGCCATGCCGACGGGCCGGAGCTGTATCTGGCGCTGATGATGGTCGGCGGCATGCCGTTGCCGGCCTCCATGTGCCCTCGTGCGGCAGCCCTCCCGGATCGGGATATCAGAGCACTGTTTTGGGCCGGCGTCTGTCCGCCCACGCCCGGCTACGGCGCGCCGTTCAAGCCGCTGGCCCAGTAGCGGCCGTGGACGGCCAGCATTCGGAGGTTGTCGGCCAACTCCTCGGCGGGCATGGGTCTCGGTTCCTGCTCGAGCCACCAGCGCAGGACCGCGAACTGCTCGCCGACCCAGGCGCGGGCCAGGAGTTCGGGGTCGATGCGGGGTTCGGCACCGGTGGTCACGGCGCGTTCGCGGAAGACGGCTGCGACGCGGGTGACGGATTCGTCCGTGAACGTACTCAGCGGTCTGCCGTCGCCCTCGCCGCGCAGGATCACCCGGTACAGATCTCGCTCGGCCTCGGCGTGGCGGAAGAGTTCGAGCAGCGGCTTGCCGGTGAAACCGACCGCGGTCTCATCGGTCACCCCTTCGAGACGGCCGGCCAACTCCTGGAGCAGGTCGGCGGTGACGCGCGTGAACAGGTCGTCCTTGTCACGGCAGTGGCTGTAGAAGGTGGCCCGCGCGACGTCGGCGCGCTCGGTGATGTCGTCCACCGTGAGCGCCGCGAATCCCCTTTCCAGCACCAGGGACACCAACGCGTCGCGCAGGGATCGCCGAGTACGGCGGGTCCGCCTGTCCTCCGCCATAGCCGCCCTTCCGTCGTCGTCGCGCCCAGTCTAGGGACTCTTGACAGCATGAACGATACTGAACTGACCGTCTGGAAACAAACAGGTAGTTCAGTTATGCTGAAGGAGACGCACGATGAACCTGGGGATCTATCTGACGCGCGCCGCGCGTTCCTGGCCGGACACGCCGGCGTTGGTCAGCGGTCCGCGGTCGTGGACGTTCGCGGAGCTGGAAGCCGACGCCAACCGGCTGGCCTCGGCGCTGCTGGCCCGCGGCCTGCGGCCCGGGGACGCCGTGGCGAGCCTGGCCTGGAATCGCGGGGAGTTGGTCGTCGTCGAATTCGCCCTGTACAAAGCCGGCCTGGCCCGAGTCCCGATCAACGCCCGGCTGGGACGCTCCGAGATCGCGCACATCCTCGCCTCCTCGCAGGCGAAGGTGGTGTTGTACGACGCCGCGCATCGGGAAGAGGCCTCAGCGGCACTGGACTCGCTAGGCGCCCGCGACGAGGACAATGCCGGCGTCCCGGTCGTCCCGGTCGTCCCCGCCATCCCCGCAGTTCCGGCCGGCCCAGTCGTCCCAGTCGTCTTCGACGGCCCCACAGCCGACGCCGAACTCGCCTATGAAACGCTGCTGGAAACGGGCGGCAACGCGCCGATACGCACCGACGTCGCCCTCGACGACACCGCGGTCCTGAACTACACCTCCGGCTCGACCGGCTTGTTGAAGGCCGCCGTCCAGACCGTCGGCAACCGCCTGGCCAACATGCGCAAGCAGCTGATGGGCGACCCACGGCCCCGCCCGGACACGCGCTATCTGGTCGTCGGCCCCGTGACGCACGCCGCCGGCATGCCACTGCTGGCGTGCGTCTTCGCCGGCACCACGGTCCACCTGCTGCCGGCCTGGGATCCGGACGCGTTCCTGGCCACGATCGAGCGCGAACGCATCAACGCCACCTTCGTCGTCCCGGTGATGCTCACCATGCTGGTGGCGCACCAGCAGACGGCCGACTACGACCTGTCGAGCCTGACCGATCTGCGCGTCGGCGGCGCGCCGATCTCGCCGGCCCGGCTGCGCGAAGCCGTGGCCGCGTTCGGGCCGATCGTCGGCCAGGGCTACGGCCTGGCCGAAACCACGTCGGTGGTGTTGTCGATCAGCGCCGCCGAGATCGCCCGCGCCATCGAGGACGACCCCGAGCTGTTGCAGTCCTGCGGCCGGCCCGAATACGACTCCGAAGTCCGCGTGGTCGACGGGCAGGGCCGGGAGGTGGCGCCGGGGCGCGTCGGCGAGATCGTGGTGCGCGGCGCGGACTGCGTGCGGGAGTACTGGCGCGCGCCGGAGCTGACCGCCGAGACGATCCGCGACGGCTGGGTGCACACCGGCGACCTGGCCTGGATGCGCGAGGACGGGTACGTCTTCATCGTCGACCGCAAGAAGGACATGATCATCTCTGGCGGCTACAACATCTACAGCTCCGAGGTGGAGACCGTGCTGTACGACCATCCGTCAGTGCTCGAAGCGTGTGTGGTCGGCGTCCCGGACCCGCGGTGGGGTGAGGCGGTCAAGGCCGTCGTGGTGCTGCGCTCCCCCGCCGAGCCGGAAACGGCCGCTGAGGACCTGGCTGCGGAGCTGATCGAGTTCTGCGCCGGACGGCTGGACCGGCTGAAGAAACCGCGCTCCATCGACTTCGTCCTGATGCTCCCGCTCAACCGCAACGGCAAGATCGATCGCAAGGCCGTCCGGGAGACGTACTGGGCCGGCGCCGAGCGCCGGGTCAACTGAGGGGCGGTCGAAGATGTTGTTCTCCCTGCGCCCGGACTACGCGTCCGATCCGCTCTTGCAGAATCTGGTCGAGCAGCTTCGCGAGTACCTGGACGACGAGTTGGCTGAATACGAACACGAACACGCCCTCACCCCGTCCACCCCGATCACCCGCGAGCTGTTGGAACCGGTGTGGCGCCGCAGCCGCGAGCTCGGGTTCTACGGCATCCACCTGCCGCCCCGCCTCGGCGGCCAAGGCCTCACCCACACACAGCTGGCCGCCCTCAAGGAGGAGGTCGCGGCCAGCGGCCGAGTGCTGGGCAGCAGCGTGCTCGGCGAGATGGGCGGCCCGCTCCGGGCCGGCGACATCATGGCCGCCGCGACCGAACACCAGATGGAGAAGTACTTCCTGCCAGTGGTGCGCGCCGAACGGGCCTGCTGTTTCTCCCTCACCGAGGCGGACGCGGGATCGGATGTGCGGGCGATGCGCACCACAGCGGTGCGGGTCACCGACGGATACCGCCTGACCGGTCACAAGGTCTTCTCCAGCGCCGGCCCGGTCGCGGACTTCGCGATCGTGGTGGCGCGCATGGCCGACACCGAGAAGACCTACTCGGCGTTCCTCGTTGATCTGGACTGCGCCGGCTGCCAGGTACTGCCCGGCGCCACCCCGATGTCCGGCGAGCACATCGAGAGCGACATCGTGCTCGATGACGCACTGGTGCCGGCCGCGAACCTGCTCGGCAAGGAAGGCGACGGCTTCACACTGGGCCTGGGCCGGGTCAACGTCAACCGGCTGCTGCACTGCCCGAGCGTGCTCGGTATGACGCGGCGTGCGTTGGAGCTGACGCTGGCGCGGTCCCGGACGCGGATCGTCCGGGGCGCCCCCCTCGGCGATCTGCAATCCATCCAACACAAACTCGCCGACATGGCCACCTCCTACTACGCGGCTCGGGCGATGACCTACGCGGCACTGGCGGAGCTGGACACCGGGACGGTGCCGCGCCTGGAGGCGTTCATGTGCAAGCTGAACGTCGCCGAGACCGCCTTCCGGATCCTGGACGAGGCGGTGCAGATCCACGGCAAGGAGGGCCTGACCCAGGGCAACGAGGTCGAGTACCTGTTCCGCAGGGTTCGAATGTTCCGGGTGCTGACCGGTACGTCGGAGATCCAGAAGAACGGGATCGCCAAGCTGCTGCTGGAGGGAGCCGGTCAGTCAGCAGCCTGACGACCGGCGGCTCCCTCAGGCCTCGTCCCGCCCCCGGCGGCAGGCGAGAACGGTGGCGGCGATCAGACCGGTCGCCGCCACCGCCGCACCGACACTCCAGGCGGCCTGGTAGCCACCGCTTCCGTCGCTGTTCGCGCCCGAGGACAGGATCGCGGCGTAGCCGGCCGAGCCGACCGCCGCCCCCAGGGTGATCAGCAGCTCGAACAACCCCTCGCTGGTCGCGACCTCCTCGGGCCGGACCGCGTCGATCACCAGGATGCGGCCGGCACCGGCGATCAGGCCCATCCCGGCGCCCGCCAGAGCGAGCAGCACCGCGAAGTCGGCACCGCTGCCGTGGCGGACCAGCACCCCGCCCGCCCCGGCCAGCAGCAGCGCCGCGCCGAGGACCAGGGCCGCCCGGTAGCCGATCGCCTTGCCGATGCGGGCCGTCAGGGCACTGAGCAACGCCATCGCGCTGAAGGCGGGTAGCAGGATGGGCCCCACCGCTGATGCGGATAGCCCCAGTCCGCCGCGCGCCGTGAAGTAGGTGGTGTACGAGATCTGTCCGCCGATCACCACGAAGTGCACGCACCAGCCGAGGACGAAGACCGGCAGCAGCCGGGGGCGGAAGAGCCGGCGCACGTCGATCAGCGGAGCCGCACGGCGCCGCTCCACGACCGCCCACGTCACCAGCGAAGACATCCCGGCGGCCACACACCCGATCACCGGCAGCGAGCGCCAACCCCAAGCCGCACCTTCATGCAGCGCCAGCAGGATCGGTACCAGTCCCGCCGCCAGCAGGACAGCTCCCCACCAGTCGACGCCCGCCGCTTCGGGGGTGAGGCGTGGACGGGTGCCACGTTCGGGAACGCGCCACAGCATGACCACACCCATGACGGCGCCGACGGCAGCCACCGACAACGCAACAGTCTGCAACTTCGAGGCGCAGACGTTGCCGATCAGCACACCGGACAGCAGCGCCCCGGACAGATGAGCGATCGCCCGCCGGGTGTCCTCGGCGCTGTGGCGTGCGCGGATCAGCGCGAACATCAGCGGCAGGAACCCCGCGAGCAATCCCTGCAGGACCCGGCCGCACAGCAGCACCGGGTAGTCCGGTGCGAAGGCGATCAGCATCGCACCGGCGGCCACCGCACAGGCGGTCGCCCGCAGAACCCGCGCATGGCCCAGGCGATCGCCGAGGACGCCGAGGACCGGGGTGGCCACGACAGCCACCAGCGCCGGAGCCGTGACCGTCCAGGCCAGGGCCGCCACACCGATCCGGTAGCGGTCGGTGACGATCGGGAACAACGGGACGAAATAGCCTTGCTGGAACCCGCTGGACACGGCGAGGACCAGTAAGGCGGCCAGCTCGCGGCGGATCAGGGCCGGTTTCGGCGCCACGGCGGGCGGGGTGCCGAGCGTGGCCGCCTCGGCCATCAGGCGCCGGCCTTCGCGGCGCGGGGACCTCGCGGCCGGCCGCCGGTTCCGGCTTCGGCTTCGGCTTCGGCTTCGGTTCCGGTTCCGGCTTCGGCTTCGGTTCCGGCTCCGGCCCTGGCTTTGGCTCCGTTTTTAGCTTCGGCTTTGGCTCCCGTTCCTGCGACCGCGAGGCGGGCGGCCGCCGCCTGCGCCAGAAACGCGGCGCCGTCCGGCAGCACGGCATCGTCGAAGACCGCCTGCGGCGAGTGGTTGTACGGGGCCGTGTCCGGATCCCGGTCCGGCGGGCAGGCGCCCAGCATCAGGTAGGCGCCGGGAACCTGGTTCAGCACGAACGCCATGTCCTCGCCCCCCGGTGTCGGGTGCGGCGCGGAGAAGTAGCGGCCCGGACCGAACAGCTCGGTGACGGCGTCCGCAGCGAGCGAGACCTCGGCCGCGTCGTTGACCGTGGCCGGATACCCCAGTCGGTAATCGACCTGTGCTGCCAGGCCGTGAGCCGCCGCGATGTTCTCGACCAGGGTTGCGGTGCCCTGTCGCATCAGAGTTCGCGCGGCCGGCGAGAAGGTACGGACCGTCGCGGAAAACGAGGCGTCGCCGGGGATCACGTTGGCCTTGGTGCCGCCGCGGATCGCGCCCACCGTCAGCACGACCGGGTCGAAGACGTCGAAGCGGCGCGTCACGAAGGTCTGCAGAGCGGTGACCGCCTCACACAACGCCGGAATAGGGTCGAGCGCTTTGTGCGGAGCCGAGCCGTGTCCGCCACGACCGCGGAAGGTGACTTCCAATCCGTCTGACGCCGCCGTGGCCGTGCCCGGTCGGCTGGCGAACAGACCGCGCGGTAGACGGTTGGCGGCCACGTGCAGCGCATACGCGGCCAGCGGTCGCTCACCGGAGGCATCGAGCAGCCCTTCGGCGAGCATCTGCTCCGCGCCACCGCCGTCGGTGCCCTCCTCGTCCGGCTGGAACATGAACACCACCGAACCGGCCAGCGCGTCGCGGCGGTCGGCCAGCAACCGGGCCGCGCCGACCAGCATCGCCGTGTGCAGGTCGTGACCACAGGCATGCATGACCCCGGCGTTCCGGGATGCGAAGGGCAGATCGGTGTCCTCGGTGACCGGCAGCGCGTCCATGTCGGCCCGTAACAGCACTGTCGGACCGGGGCGGGCACCGCGCAGCACCGCGGTGACCGACGACAGTTCCGTGCCGACGGCGACCTCCAGGGGAAGCCCGTCGAGTGCGGCCAGCACCCGACGCTGGGTGCGGGGAAGCGCGCGTCCCAACTCCGGATCGGCGTGCAGTTCCCGCCGCAGACCGACCAGGTCGTCGGTCAGCAGGCGGGCGTCATCGCGTAGCGGCATGAGGTACTCCAGAAAGCCGGGGCCAGGGGTACCCATTAGGATCAGCATGCCGTCGCGAATGGCCGATCAGGTGCAGGAATCCTGCACACGACGGCCGAACCCCCGCACCATGATCCCGATTCCGACCGCCTGGAGGGCCCATGCCGCAGGATCTGGTCGACGAGCTCGACCTGGAGTTGATCCACGCGCTGCAACTCAACCCCCGGGCTTCCTGGTCCGTCCTCGGCCGGGCCCTGGACATCGACCCGGTGACCGTGGCCAGACGATGGGAACGTCTGGAGAAAGCCGGACTGGCCTGGACGTTCTGCGTGCCCGGCCCGATCGCCCGAACCGGCCTGCTGCGCATGATGTACGTCGAGATCGAGTGCGCGCCGAACGGCCTGAACCCGGCGGTCGACCACCTCCTGGCCCAGCCGCACGTCATCTACCTGCACCACATGACCGGCGCGCGCCCCCTGCTGGCCGCGATCGCCGTCGCCGACCTTCCTGCCGCCTCCGCCTACAGCCGCCGGGAACTGGACGCCCTGCCCGGCGTACGCGCTCACCACCCCGAACTGTTGGTCACCACCTTCAGCGAGGCCAGCAGATGGCGTCTGGGCACACTGGAACCCGCCCGACAGCACGAACTGCGCGGACCCGGCGGTCCGATGGAGGAGAACCTCCGAGCCCTGGACGACACCGACGAGGACCTGATCAGAGCCCTGACCACCGACGCGCGCCGGTCCCACACCGAATTGGCGGCACGCGTCGGCGTCAGCGACGCCACGGTCCGCCGCCGGCTGGCCCGCCTGCTCGCCGACGGCAGAATCCGGATGCGCTGCGAGATCGCCCAGTCGGTCTCCGGCTGGCCGGTCACCGCCGTTCTACGCTGCCAGGTGCCCGCGGCGCGGCTGGCCACCGTGGCCCGAGCCGCGGCGCACCTGCCCGAGACCCGTCTGGCGGCCGGCATGACCGGTGCCGAGAACCTTTTGCTGATCGTCTGGCTCCGCGACGCCGCCGACCTCCCGGAGTGGGAAGCCGCACTCGCCACCGGCCATCCCGAGCTGGTCGTGACGCGGCGTGGCGTATGCCTGCGCACCCTCAAACACATGGGCCGTCTCTTCGACGAGCGGGGCGCCGCGGTGGACTCCACGCCGATCGACATCTGGCAGCCGTGATTCGTCAATTCATGGGCGAGTACCGGTGATCGGTCGCCGGGACGCCGTACCGGCTACGGTCGAGCCGCCAGAGCGAAGCCAGACCGCACGATGCCCATCCCACTCGGGGACGGGCATCAGCGTTCAAAAAATTCCAGGTCGGGCTTGCAGCTACGGAATCTCGCAGCCATCGGGCCCGCACACCGCACCGTCCGGCGCAGCGTTGCCGACGACCTTCAGCGCCGGCGCCTGAGCGGCCCACGCCTCCTGCAACGCCTCCGTGAACACCTCGGCCGGCTGGCCGCCAGACACGCCGAACTTGCGATCCAGCACGAAGAACGGCACCCCATTGGCGCCCAGCATCTGCGCCTCCTGCTCGTCGGCGCGCACGTCGGCCGCGAACGCGGTCGCGTCGGCCAGCACCGCACGGACCTCGGTCTCGTCCAGGCCCGCCTGGACCGCGAGCTCCACCAGCCGCTCGTCGTCGAAGACCGAGCGCTCCTCAGCGAAGTTCGCCGTGTACGCCAAGTCCAGGAGCTCGTTCTGCTTCCCGCGCGTCTTCGCGAAGTGCAGGACGCGGTGGATGTCGAAGGTGTTGCCGTGGTCCCGGCCCTCGGCCAGGTAGCCCAGCCCGGCGTCAGCGGCGTTCGCCGCCACCCGCGCCTCAGCCTGCTTGGCCTGCTCCAGACTCATGCCGTACTTGCCGGCCAGCATCGGCAGGACCTGGACGGTGTCGCCCTTCGCCCGCTGCGGGTCCAGTTCGAAGGAGCGGAAGACCACCTCGACGTCGTCCTTGTGGGCGAAGGCCTGCAGGCCCTGCTCGAAACGCGCCTTGCCGATGTAGCACCAGGGGCAGGCGACGTCACTCCAGATCTCGACGCGCACGGTGGTTCACTTCCTTGCTGGTAGGTCGCTATTAGTAGGTCGCTCACGTATAGATGTGTGGGCCCGGAGGGGGTTGGGGCCCACACATCTCGTTCAACGGTGAACTACCTCACGGAATTCCGGGTGTGGACGTGACCCCGGTCTCCGTCCATCACCCGTGCTCCACCCGCGTCACACGTGCTCCACCCGCGCCACCGGCTCCGCGCCGGCGAGTTCGGCGCGGCTGCTGACGCCGAAGCGGCGGAAGAGGCGGGTCAGGTTGCCTTCGACGGCCTTCACCGACACTTGGAGTGCGGCGGCGATCTGGCGGTTGGTGGCGCCGGAGCGGACCAGTTCGACGATCTGGCGCTCGGTGGCGCTCAACGGTTCGGCCGGGGTGTCCAGGCGGGCCAGGCGGCCTTGGACGAAGCGGAGCCAGGGGCTGCAACCGGCCGCCGCGTAGGCCGCCGCCGCCGATTCCCAGGCGGTGCGGGCGGCGGCGCGGCGGCGGGCCCGGCGTTCCAGTTCGCCCAGGGTGACCTCGGCGCGGGCTATCTCCAGCGGATAGGCGTGTTCGGCCGGGATCGCGGCCCGGAGCCGGTCGGCGGCCTCGCGGGCGTCGGCGGCCAGGCCGTGGCGCAGCAGGCGGGCCCGGGTCAGGCCGAGCTTCACCACGTCGCGCTCCAGGCGCCGGGCGGCTTCCTGCGCCTCGTCGAGTATCCGGTCGGCGGCGGAGAACGAGCCGCAGCGCGCCAGGGTCTCGGCGAGGTCGGCGTCGACCAGAAACGTCGCCGGGTCGACCATGCCGACGTTCCGCATCAGGGTCCTGCCACGGGCCAGGTGGTGCGCGGCCTGCGAGGAGCGGTCCAACAGTAGTTCGGCACGCCCCAGGAAAGCGTGCGCGTAGCCGGTGAACTCCGAATCGCCGGACGCGGTGCCGGCCTCGATGGCACGCTGCGCCACCTCCACCGCGGCCTCGGCGCTCCCGCCGGACAGCTCGGCCGCGGCGGTCAGGATCAGCGCCTGCACGCTCGAAGAGCCGGTCTCGGCTCGCAGCCGGCTGCCGAGCAGCGCCGCCTCGTGCGCCTGACGGCACAGGCCGGCACGCTCGTTGACCGAGGCCACCAGGTGCAGAACGTCACCGAGGTCGCGCAGTCGCCCGGCCCGCTCGACGTCGGCCCGCAGTCGGGAGGCGGTCGCCAAGGCGTCGGCGACGTCGCCCCGGCGCAGGAACCAGATGATCAGGGACTTGCGAACCGCGATGGACGGCAGCGTCAGATCGCCGCCGAGCCCCAGCGCCTCGGCCTCCTCCAGCGACTCGATGGCCCGCTCCGGATCGGTCTGGATCTCGGTCGGCACGCGCATCGCGATCGATTCCGCCCGCAGATTGCGGTCGCCGGTGGACAGCGCGTACTCCTCAGCCCGCGCCAGGGCCGCGATCGCCGCTTCGACGGAACCGGAACGGAAGGCGTGGTCCGCGCGCTGAAGGCTGACCCGCGCCTGCAAGTCCGGACGCCCCGCGGCGTCGGCCTCGGACGCCTCGAGAAGGGCGGCCTGCACGGATATGTCGTCGTCGAGTTCGACCAGCAGCATCCGCGCGCCGACACGGCAGGCCGGGTCGGGTCCGGCCGCGACCCGCTCGGCGGCGTCGCGGGCTTGGCGCGGAAGGCCCGCGTCGAAGGCGGCGCGGGCGGCTTCCAGGAGGCGACGGGACGCCACGTCGGTGTCCGCCGGTGTCACGCCGACATTCGCCAGGCCGGCGCCGGGCTTCACGTTCGTCGCGGCGGCGTCGTCATGAGCGTCGGGAGCGGCTGTCGCCGACAGGGTGTCGGTACCGTTCACCACTGCGCTACCGGCTACCGGCGTTCCGTTTCGCGCCGCCGCACCATCGCTGGCAGGCGTCCCCGTTCGCGCCGCCGCGCTGCCAGTAGCAGGCGTCCCGCTCTGCACCGCCACGCCACCGGTGGCAGGCGTCCGCTCGGCGGCCATCCGGAACAGTTCCGCAGCAGTCCCCGGCGCTCCGCGATGCACCGCGATCCGTGCCGCCTCTTCCAGTTCCGCCGCCAGGTCTTCGGTCGAGTCGGCCGTCGCCAGCGCGTGGTGCCGAGCCCGCTCCAGCGGGTCGTCGTGGGCCTGCGCGAGCTTCGCGTGGCATTCGCGGCGGGCCTCTATATCAGCGTCCGCATACACGATCTCGCGCAACAGCGGGTGCGCGAAGCGCGGCTCCAGGTCCCGTCCGGAAACGATGATGCCCGAGGCCAGCGCTTGGGACAGTCCCCACTCGTGCCCGGCCAGCAGTTCCCGTGGCGGGCGGGCGGCCGTCGAGATCAGCAGGAGCGCGTCGCGGGCGGCCTTCGGCAACGCGTGCAGGCGGTCGGCGAGCAGGCCGCGCAGACGTTCCGGGACCAGTAGCGGGTCGCCGGGCTGCACCACGGTTCCCGATCGCAGTGCGGCACGGCCCAACTCCAGTGCGTAGAAGGGGTTACCGCCCGCGGCGTCGCGGATCCGTTGCGACAGTTTGTCGGTGGGACGCAAGCCGAGGCGGGTCCGCAGCAGTTCGGAGACCACCGGGCCGGGCAGGTTGCCCAGGGCGATCTCGACCGCGTCCTCCGGCAGGAGTCCCCACCATGTGGGTTCCTGTCCTTCGGACAACCGCTCGGCGGCGAGCACGCGGACGCGGCTGCCTTGGCGGCGGCGCACGGCGAAGGCCAGGACCTCGGCGGTGGCCGAGTCCAGGCAGTTCACGTCGTCGAGGATCAGCAGGACCGGCCGTTCCGAGGACAGCGCGCGTAGTGCTTCGACTACGGCGACCCGGATCGCGAGCTGGTCGGTGGCCGCGCCGTCGGGGACCGAGCGCATCAGCACGCCGTCGAAGGCCGAGCGCAGGTGGTAGGGGACCACTTCGGGCCGGGCGGCGACCGCGTCGGAGAACAGGTCGTAGAGCCCGAGGTAGGGGAGCCAGGACTCGGCGGCGGCCGACGCGCTGCGCAGCACCAGTTGCCCGGCGGCCGCGCACGCCGAGCCGATCGCGTCCAGCAGCGCCGATTTGCCGATCCCGGCCGGACCGCTCACCAGCACGCCGCCGCCGGCGGCCAGTGCCGCCATGCACTTCTCGAGCGTCTGCTGCCGGCCGAGTATCGCTGGTGCGTCCTTCACGCAAGGAAGTGTCCTCCCGTGCGCGTCCTGTTGGCGAGTCCGAAGTACCGGCTCGTGTACTGAGCGTCTCTGAGGTACGGCGAAATACCTTATGCCCGATTCATCCCTCTGAATTCCGAGCTAAATCAATTACTGGATATAGAACGCGCAGCTACCTAGCGCGTTGTTACCTTTTCGTGACCGTCTCAGCGTGCTTTTCCCCAGTCCGGGCCGCTACGGTCGCAGACCAGGCACGCCGGTCCGAGACCCGGAAGACGGGACACCGGCGGCCTACGCCGAATCCCAAAAGCGCGCAAAGCGCCGGACGGGAACCGGGGACCCACGTCCCAATGGGGTGAATCCGCTTCCGAAGTGGTAGGGCAGCCTCTTTCGCCCGAACCCGTCAGCTAACCCGGTAGGCGGTCAAAGAGGAAGACAACTACGCACATGCGCACACCCTTGGTGCTCAGCCGCCGCTCCCGCGGCCTGACCCTGACCGCCGCCGCCCTCGGCGCGGTCGCCGTCCCGACTCTGGCCTCCGCGGCCCCGGCGTTCGCCGCCGCCCCGCACGCCGCCCCGGCGGCCGCCCCGGCCCTGGCGCCGGCTCCGGCCTCGGCCGTGGCCGCCGCGCTCGCCGCCGCCGCTCCGGCTCACGCAGCCGCCCCGGCGCACGCCGCACCGGCCGCCGCCGTGGCCCCGAAGGCCGCCGTGGCCCCCAAGGCCGACGCCGCCCCGCAGTCCGCGACCTACACGGTCCACGCCGGCGACACCCTGTCCGGCATAGCCCAGGCCAAGCTCGGCGACGGCAGCAAGTACCCGGAGATCTTCAAGCTCAACACCGGCAAGGCCCAGGCCAACGGGCAGAAGCTGCAGGACCCGAACCTGATCCTGATCGGCTGGGTGCTGAACCTGCCGAACGCCGACGGTTCCGCGGCCCCGGCCTCGACCTCGACCTCGAACCAGCCGGTCACGGAGTCCGCCCCGGTGCAGAACTCCCAGTCGACGCAGTCGAACCAGTCGAACCAGTCGGCGCAGTCGTCCAGCAAGAGCTCGCAGAGCAGCCAGGGCACCCAGACGCAGACCCAGAGCTACCAGAACTCTTCGGCGTCGACCGGCTCCTACGCCAACAACCTGGACGGCTGGATCAAGGAAGCCATCTCGATCCTGAACTCCAACGGGTACTACGTCTCGTACAACGCGATCTACCAGACCGTGATGCACGAGTCGGCCGGTAACCCGAGCGCCACCAACGGCTGGGACTCCAACGCCGCCGCCGGCCACCCGTCGATCGGTCTGATGCAGACCATCTCCCCGACGTTCAACGCCTACGCGCTGACCGGCCACACCGACATCTACAACCCGGTGGACAACATCATCGCCGGCGTCCGGTACGCGGCGGCCACTTACGGCTCGCTGGACTCGGTCGTGGCGGCCCGCTGTGGCGGTTCCTGCTGGTACGGGTACTGATCCCGACGCGGTCAGATCTCGTGTGAGACCCGGAAGCCCCCGAGCGCGGACGCGCTCGGGGGCTTCGGCCGTGCTTAAGCCGTGCTTAAGCCGTGGTTCGACCGTGCTTCAGCCGTGCTTCGGCCTCATGGCGTCGGGCTCGGGCATGAGCCTGAGCCATCGGGCTCATGAACGCTGCGGCTCAGAAGCCCTCGCCGGTCCAGCCGTAGCGCTTGTGCAGGTGGCCGATGACGTTGTCGAAGTCGCCGCGTTCCAGCGCGTGGCCCTCGCGCCGTACGCCCTCGGGGTGCACCCGCACCACGCGGTCGATCACCGCCCAGGACTCGCGCGCGTCCCGGTCCCAGTCGCCGGTGCCGATGCTGACCCAGTTCTCGGCGTCCGAGTGCCACTTGCTGGTCAGCTTGATCGCCAGGAAGTTGCCGGTCGCCTTGCCCCGGGCCACCAGCAGCACCGGGCGGTCCTTGCCGCGCCCGTCGTGCTCCTCGTAGGGAACCCAGGTCCAGACGATCTCGCCGGGATCCGGGTGGTGGTCCTCCTCGGGATCCCACTCGGTGTGCACCGCGCCGATCTTGTGCGGGTCGATCTCGACGGTATCGAAGGGCGGGAACCGGCCGGGCGAGTTCCCCCACTGGTCGTGCTCATGCTCTGCCATGGCGCCGAACTATGCCAAAGGATTGAGCGGGGCCGCCAACCGCCATTGAGCCGCGCGCTGCGCCTAACGAGTGAACGCCACGCCGCACCGCTCCCACACCCGGCCGAACGCACCTCAGGGCCCGGACAATCCCTGTGTGACGACGCACTCTCTGGCGACCATGCTGCTGGTGGCCGTCATCGCGGTCCTGTCCCCGCCGCTGGCCGACCTGGCCGGACGCAAGGCGCCGGTGCCGCTGGTGGTGTTCGAGATCGTGCTCGGCATCCTGGTCGGCCCGGACGTGCTCGGCTGGGCCCACGATGACGACTACGTGCAGGCGTTGTCCCAGTTCGGCCTGGCGATGCTGTTCTTCATGGCCGGCTACGAGATCGACTTCGACCGGCTGCGCGGCGCCCCGCTGAACCGCGCGCTGCTGGGCTGGGCGATGTCGGCGGTGCTCGGCGTCAGCCTGGGCCTGCTGCTGGCGCCGTCGGCGAAGAGCGGCGTGATCGTCGGCATCGCGCTGAGCACCACCGCGCTGGGCACGATCCTGCCGGTGCTGCGGGACGCCGGCGAGGTCGGCACGCCGCTGGGCAACGTGGTGATGGCGGTCGGCGCGGTCGGGGAGTTCGCGCCGATCATCGCCATGACCCTGTTCCTGGACGGCCGCAAACCCGGCGAGGCGATGGTCTACCTGACGGCGTTCGCACTGATCGCCGCGGCCGGGGTGGTGATCGCGGTGCGCGGCGAGCACACCGCCGTGCACCGGCTGGCCGACATCACCATGGAGACCTCCGGGCAGTTCGCCGTCCGGCTGGTCATCGCGCTGCTGATGGCGATGATCGGCGCGACCGTGGCGCTGGGCGTGGACATGCTGCTCGGCGCGTTCGCCGCCGGCGTCATCATGCGCATCCTGTTCCACAGCGGGGATCCGGAGCGCGCCGAACGGATCACCGCGAAGCTGGAGGCGATCGGCTTCGGTTTCCTGATCCCGGTGTTCTTCATCGAGACCGGGATCGGCTACGACCTCAAGGCCCTGACCTCGAACTGGGCCACGGTCGGGCTGGTGCCGCTGTTCTTGGGGCTGTTCCTGGTGACGCGCGGCTTGCCGAGCTTCCTGACCGCGCCGGAGGGCACCAGCTCACGGGGCCGGCGGGCCATCGCGCTGTATGCGGCCACGGGGCTGCCGCTGATCGTGGCCATCACCGCGATCGGGGTGGAGCGCGGGACGTTGAAGTCGTCGACCGCGGCCGCGATGGTGGGCGCGGGGATGCTGTCGGTGCTCCTCTATCCATTCCTGGCGCTGAAGGTGAGCGGGAGCACGCGGGCTCCGCAGGGGTGGGAAGAAGCTGCCGAGAGCTGGTGACGACCTCGATATATCCCCCCGTGGTCGGAGACACCGGGCCCCCGTGGTCGGAGACACCGGGTCCCGAACCCGACCATAGTCCGATGCGCAGCCCACGCCGGGCACGCGAGGATAGTCACGCCAGGAAAGTTACGATGATCCGGTCCTGGAGACGTGAGCCCGAAGATCCATCCCGAGGAGGTGCGCATGCTGAAGGTAGTGCTGGCCGGGTTGCGCGCCGATGCGGTGCGCCTGGCGCTGACCTGCTTGTCGATCGTGCTCGGCATCGCCTTCGTGACCGGGACGTTCCTGCTCTCCGGGTCCATCAACCAGGCCTTCAACTACGGGTACGCGCGGGCCGCGCAGAACGTGGACGTGGCCGTGCAGCAGACCGGGTCGGCCGTCTACCCGAACACCACCGCGCCGCCGACGCCGCCGTCGCTGCTCACGCCGTCGGTCGTGGACCAGATCCAGGCGCGCGTCGGCTCGGACGCGGTGGTCAGCGGGCAGGTCAAGGGGCCGGCCCCGGTGCTGGACGCCAACGGGCAGCCGATGCGCACCGACGGCCTGACCGGCAACGCCCTCGCGTTCCCCACCGACCCGGCGCTGTATCCGGGGTCCATCGTGGCCGGGACCGGGCCGACCGGGCCCGGGGACGCGGTCATCGACAAGGACACCGCCGCCGAGCACAAGCTGACGGTCGGCCAGACGATCCGGGTCGTCGGGCACGACTCGGCGATCCACACCTTCCGGCTGGCCGGCATCGCCGAGTACGGCGTGGACAACCGCGCCAACGGCTGGACCCTGGTCGGGCTGGAACCGCAGGTGGTGCTGAGCCTCACCGGCAAGACCAGCTATGACGAGATCGACCTGCACGCCAAGGGCGGCACCTCGCAGGCGCACCTGGCGTCCGAGGCGGCGTCGGCGCTCGGCGGCCAGCCGCAGTTCACCGTCCTGACCGGGACCCAGTACACCAAGGCGGTGCTGGAGCACCGGGCGTCGATCGCCGGGAACGTCCCGCAGATCCTGGAGGTCTTCGGGGCGGTCGCGCTGCTGGTCGCCGGGTTCGTCATCTACAACACGTTCACCATCCTGGTGGCCCAGCGGATCCGGCAGGTGGCGCTGCTGCGCTGCATCGGCGCCGGCAAGGGGCAGGTGTTCGCCGCGACGGTGGCCGAGGCCGCGCTGGTCGGGCTGGTCGGCTCGGCGCTCGGCGTGCTGGCCGGGATCGGCGTGGCGCAGGCCCTGCACGCGGTGGTCGCCGCGGTGAGCTCGACCCAGCTGCCGCCGGGCGGGATCGTGGTGTCCGGCGGGGTGATCGCGCTGGGCATGGCGGTCGGGTTCGCGGTCACCATCGCCTCGGCGGTGCTGCCGGCCCGGGCCGCGACGAACGTGCCGCCGGTCGAGGCGCTGCGCACGCAGCAGGAGGTGAAGACCACCCAGGGCCGGATCGGCCGGACCCGGGTGCTGGTCGCGCTGGGGCTCGGCGCGGTCGGCATCGTGCTGGCCGCCCTCGGCACCGGACAGCACGACCTGCTCGGCGGGGTGAAGCTGATCGGTGGCGGCGGCGCGCTGGTCTTCGCCGCGCTGATCGTGGCCGGACCGCTGATCGTCGGGCCGATGATCTGGGCCCTGGACTGGCTCCCGGGCCGGCTGTTCGGCACCCCGACCAAGCTGGCCGGCTCCAACGCCCGCCGCAACCCCGGCCGCGTCGCGGCCACCACCGCGGCACTCACCATCGGCGTGACGCTGATGTCGCTGTTCACGGTGACCCAGGACTCGGTGACGGTGACGCAGTCACAATGGATCGAGTCGCACAACCCGTACGACTACTCCGTGGACCCGCCGGGCACCGGCCAGACGGTCCCGTTCCAGGTCACCGACCAGCTGCGGGCCAAGCCACAGCTGGCCCACGTCGCGGCGGTGGACGGCACGAAGGCAACGCTGAACGGCACGTCGGTGGACGTCGGAGCGGTCGAGGCGTCGGCCTACGGCACCCTGTTCAAGCCGGTGGTGAAGTCCGGCTCACTGGCCGCCTTCGGCCCCGGCACGGTCGCACTGTCGAACGAGATGGCCGACTCGCAGCACGTGAAGCTCGGCGACACGATCACCGTGCAGACCCAACAATCCGGCCCGGTGACCGCCCGAGTGGCACTGATCTACCAGGTCTTCACCGGCCACGGCATCGACTGGTACGACGTCCTGATGCCCCGCCCACAGTTCCTGTCGACGTTCAAACCACTCGGCGACACCCAGGTCCGCATCCTGGCCGCACCAGGCGTCTCCACGGTCGACTCACGGGCCGCCGTCGACTCAGTGGTGTCGCAGTACCCGTTCCTGCACACCGGGAGCCTGGCGGAGAAGAAGGACTCGCTGACCGGCAGCGCCGACGCGACCCTGCAACTGTTCACCGCGATGCTCGGCCTAGCGGTAGTGATCGCGGTACTGGGCATCGCCAACACCCTCTCGCTGTCGGTCGTGGAACGCACCCGCGAGTCAGCACTCCTGCGCGCACTGGGGCTATCGCGCGGGCAGCTGCGGCGCATGCTGTCGGTGGAGGCGGTCCTGATGTCGGCGGTCGGGGCACTGATGGGGGTGGCACTCGGAGTCGGGATCGCAGCCGCGTTGGAGGCCCTGATCGGCCGAGTCGAGGGCGGGGCGGTGCTGTCGGTGCCGGTGCTGACGCTGGTCTGGTACGTGCTACTGGCGGCGGCGGCGGGATTGGCGGCTTCGGTACTGCCGGGACGACGGGCGGCTTCAGTGTCGATCGTCGCGGCAATCGCGGATTCGTGAGGAGGCGCAGCGGTTTTGGCGCGGGTGCTGGAGCAGGCGGGGCGCGGTGGCCAGCTGGCAATGGCACAAGCGGATGGTGCGCAGCGAGCTGGCTGGCTGGCAGATGCACGAGCACGTTGTCGGCATGCGCACGGTGCGGCGGCAGGCGGATGCGCGAGCGGGCGGCGTGCCAGCCCCGGGGCGAGTCGGCGGAGCGCGGTGACCCAGCAGGCAAAGGCACGATTAGGTGGGCTGGCAGACAAGTGCGCGCGGGCAGCGCGCGGCGAGACAGCAGGCACGCGAGCCAGCAGCGGGCAGGTGCGCAATGCAGCAGCGACAGCGGGCCGGCGTGCCGCCATGCGGGTGCGAGCGGCGCAGCAACACGTGGGTGCGCGAGCATGCGGGGCGCGGTGGCCGGCGGCGGAGACACAGTTGGGCGACGCGGGCAGGTGCGCGAATCAGCGACGTGCCGGCGAGCAGATGTGCGGTGCGACGGCAGACAAGCAGCGGCGGGTCGGCACGCAGGTGCGCACGGACAGCGCGGCAAGACAGCAGACAAGTGCCCGAGCCAACAGCACGCGGCACGGCAGCGGCCAGGTACGCGATGCAGCAGAGACAAGCGGGCCAGCCGAAATGCGGGTGCGAGCGGCGGACCAGCACGCGGGTGCGCGAGCATGCGCGGCATGGTAGCCGACAGAGACACAAGTGGGCGGCGCGGGCAGGTGCACGAATCAGCGACGTGCCGGCGGGCCGGTGCGCAATACGGCAGCGACAAGCAAGCGGCGGGCCGGCACGCAGATGCGCGGGCAACGCGGCAAGACAGCAGGCAAGTGCCCGAGCCAACAGCACGCGACACGGCAGCGGCCAGGTACGCGATGCGGCAGCGACAAGCGGGCCGGCCGTACCGACAGGCGGGTCCGAGCGGCGCACCAACATCCGAGTGCGAGCGGCGCGCCGAAATGCGAGTGCGGGTGACGCACCGAAATGCGAGTGCGGGTGACGTGCCGAAATGCGGGGGCGAGTGGCGCACCAGCATGCGGGGGCGGGGGCGGGAGCCGCGGCGTGCGGCTTGTCGGCGGGCACGCTGCGAGCGCGGTGTGGCGGTCTGGGAAGTGAGATGTCTGTGGAGATGACTGATGCGTGCTGAGCCCATCTCGCCGGAGCGGCTGGCGGCTCGGATTGCTGATCTGCTGGCGGCGGATGCGGGGGATCCGTGGCGGCGGCTGGCGGTTGATGG
>NZ_JAAFYZ010000102.1 GCF_018274385.1 Catenulispora pinistramenti | reverse complement strand
GTGAAGAAGGCTGATGGCAGCAAGGCAGGACGAGTACTGGGCTGGGAGACGCGGTCCACAGAGGAGACGATCGTCGCCAGCGCCGAGAGCCTGATCAGCCTGGGGCTGGTCAAAGCCGCTTCAATCGGCTAGACGATTGATTCCTGGGGGTTCCGGCTAGCAGGACCGCCAGCTGACAAGCGAACTGGCGAAACGGCTCAGCAGCAAGCATGGGCGACCCGGACGGCCGCCCTCAGCCTGGTTGGCTTCGGGGGGCCGGCCGGGGCGGCCAGGCGCCGCTACTGTGCCCTTGGCAGCCAGAGGCTGCGTGACGTTTCGCGCCGGTACCCCCAGGAATCAATCGTCTAACTCCCATCCGGCGGGTTGATGAAGTCCCACTGGTTCTTGTCCCACACGTCCTGCATCCCCTTGTCGACTATCGTCTGCGCCCAGACCCGCAGTCCGTCCGGCTTCGTCAGCTGGTAGATGAACGTGTGGTCGACGCCCTTGCGCAGCGTGTAGTAGTTGTTCACCAGATCCGCGATGACGTTGATGTCCTTGGGCTGGTACGGCTTGCCCCAGGAGTCGTCGACGAACAGTTCCGGCTCCTGCCCCTTCTTCTGGAGGTTCAGGATGTCCTGGGCCATGCCCACGATCGGGCTGTCCGGGGTGTAGACGATCGGGGGCACGCTGGTCTGGTCGCCGCCGCCGGCGAAGCCGGACAGGAAGCCGGCGGTGATGAAGCGGCTGGCCGGGATCTGGCCCGACATGAAGTAGATCGAGGGGTCCATGCCCCACACGATGATGGGCTCCGACTTGCCGGGGCCGGCCGCCTTCTGCACCTCCTGGGCCACTTCCCAGTTGTGCTCCATGTCCGTGCGCGGCCAGGTGAACGCCAGCGTCAGGAACAGCGTCGCGGTGGTGCTCGTGACGCCGAGCATCGTCCAGCGCAGTCGCGAGCTGTTGCGGTGCAGTGCGCCGGTGGCCAGGATCACGATCGGCGGCAGCATCTGCAGGAAGTAGTGGCCGAAGAAGTGGAAGCCGCTGGAGACGCCCACCGCGGCGCCGGCGAGCCAGAGCCAGAGGTCGGCGTCGGCCTTGATGACGCCGTTGCGGACCGTCATGTACATGATCGACAGGAACGCGGCGGCGGAGGCACCGGCGAAGATGCCGAAGTTGCCCCAGAACCGGGCCATGATCGTGCCGAAGGAGCCCAGGGAGGTCAGGTAGCCGCTGTTGCCGGTGAAGACCCAGAAGAAGAAGTCGCCGAAGCCGACCCAGAACGCGACGCCGACGATCGGCAGCAGGAACGCGGGGATGACCGTGGCCAGCCCGCGCCAGCGCTGGTCCTTCCACGCGCGCCAGGCGACCGGGAGCATCGTGACGCCCGCGGTCTGCTTGGTGAGGGTGGCCAGGGCCGCCGCCACGCCGGAGCCGGCCAGGAGCGGGATCGCGCGGCCGCGGTTGCGGCGGGCGCTGTCGGCGAGCAGGAAGGCCGCACACGTCCACGGCAGCATGAAGACTTCGAACGAGGCCGCCTGGGAGTCTTCCGGCGCCAGTCCCGCGGAGCCGAGGAGGTAGAGCAGACCGGCCCAGACTCCGTGCTGGCCGTAGCGGCGCTTGGCGATCTGGGTGATCAGGATCGCGGTGACGACGTGGACCCCGATCGCCAGCACCCGGATGACCACCACCGTGGACAGGCCGTGGTCGCCGAAGAGCTTGAAGACCCAGGCGTAGACGTACGGCAGCAGCGGCGGCTTGCGGTCGACGATGATCTGGTAGAACTGCCCGCTCTCGGTGTTGAGGGCGCGGGCCTGGGTGGCCAGGAAGCCTTCGTCGGGGTTCCAGAAGGTACGGCTGAAGGCCGGCAGGTGCGTGATGGTGGCGACTGCGAAGAACAGTAGGACCACTCGGGTCCAGGACGCCTGAGGCGTGCTCCACAGGCGCTGGAAACGCGGGTTGCGCCAAGCGCGCCGGAGCCAGGAGGGCTGCGGCTCCGGGGGTTCCGCCAGGCCCGGGCCAGGTCTTGAGGGAGCGTCTGTGGCGACCATCGTCGTATTACGCCTCGCCGCCCATGGAACAGAGGTTACCTCCCACGCACGGGCGGCCGGGTGGGCAACCCCCTAAGATCAGCAGACTGCTACAGTGTCGTTACTTTCGGTGCGGAGCCGTTGGCCAATGCCTCGGCGGTACCGTTCGTGGCGGCCCCGTTCGCGGCAGCGGCGTCGGCACGGTTCGCACCCGGTCCGCTACCGAGCCCGTTGCTCAGCCCGGCGACCAAGCCGACCACCTCGTGCGCGATCCGCTGGCCGGTCAGGCCGATCTGCTCCAGCACCTCGCCGCGGTTGGCGTGGTCCAGGAACTCCGCCGGGACGCCGAAGTCGCGCAGCGGGGTGTGGACGCCGGCGTCGCGCAGGATCTGGGCGACCACGCAGCCGACGCCGCCGACCCGGACGTTGTCCTCGACGGTGACCACCAGGCGGTGCTCGGCGGCCAGCATCAGCATCGCCGGGTCCACCGGCTTGACCCAGCGCGGGTCCACGACGGTGGCGCCGATGCCCTGGTCGGCCAGCCGCTCGGCGACGTCCAGGGCGACCCCGGCCATCGCCCCGACGCTGACCAGCAGCACGTCCGGGGCCAGTTCGGTGCCCGCGGTGGTGCGCAGCACGTCCATCGAGCCGGCCTTGGCGACCGCCGGGATGTCCGTGCAGACCGCGCCCTTGGAGAAGCGGATCATGGTCGGGGCGTCGTCGACGTCCAGCGCCTCGCGCAGCTGGGCCCGCAGTTGGGCGCCGTCGCGCGGGGCGGCGATGCGCAGGCGGGGCACCACCTGGAAGATCGACATGTCCCACACGCCGTTGTGGCTGGCGCCGTCGTTGCCGGTGACCCCGGCCCGGTCGGCGATGAAGGTGACGCCCGCGTTGTGCAGGGCGCAGTCCATCAGGACCTGGTCGAAGGCGCGGTTCAGGAAGGTCGCGTAGATCGCCACCACCGGGTGCAGCCCGGCGAAGGCCATGCCGGCCGCGGAGGTGACCGCGTGCTGTTCGGCGATGCCGACGTCGAAGATCCGGTCCGGGTGCGCCTCGGCGAACTTGGCCAGGCCGACCGGGTGAAGCATGGCGGCGGTGATCCCGACCACGTCGTCGCGCTCGGCCCCGATCCGCACCATCTCGTCGGAGAACACCGAGGTCCAGGACTTGCCGGCCGGGACCAGCGGCTGGCCGGTCTCCGGGTCGCTGTCCACGGCGACCTGGTGCAGCTGGTCGTTGACGTTGTTCCGGGCGGCCGGGTAGCCCTCGCCCTTGCGGGTGATGGCGTGCACGATCACCGGGCCGTGGTAGTGCCGGGCCCGGCGCAGCGCGGCCTCCATGCCGGCGATGTCGTGGCCGTCGACCGGGCCGACGTACTTCAGGCCCAGGTCCTCGAACAGGCCCTGCGGGGCCACGATGTCCTTCAGGCCCTTCTTCACGCCGTGCAGCGCCTCGTAGAGCGGGGTGCCGATGACCGGCGTGCGGCCGAGCATGCCCCGGCCCCACTCCAGGAAGCGCTCGTAGCCCTGGGTGGTGCGCAGGGTCGCCAGGTGGTCGGCCAGGCCGCCGATGGTCGGGGAGTAGGAGCGCTCGTTGTCGTTGACCACGATGATCACCGGGCGGTCCTTGGCGGCGGCGATGTTGTTCAGCGCCTCCCAGGCCATCCCGCCGGTCAGGGCGCCGTCCCCGATCACCGCCACGACCTGGCGGTCGGTGACGCCGCGCACCTGGTGCGCCTTGGCGATGCCGTCGGCGTAGGCCAGGGCGGTGGAGGCGTGGGAGTTCTCGATCACGTCGTGCTCGGACTCCGCGCGCGCCGGGTAGCCGGACATCCCGCCGGCGTGCCGCAGCGCCGAGAAGTCACGCCGCCCGGTGAGGAGCTTATGCACGTAGGACTGGTGGCCGACGTCCCACAGGATGGTGTCCTTGGGCGAGTCGAAGGCCCGGTGCAAGGCGATGGTGAGCTCCACCACGCCGAGGTTCGGGCCGATGTGGCCGCTCGTCTTCGCCACGGTCGGGATCAGATAAGCGCGGATCTCCGCGGCGAGCTCGATGAGCTGCTCGGAGCTGAGCTTGTCCAGATCGCGCGGACCCTGGATCGCCTCCAGCAGTGCCACCCGATCCTCCTTCAGTTGAAACAGACGCCCTGGCTTCCAGTTATACGGCAGAGAGTCTAAGCCCGGCCTGAGCGCCGCCCTGGCGCTTCCAGGCCGCTTCTACATGATCTTCACATGGCCCGCGCAGGGTGTTCACACGACGACGCCTCCGCCGCCGAGCAGCGGCGAACATGAGTTCGGCGCCGCTGCGCGAACAGGCGGCGCCTTGCCAGACGGCTCGATACGGCTGTCACACGAGCGCGAGTGTCACAGGAACGCGAGTGTCACAGGAACGCGAGCCGCGGCTGGTCCTGGCCGAGTACCTGGGCCGGATCCGCGCCGAGCACCTTGTCCAGCAGGGTGGCGTAGACGCTGCGGAAGTCGGTGTTGAACTTCAGGTCGCCGTCGTCGAGGTCGGTCAGCGAGGGCTGCTCGCCGTAGAAGCCGCCGTTCACCGGCTCGCCGACGACCAGCACCGGACCGGCGGTGCCGTGGTCGGTGCCCTCGTTGGCGTTGGCCTTCACCCGGCGGCCGAACTCGGTGTAGAGGACGGTGACCACGTTCTTGCCGTGCGGGCCGGCGGCGATGGCGTTCTGGAAGTCCACGACCGCCTTGTCGACCTCGCCCCACAGCTGGGACTGGGTGCCCTTCTCCGCGCTGTGGGTGTCGAAGCCGCCGAGACTAACGCTGTACACCCGGGTCGGGACCGAGGCGTTGATGCACTCGGCGACGATGTCCAGCTGTTGAGCCAGCGCTGAGGTCTTCGCGGCCTTGGCGGCGCCGCCGGCCGCGGTTTTTGCGGTGCCGGCGCCCTTGCCCGCGGTCTTGCCCGAAGCCTTGCCCGCGGTCGTGGACGCCGAGGCCAGCGCCGGGCTGAAGGTCTTGGCGACGGTGAACAGGTCGGCGACGTCGCGGGAGGCGTAGGCGGCCAGCGTGGAGTCCTGCGCCGAGGGCTGGCCCAGCGCCATGAAGCCGTTGTCCAGCGGGCCGGGCCGGGGCAGCCGGAACTGGCCGATCGGCAGCGAGCTGCCGGCGGTCTTGGTACCGCCGAGCAGGGGCGGGAGCGTGCCGCCGACCGAGATCGCCTTCAGGGCCCTGATCTGGTCGTCGGGCTGGGCGTCCAGCCAGCGGCCGAGCCAGCCCGAGCCGGTGGGCTCGCCGGGGGTGGCGGTCTGCCAGATGTCCATGGAGACGAAGTGGCTGTGGTTCGGCTGCGGGTAGCCGACGCCGCGCACCACGGCGCACAGCTTGCGCTGCCACAGCTCGTGCAGCCCGGTCATCGCCGGGTTGAAGCCCAGGCCGTCGCCGAGGTCGAGGACGTCGGCGGCGGTGTAGGCGAGGTCGGGGCGGGAGTCGTGATAGGCCGGGTCGGCGTACGGGATCACGGTGTTGAGACCGTCGTTGCCGCCGTAGAGCGTCACCAGCACCACCACGCCCTGGCCCGGGGTGAGCGGCGAGTGCTGGGCCGCCGCGCCGAGCTGCGCGCCGGAGGTCGTCGGGCCGCCCGGGGTCAGGGCGGGGGCGGCCGCGGGGTGGCCGTGCGAGGAGGAGCACGCGGCCGCGAACGCGCCGGTGGACATGACGCCGGACAACTCCAGGAAGCGGCGGCGGGTCACTGTGTCCATGATCGAGTCCTTAGATTCTGGCTGCGGTGTCGAGCGTCGAGCGGGCTTTCAGTTCACGAGGTACTCGGGCGCCAGCAGGGCCAGCGTCACCAGTTGCGCCGGCTCGGCCACGACCTCGTTGAGCGCGGCGGTGCTGCGGTCGGTGAACGCGTCCACGCCGAGCAGGTGCGCGACGGCGTCGATACGCTGCGACGGGCTGCTGTTCTGGACCTGCGACAGGTCGCCCTTGGCCACGGCCCACTGTGCGAAGGCGAAGCGGGTCTGGGACGCGGCGGTGGTCAGCCAGGCAGTGCCCTCGGGCCAGCCGCCGACGTTCGGCGGGTAGAAGGGCAGTTGGCCCAGGCCGTTGAGAGCGGTGCGGAGCGCTTGGTTGTCCTTGGAATCCGCGCTCGCGTCGACCTTGATCTTCAGAGCCCTGAGAACACCGACGACATACTCAGTGGGCTGTTTCACCAAGGCGTAGCGTGCTTGCGGCCCTTGGAAGACGGGGTCGAGGAACAGTGCCCTGAGAAGCTCGGTGACGTCGCGGTTCGGGCCGTAGGCGGCCAGCAGGCGACCGGACACGTCGGCCGGGATCGGCCCCGGCATGCCGAAGCGGTCCCAGAACCGGCCGGTGACGAACTTCGGCGAGGCCGGCTGCTGCAGGATCCAGTCGACGAACGAGGTGTCGTCGAAGTCCGCGGTCCTGCCCAGGATCGTCTTGGGGGTGTCGTCGTGCAGCTTGGGGACGAGGGTGGCCTTGCCGTTCCCGTCCAGGCGCCAGCCGGTGAGGGCGCGGGCGCCGGCCCGGACGTCGTCCTCGGTGTAGTTGCCGACGCCGAGGGTGAACAGCTCCATCAGCTCGCGGGCCAGGTTCTCGTTCGGCGCCTTGAGCGTGTTGCCCGCGCTGTCCAGCCACAGCATCATCGCCGGGTCCCGGACGATCGCGTGCGCCAAGGCGGCGAAGTCGCCGCCGCCGAGCGTCCGCATCGTCTGGTTCTGCTGGACCATGTAGCCGGGGCTGGCCACCTTCTGGATCGAGGTGGCGAAGTGCCCGTGGAAGAAGAACGTGCGCTTCTCCACCAACGGCTGGGTGACGGCGGCCATCCGGGCCAGCCACCAGCCCACCATCTGGTAGTCCGACTGCGCGCTGCCCTTCTTGGGCACCTTCATGGCCGGGAAGCCGGGCAACGGTGTCGCGGCGGCACCGGGATCGGCCCCGGTCGGCGCCAGCAGAGCGGTCACGGTCGCCTCGTACCCGGCCTTCGCGGCGGCATCGATCTCGGCTCCGCTCGCGCCGAACCCCGCGCGCCGCAACAGATGCGCGACAGCCGATCTGTTCTGGTCCATACGGCCAGAATCGGGGAACGGGGTTAAACCGAGGGTAAGTAAAGGTCATGTCCCCGGAATTGGAACCCCGGCCAGCACCCGACATACAGTTCCATGAGGTGCGCGCACCGCTGGACGCGTTGGCCGCGCGCGAGCCCGAGACCGAGATCGAGGCCCAGAGCGACGACGCGGAGGAGACGAGCGAAATCGGGGACGAGGACGAGGACCCGCCAGAGGAGCCCTTCATCCCTCTGGGTTCGCAGGACGCGCCCGACTCGCCGCCCGACGAACCCATCGGCGGCCACGCGGCCATAGCCCGGTCGTTGAGCCCGCCCGCGAACATCCCGCGAGTGCTGCGCAAGGAAGCGCGGGCCTTCTTCGACGGCGCGATGTTCGCCTACACCGAAGGCGATCTGCTCGGCGCGAGGCTGTCCTTCCTGGCGGTCACCGCCATCGGCGACCCCGACACCGCACCGGCCGCGATGGTCTTCCTCGGCGTGATCGCCGTCCGCCGCCGCGACGTTCCGGAAGCCCGGATGTGGTTCACCCGCGCGGCGACCGGGCCCGATCAGCACTGGGCACTGGTCGCCGCGAACGAGTTGCGGCGGCTGAGCTGACCGCCTTCGCAGTGCTCCGCGAGCGTGGCGTCCGCCGCCTGACGCCGTCAGCGAAACAGCCCCCGACCCGCAGGGGCCGAGGGCTGTTTTGTCAGAGCTCTACTACTTCTTCAACAGGTTCCGCAGCACGTACTGCATGATCCCGCCGTTGCGGTAGTAGTCGGCCTCTCCGGGGGTGTCGATGCGCACCACGGCGTCGAACTCCACATCGCCGGCCTTCACCTTCACCGTGCGCGGGGTACCGCCGTCGTTCAGCGCCTCCAGGCCGGTGATCTCGAAGGTCTCCTCGCCGGTGAGGCCGAGCGAGGCGGCGTTCTGGCCGGCCGGGTACTGGAGGGGGACCACGCCCATGCCGATCAGGTTGGAGCGGTGGATGCGCTCGTAGCTCTCGGCGATGACGGCCTTGACGCCCAGCAGCGCGGTGCCCTTGGCGGCCCAGTCGCGGGAGGAGCCCGAGCCGTACTCCTTGCCGGCCAGGACCACCAGCGGGATGCCGGCGGCCTGGTAGGCCTGGGCGGCGTCGTAGATGGTGCTCTGCTCGCCGGTGAGCAGGTTCTTGGTGAAGCCGCCCTCGACGTCGGTCAGGAGCTGGTTGCGCAGCCGGATGTTCGCGAAGGTGCCGCGGATCATCACTTCGTGGTTGCCGCGGCGGGAGCCGTAGCTGTTGAAGTCCCGGGGCCCGACGCCGTGCTCGGCCAGGTACTTGCCGGCCGGGCTGTCGGCCTTGATGCTGCCGGCCGGGCTGATGTGGTCGGTGGTCACCGAGTCGCCCAGCTTGGCCAGGACGCGGGCGCCGTGGATGTCGGCGACCGGGGCCGGCTCGGCGGCCATGCCCTCGAAGTACGGGGGCTTGCGGACGTAGGTGGAGTCCGTGTCCCACTCGAAGACGTTGCCGGTCGGGGTGGGCAGCGAGCGCCAGCGCTCGTCGCCGTGGAAGACGTCGGAGTAGTCCTTGGCGAACATCTCGGCGGTGATGGCCTGCTCGATGACCGACTGGATCTCCTGCGTGGAGGGCCAGATGTCCTTCAGGAACACCGGGTTGTCCTCCGCGTCGAAGCCCAGGGGCTCGTTCTCGAAGTCGAAGTCCATGGTGCCGGCGATCGCGTAGGCGACGACCAGCGGCGGGGACGCGAGGTAGTTCATCTTCACGTCCGGGTTGATCCGGCCCTCGAAGTTGCGGTTGCCGGACAGCACCGACACCACGGCCAGGTCCGCCTCGTTGACCGCCTTGCTGACCGGCTCCGGCAGCGGGCCGGAGTTGCCGATGCAGGTGACGCAGCCGTAGCCGACCAGGTTGAAGCCGAGCTTGTCCAGGTACGGGGTCAGGCCGGCGCGCTCGTAGTAGTCGGAGACGACCTTCGAGCCGGGCGCCAGGGTGGTCTTGACCCAGGGCTTGGCGTGCAGGCCCTTCTCCACCGCGGCCTTGGCCAGCAGCGCGGCACCGATCATCACCTGCGGGTTGGAGGTGTTGGTGCAGGAGGTGATCGAGGCGATCACCACCGCGCCGTTGTCGATGGCGAACTGGGTGCCGTCCTCCATCGTGACCGGGGTGGGCTTGGTGCCCTGCGCGGCGTAGGTCGGCAGCACCTCGGCGAACTTGCCCTTGGCCTCGGCGAGCACCACGCGGTCCTGCGGGCGCTTCGGACCGGCGATCGAGGGCACCACGGTCGCCAGGTCCAGCTCCAGGTACTCGGAGTAGGCCGGCTCCTTGGCGGCGTCGTGCCACAGGCCCTGGGCCTTGGCGTAGGCCTCGACCAGCGCCAGCTGCTCGGCCGGGCGGCCGGTGAGCTTCAGGTAGCTGATGGTCTCGTCGTCGATCGGGAAGATGGCGCAGGTGGAGCCGAACTCCGGCGACATGTTGCCGATGGTGGCCCGGTTGGCCAGCGGGACGGCGGCGACGCCGGCCCCGTAGAACTCCACGAACTTGCCGACCACGCCGTGCTTGCGCAGCATCTCGGTGATGGTGAGCACCAGGTCGGTGGCGGTGGCGCCGGCGGGCAGCTCGCCGTGCAGCTTGAAGCCGACCACCCGCGGGATCAGCATGCTGACCGGCTGGCCGAGCATCGCGGCCTCGGCCTCGATGCCGCCGACGCCCCAGCCCAGCACGCCCAGGCCGTTGACCATGGTGGTGTGCGAGTCGGTGCCGACCAGGGTGTCGGGGTAGGCCTGGCCGTTGCGGTCGAACACGACCCGGGCCAGGTGCTCGATGTTCACCTGGTGCACGATGCCGGTGCCGGGCGGGACCACCTTGAACTCGTCGAAGGCGGTCTGGCCCCAGCGCAGGAACTGGTAGCGCTCGCGGTTGCGGCCGTACTCGATCTCGACGTTGCGCTCGAAAGCGTCCGGGCGGCCGAAGACGTCGGCGATCACCGAGTGGTCGATGACCAGCTCGGCCGGGGCCAGCGGGTTGATCTTCGCCGGGTCGCCGCCCAGCTCGGCCACCGCCTCGCGCATGGTGGCCAGGTCCACGACGCAGGGCACACCGGTGAAGTCCTGCATGATCACGCGCGCCGGCGTGAACTGGATCTCGGTGTCCGGCTCGGCGTTCGGGTCCCACTGGCCCAGGGCCTGGATCTGACCCGACGTGACGTTGGCGCCGTCCTCGGTGCGCAGGAGGTTTTCCAGCAGCACCTTCAGGCTGAAGGGGAGGCGGTCGGAGCCCTCGACGGCGCCGATCCGGAAGATCTCGTACGACTGCGCGCCCACCGCGAGGGTGTCGCGGGCGCCGAAGCTGTTCTTGGAGGTCATTGCCATGGCCCAGCTCTCGCTTGCGGAAAGTATCTCGACATCAAGACACTCTAGTGGGTGCCGCCGGGCTTCACCAACCCGGGGGGTGTCCCGCACCGCCCGGACCACGCCCCGCGGGCCGTTGTGAGCACGCTCACCCGAGCGGCGGCTGGCCCGGTCGGGCGAGTCCAGTGACAATCGTCCCAATGGAAGAGATGAGCAGCACCTCGACGGAAGACCTGAGCAGCGCTCCCACCGCCGCCTCCAAGGTCCTGCGCACCATGTTCCCGTCCGCCATTCCGGCGACCGGTTTCGTGCGGGCCACGCGCGAGCTGCTGGCACCGCGCGGCTTCCACGCGGCCAACACGCTGCCGCTGGTCGCGACCTGCCGGGACGAGCTCGCGGTGACCATCACCGCCCGGCTGTACGACACCTGGGGCGCCGGCTTCAACATGGCCGGCCTGGCCGGGATGATCGTGCTCGGCCGCACCGGCATCCTCGCCGCCTCCGGCCACGCCCCGGTGGAGGACGGCGTCCGCCGTTTCGTCCTGGTGGCGCTGCCCCACATAGGGCTGGACTCGCACGGCGTGATCGGCAACGTCGAGCGCCCCGGCGTCCCCGGCGTCTCGCACACCTGCGGCGCCCTGATGGCGCTGCACGACGAGCTGCGCGGCGACAACGCGCCGACCGGTGACTACCCCTTCCTGGACCTGGCCGACCCGGAGCAGAGCATGCTCCGCGACCGCATCCCGCCCTTCCTGCCCGACGGCCCGGTGCCGGACCTGGCCGGGCTCACCCGGATCGCGCGCGACGTGATCACCGCGGACACGCACAAGGTGATCAGCGTGCTGCGCGAGGGGCAGTCGCAGCCGGCGCACGTGGCGGTGTTCACCGGGATCCACATCAACGGCCCCGGCGGGACCGAGTACGTCGAGCCGGGCGCGTGCTACCTGGACCTGGGGGCCGACGAGCCCGAGATCGACCTGGTCATCGACTGAGCTCGACGGCGATCGGCTGAGCCGGTCGGCCGACAGCCCAGCCGACTCCCCGGCTGACTGACGGCCCGGCGCGGCTACCCCGAATGCGCTAACCGGGGAACCGGGCAGCCCACTGATCACCCTGCACACCAGTGGGCCGCCCGCGGCGGCCGGGGGTCCGTGGCCACCGCTTCCCCACTAGTACTACCGCACGCCCCGGGCCGAGGTCACGGTCCGGATCGTGCGAGATTCCCCCTCGACCGGATCGGTCGGATTCAGGACCGTCCCGGCCCGTGCAACCTCCCGCGCCCCCGACCGCATCAGGTGATTGTCCGGACACCGAAACCGAGGGGGTGCCTATGGCGAAGCCTGACCGCGACGCCGAGTTCACCGAGTACGTCAGCGCACGCCAAGCCTGGCTGCGGCGGGTCGCGTACCTGCTGTGCGGGGACTGGCATCGGGCCGACGACCTGGTACAGAGCGCGATCACCAAGCTCTACGCGCACTGGCACCGGGCCGGCCGGGCCGACAACGTCGACGGCTACGCCCGCCGCACGCTGATCAACACCTACCTGGCCGAGCAACGCAACGGGTGGGCGAAGTGGACGGTCCTGCACCGGTTCGGCGGCGGCGGGTCCGCGGCCGATCCGGAGCCGACTCCGGCCGTCCTCAGCGACCTGGAACTGGGGCTGGACCTGAAGAAGGCCCTGTTCCGGATCCCACCGCGGCAGCGGGCGGCGGTCGTGCTGCGCTACTACTGCGACCTGTCGGTCGAGCAGACCGCACAGGCCATGGGCTGCTCGACCGGCAACGTGAAGAGCCAGACAGCGCGGGGTCTGGCCACGCTCCGGGGCATCCTCGATCCGAATCCGACTCCTGTTATGGAGGGGACCTGATGACCTTCGATCTGCAGAACTCACTGGACGACCTGGCCACAGCCGAGTACGCCGACGCCCCGGTCAGCACCGTGGACATCGGCAAGGCCCGGGCCGACGGCCGGCGCCGGGTGCTGACCGCGCGGCTGGCGCCGATCGGCGGCGGCGTGGCCGTGGTCGCGGCCTGCGCGCTGGTGGTGAACGGGCTCGGCGGCACCTCGCCGACCAAGCCCGCCGGGGGCCTGAACGCGGCCTCCGGGCACCAGTTCACCGGCACCGACCCGCTGACCGCGGTCGGCCGGTTCACCTGGCTGCCCGCCGGGTTCCAGACCGCGAGCTACCTCACCGGCCCGGACTACGGGAACAGCGTCACCGCACGCACCGCGCAGTCCGCGTCCTCGCCCTCCGGGCCGGTGACGCCGCCGACGCTGGCGCTGACGTCCTCACCGACCGAGCCGCAGTTGCCGTCCTACTACACGAAGACGGAGGTGACCGTTCCGGGAAGCCCGAAGGCCTACCTGGTGTCGAACCCCGGCGACGCCCCGAGCATCCCCGCCGATCTGTCGCTGATGTGGCAGACCGCGTCCGGGTCCTGGTACGGCCTCGGCGGCGACTACCAGATCCACGGCGCCGAGCTCCAAAGCCTGCTGATCAAGGTCGCCGGCCAGGTCGCGGCCGAGGGCTCCGCCGTCGCCCTGCCGATCCACGTGGAGGGCATGCCGAAGGACGCGGTGCTCGGGGAGGCCTCGCTGGACGACCCGGCCGTGGTCGGCCAGGGCGGATTCCGGGTCGGGCTCAGCTACACCGCCGCCGGCGGGAACTTCGACATCTCGGCCGTCCCGACCGGCTGGCAGGACCCGCGGACCCAGCAGCATCCGGTCGACCCCAAGGTGTCCGCGCTCATCGGCAAGGGTTCCCCCGGGCCGGCGCCGACCGGCGAGCCGGTCTGCAAGGACTCCGGCGGACTGCACATCTGCGTTGGAGACGTCCCCGGCAAGAACGGACAGGACCCGCTGGCCTCCGTCGGCGGCGCCCAGGGTCTGCTGGACCGGATCACCTCGCTGGGCACGGACCCGGCGAACTGGACCACGCACGTCGTGAACTGATCCGCTTATCACCCGATCGGATGGGGCGGGTATTGAGATTCACCCTGTGAGAAGAACCACGTAGGAACGGTGTATCAGGCTCGCCCCGGCGCTATGCGACAGCGCCGGGGCGAGGCGCGTGCCAGTCCCGCCACACCGCGACCAGGCGGATGGCCGCGGTGATCACCACCGAGCCGGCCGCGGCGAGGTAGCCCTGCACCACGAAGCCGTGCCGCTCCAGCAAGGCGAACAGCAGTCCGCCGACGAAGGCCGGGACCGCGTACAGCTCCCGCTGGAGCACCATCGGCACCTCGTTCACCAGCACGTCGCGCACCACCCCGCCGCCGGTCGCGGTGACCGTGCCGAGCAGCGCGGCCTGGAAGACCGGCAGATGGTAATTCAATGCTTTGAGAGTGCCGGAAACCGCGAACAAGCCGAGGGTCAACGCATCGGCGACAAGGGCGATCCGGTCGAGCCGGACCGCCCGCCCGCGCACTTCCTCGATGGCTGATTTCAGCTTGGAATCACTCATTCGGCGGCTGGTCACCGACAGCACCGCCGCGGTCGCGCCGAGCGCGACCGCGAAATAGCGCCAGTCCGAGATCGCCGCGACCGGGGTGGCACCGATCAGGGCGTCCCGGATCATCCCTCCTCCGAGTGATGAGGCGACCGCGATGACCAGGATGCCGACCAGATCCAGGCCCTTACGCAGACCCGCGAAAGCCCCGGCGACCGCGGCGGCGAAGACGCCGAGGAGGTCGAGAAGAACCGGAAGATGAGGATTGGCGACCATGATGTCTGGGAATGTACCCGGTTCAAGGCGGGAGGGGTGATCCGCGGGGGGATCACTGAACTGACATCCCACAACTGGACGGCGTACGACAAATGACCGACAACCCTTGCTGTCCGGGCGACCTCATCCGTTTCCCGTACCCGATCGGCGTGTCGATGCAGTACGGTCTAGCTGGCAGCACTCGTCGAAGGGAGGTCCGCTCGTGACTGAGCTCCGCGTCATGGCCGTCACCAGCGACGGTCAGCGACTTGTGCTGCGCTCGAACGACGGCCAGGAATTCCATCTGACCATCGACGAGCGTCTTCGGGCGGCCGTCCGCGGCGATCGGGCCCGGCTGGGCCAGATCGAGATAGAGGCAGAGGGTCAGCTCCGCCCGCGCGACATCCAGTCCCGCATCCGCGCGGGCGCGACCGCGCAGGAGGTCGCCGACGCCTGCGGCATCTCCGTGGAACGCATCCGCCGGTTCGAGGGACCGATCCTCGCCGAGCGCGCTTTCATGGCGGAAAAGGCTCAGAACACGCAGGTGCGCCGGCAGGGCGAGAACCACGGGCAGAAACTCGGCGAGATCGTCGGCGAGCGGCTGGCCAAGCGCGGCGCCGAGGACCCGGCCGCGGTGCGCTGGGACTCCTGGCGGCGCGAGGACGGCACCTGGACCGTGCAGGCCATCTACCGGATCTCCGGGGAGACGTACGAGGCGCTGTGGGCCTTCGACCCGCCGCGCCGGCTGGTCACGCCCGAGGACGACGAGGCCCGCCTGCTGTCCTCGGACGCGTCCTCGATCGCGGCCGCCGAGCCGATGTTCCCCTTCGCCGCGGCCTCCGTGCTCTCCGGCGGGACCGTGCTGCCGGGCCCGGCGCCGAGCACCAACGGCTCCTCGGCCGGCGGCTCGCTGGTGCACCTGGAGGCCCGTCGGCGTCCCGCTGAGACCTCCGCGAACGGCTCCGGCGGCGCGCTGGAGCGGGAGCGCGAACGGGACCGCGAGCGCGAGCGCACGGCCGCCGAGCGGACCGCGTCCGTGGAACGGCACCCGTCCTCGATGCCGGCTTCGGCGTCCGCGGCGGCCTCGGCTTCGGCCGCCGCCGCGGTCAACGGCTCCGCCGGCGTCCCGAGCCCGGCGGCCAGCCCCGAGGAGGACTTCGACTTCCTGGACGCCGCCGACACCCGCTCCCCGGCGCCGATCGCCGCGGTGGCCGGGCAGTCGGCCGGTTCGGCCTTCGACGACGCGATCTTCGGCCCGCGGACCACCGTCCCGCACCGGGAGCGGATGGTCGGCACCACCGACCGGCAGGCCGAGGCCGACGGCGTGCGGCCGGGGCGGCGGGCCACGGTGCCCTCGTGGGACGAGATCGTCTTCGGCTCGCGGCGCGGCAAGCAGAAAGGCCGCGACTGACGCTTTTCCGCCACGGCGCTGGTCACGCGGCGGCTCTGCGGAAACGACGGTGGCTTGGTCGCAATGTCTCGGACATTGAGACCAAGCCACTTTTCCGCTATTGGCGATAGCCCGGCCGCCCACAATGTGATCGACTTCTGGTCATGGAAGTGACGCGCGAGGACGGATTGTTCATCAGCGACGACCCGGCTCTGGTCGACGCCGGCAAGGTGTACCGGTGGATCGCAGAGGAGTCCTGGTGGGGCGTGGGGCGCCCGCAGGACGCCGTCGAACGCTCGCTCGCCGGATCGCACGTCTACGGCGTCTACGCCGACCGCGACACCATGATCGGCCTCACCCGGGTGATCTCCGACCACGCCACCTTCGCCTACTTCTGCGACGTCTACGTCGACGCGGCCTATCGCGGCAAGGGCATCGGCCCGTGGCTGTCCCGGGAGATCGTGGCCGACCTGAAGGCGATCGGGATCAACCGGTTCCTGCTGGCCACCAAGGACAAGCACACGACGTATGCCAAGGCCGGGTTCGTCCCGGTGGCGCGGCCGCAGTCCTGGATGGAGATCGACGAGCGGGCGACGCGGCCGGGACCGACGGACTAGTACTACTGGCACGGCTGGCGCTCAGAACCAGGTGACGCAGTAGGGCGGGACCGCCGTCTTGAACATCCGGTCGGCGAGCGCCAGTGCCCCGGGCTTCTCCTCGGCGACCTCCCCGACCCGGGCCAGCGCGCTGGCCGCGTGCTGGCCGAGGTAGAGCGCGCCGAGGGTCTGCACCGGCAGCGTCAGGTCGGGGGTCTCAGTGCTGCGCTTCACCGTGGCGCCGGCCGGGCCGCCTTCGAGGGCGTACACGCCTTCGGCGTAGCCGTCCGGGTCGGTGACGGCCAGGACCAGCCGGCCCTCGCCTTCGTAAGTGCGCGCCCCCAACGCGGCCACGACGTCGAGCACGCGGACCCAGAGCACGTCATAGCGCTGCTTCTGACGGGCCACGCGCGGGTCGGCCATGAGGTGCCGCCAGGTGTCGTCGGCCGGGAACTTCGCGACCGAGAACGAGGAGAACCAGTCCTGTTCCCACAGGAACTGGAGCAGCCGGACGCGGGCCACGTAGTCCTCGGCGATCATGTAGGCCTCGGCGCCGTTGTCCGGGACGAAGCCCTCCCAGCTGCCTTCCCGTGGCTGGTAGTTCGCGACGCCGCGCGGGGTCCCGGCCTCGTCGCGGTAGACCACGAACAGCGATTCCTTGTCCAGCGGCCTGCCGTCGTGGGTCAGCAGGCCGGATTCGCGTTCCCACCACGCGTTGCGCCGCTCGATGGCGCCGGGGGTGGCGACGCGGAGGCGTTCGTAGACGGCCCGTCCCGCCTCGACCCATTCCGGGGCCGAGGCGAAGTCCACGGTGCCCGGCAGCGGCCGCACCGTGGCACAGCGCTTGGTGTCGAAGGTGTAGCGGGTCTCGTCGGTGGCGTGGCCGTAGCCGAAGCGGCCGTAGATCGGCCACTCGGCCGGGATCAGCATCGACAGCGGCACCCCGGCGTCGGCCGACTGCCGGAACGCCTCGGCCGTCATCGAGGACAGGATGCCGCGTCGGCGGTGGGTCTGCGCGACCGTCACCGCGGTCACCGCGCTCACCGGCACCGCGGCGCCGCCGGGGACCGTCACGGTGTTGGCGTAGTTCCCGAAGGTGCCGACCACGCGACCGCCGTCATAGGCGCCGATCGCCCGGCCGGCGGCGATGTCGTCGGCGAACACGGTGCGGCGGAACGGGCCCCGGCCGCGCTCCTGGAGTCTGAGCAAGCCGACGTCGGTCACGTCACTGAAGGCGTCGTAATCGGCCTCGGTGACGATCTTGATCTCGATGGGCACGCCCTCAGGCTAGGCACACCGGCAGGGGGGTGCCACCGAATATGCGGTTCAGGCCGGATACGCGGTGCAGGCCGGACATGCGGTTCAGGCCAGCAGTGCGCTGCCGAAGTGGTCGGCGGCGTCCTTCACCCCGGGCAGCACGAAGAAGTAGCCGCCGCCGACCGGCGAGATGTAGTCCACCAACGGCTCGTCGATCAGCTTGGTCTGCACGAACTCGAACTGGCGCTGGATGTCCTGCTGGTAGGCGACGAACGCCAGGCCCATGTCGAGGTCGCCGACCGCGTCGAAGCCGCGGTCGTAGTTGTAGCCGCGGCGCAGGATCCGGTTCCGGTCGGTCTCCGGGGTGCGCGGGTTGGCCAGCCGGATGTGCGCGTCCAGCGGGATGTTGGCGCCCTTGGGGTCCTTCGCGTACTGCGGGACGTCGGCCTGCGCGGCGCCGTCCAGCGGGGCCCCGGTGTCCCGGCGGCGGCCGATCATCTTCTCCTGCTCCAGCAGCGACACCCGGTCCCAGAACTCGACCAGCATCCGGATCCGCCGCACCACCTGGTAGCTGCCGCCGGCGGCCCAGGCCGGCTCCGGCCCGCCGGGCTGGACCCAGACCAGGTAGTCGAACTCGTGGTCGGTCTGCGGGTTCGCGATGCCGTCGTGGAAGCCGAGCAGGTTGCGCTGCGCCCCGGTCGGCCGCGGATCGTTGGCCCAGCCGTCGACGCGGTACTTCAGCTGCATGCCGGAGCGGGTGTGCTTGGCGATGTCGCGGATGGCGTGCACCACGGTGTCCTGGCTGTCGGCGCAGATCTGCAGCGACAGGTCGCCGTGGCACTCGGCCGGGTCCAGGTTGTCGTTCGGGAAGGTCTTCATCGGCGTCAGTCGCGCGGGCTTCTTGCCGGCCAGCCCGAAGCGCGCGTCGAAGAGCGAGGCGCCGACGCCGAGCGTGACGGTCAGCCCGTCGGCCGGGACCGTGGGACCCAGGATGCCGCTGTCCGAAGGCGGAGCGCCGACGCCGAGGTCGGGCGGCGTGCCGCCGGCGGTCAGGAACCGGGCCCGCTCGGTGAGGGTCTGGAACAGGGCGGTCAGCTCGGCCTTGTCGGCGGCGATGACGTCGAACACGGCGAGCGTGAGGTGCTTCTGCGCCGGCGTGGTGACGCCCTGCTGGTGCGCGCCGTGGAACGGCAGGGCCCGGCCGGAGCCGGTGGCGCCGGCGCCGGCGGCCGGGGCGGCGTCGGCCGAGGCCTTGTCCATGGCGAAGCCGGTGGCCCCGACGACCGCGGCGCCCGCGACACCGGCCGCCGCGCCCTTGAGCATCGCGCGGCGCGCGAAGGCTTTGTGGTCGAAGGGGCAGGTGGCGGCCTGGGCGGTGGCGGCCTGGACGGTGGCAGCCTCCTGCGAGGCGGCCTCAGGGGTCTGGTTCTGCTCGGTCATCTCAAAGCACTTTCATCTGCGGAGTCGGCGGTCGGCGTTCCGGGGGCGGGCGTCAGACCCCGCTCACGTCGCCTTCCGGATCTCCAGCAGGTCCGGCACCACCGACAGCTGCTCCAGCAGCTCCCCCAGCGTCCCGTTCAGCTTCTGGCGCGCCGCCGGGTCGAGCTGGGCCACCGGGGTCCAGGTGCCGTCGGGCTGTTTGGCCGCGTTCACGACCGTGCCGAAGCGGTCGAGCCAGCTGTCGATCCCGGCCAGCCCCCGCGGGTCGCGGGCCTGGACCAGGGGCCTGATCACGCTCAGCACCTCGCGGGTGCCGGTCAGGTTGGCGTCGGCGGTGGCCAGCGTGCTGCCCGAGCCGTAGTCGGCGTCGCCGGTGAGCTGGAACTGGAGGGTGTTCTCCAGGATCTCGTGGGCCCGCAGCGGCAGGTCGGCGGGGTCGAAGTCCTGCTTGGGCCAGTCGCCGACCAGGCCGTGGACGTCGGCGGCCAGCTGGTCGGCGACCGGGGCCAGGGCCGCCGCCGCCTCGCCGTGCCAGAGTCCGTACTCCAGGCGGTGGAAGCCGGTGAAGTCCGGGTCCTGGACCTTGCCGGTGAGGCCGTCGGCGCGGCCGTCGATCTTCTTGTCCCAGTCCTGGAAGGTGCCGTACGCGGCGCCGAGCCGGTTGTACGCCAGGTGCGCGGTCAGCCAGTCCTGCTCGGCCTTCGGCAGGTCGCCGGCGTCCACGTCCTGCTTCAGCGTGTCGGTGTAGCCGGCCAGCTCGCTCAGGTGCGAGGTGACATAGGCGCGATACTGGTCCAGCGGGGCTTCCAGGTCCTTCTCGGTGATCGGCACGACCGCGGTCGTGCTGCTGCCGGTGCCGCTGGCCCGCTTGGACTCCGAGGTGACCGCGTCCTTGCCGTTCGGGACGCAGCGCCAGGCATACGTGCCGGTGCCTATCGTGGCGGTCATCGGCCGGGTGGTGCCCGGCGCCAGGCCCTCGATCTCGCCGTAGACCGCACTGCTCGACGGGTCCATCAGGTAGACCTCGGCCGCCACGTCGCCGGTGTTCTTCATCTGGAACACGTGCTCGCCGGTGGTCAGGTCGCCGAAGCCCTTGCCGCAGGACGCCGAGGAGACCTCGATGGTCTGCGCGCCCTTGCTCCCCGAGTCGGGGCCGACCGCGACGATCACGGCGCCGGCGACCACCGCCGGGACCGCGACGATCGCGGTGCCCAGGGCCCAGCGCGGGGTCGGCTTGCGGGAGGCGGGGGCAGGAGCCGAGGCGGCCGGGGTGGCAGCCGGTTCAGGGACTTCAGGGTTCTGAACCGGCGTGACCGCCTCGGCGGTCTTGGGAGCGGGACGGACCGCCGCAGCGGCCGGCCGCAGGTAGAAGAACATCACCGGCGCCAGGTACGCCACGTAACCGACCACCGACAGCCAGGTCATCTTCGGCGTCAGGTTCAGCGTCCCGGCGACCACCTGCGAGTACCAGGCGTTCGGGTCCAGGTGCGCGGTCAGGTCCCAGGCGTAGGACGTGAACCCGCCGACGGCGCCGCTCTCCTGCAGGTCCGTCAGCCCGTAGGCGAGCACCCCGGCCGCGATGACCACCAGCACGAACCCGGTGATCTTGAAGAACCGGGCGAGGTTCAGCTTCAGCGCCCGGTGGTACAGCCCCCAGCACAGCAGCGCGGCCACCGCGATCCCGGCGACCGCCCCGATCCCCGGCCCGCTCTTCTCGTGCGCGGTCTGGGCCGTCGTCCACAGGAACAGCGCGGTCTCCAGGCCCTCACGCGCCACCGCCGCGAACGCCGTGAACACCAGCATCCCGGTGCTGGCGCCCAGGGCGGCGGCCAACTTCGCCTTCAGGTCCCCGGACATCGAGGCGCTGGCCCGCCGCATCCAGAACACCATCGTGGTGACGAACGTGACCGCCAGCAGCGCCATCACGCCGCCGAAGACGTCCTGCGCCTTGGGCGGCAGATGCGCGGAGGTGAAAGTGAGGACCGCCGCGAACGACAGGCTCAGCGCGGCGGCCGCCGCGACCCCCAGCCACACCGACCCCGCGCGGTCCCGGCGCCCGGCCTTGGCCAGCGAGGCGAGCAGGATGGAGACGACGAGCCCGGCTTCCAACCCTTCTCGGAGTCCGATCAGGAAACTCGGGAAGGCATCCGACAGCACCGCGCCCCGCCCCTTCTGGTCACCCGGCGTCCGCCGATTGAAGTTAGGTATGCCTTAACGAACTAAGGCGTGCCTAAGTTAGCAGGACAGCGCGGGTGGCGGTCAACGTGGCGAGGCCCGGCGCAGCGGTGACTTGCGTCTCAGGAGGCTTGGGCGGCCGGGTCAGGCGTCGCCGGTGGCCACGGGGTGTGACGGGTCGGAAGCCCAGCCGCTCCAGGAGCCCTCGTACAACGCCACGCTCTCCGGGGAGATGCCGGCCACGGCCATCGCCAGGATCTCGTGCGTCGCGGTGACGCCGGAACCGCAGTACACGGCGACCCCGTCCGCGTCCCACGCCTGGCTTCCCAGGCGGTCGAAGCGCTCCTTGAGCGCGACGGCCGACAGGAAGCGGCCGTCCGGGTCCAGGTTCTCGGTGGTCGGCGCCGACACCGCCCCGGGGACGTGCCCGGCGGCCGGATCGACCGGCTCGGTCTCGCCCCGGTAGCGGGCCCCGGCGCGAGCGTCCAGCAGCGTTCCGGACGCGGCGACCGCGGCGGCGCCGTCGTGGTCCAGCACGGCGAACACGCCGCGCTCGGCCGGCGCGAAGTCGCCTTCGGCGGCCCCGGCGACCCCTGCGGCCCCTGCGGCCCCTGCTGGCGGCTCGCCCTGCTCGACCGGCCCGCCGGCCGCGCTCCAGGCCGCGAAGCCACCGTCCAGGACCCGCACGTCGGGGTGGCCGTGGTGGCGCAGCAACCACCAGGCGCGGGCGGCCTGGGTACTGTCGCCACCGTCGTACACGACGACCGGCCGGTCGGTGCGGACCCCGGCGCGGCGCATCGCGGCGGCGAAGCGCTCCGGGTCCGGCAGCGGATGCCGACCGCGGGCCCCGACCGGCGAGTCAGGGTGCTCAGCCAGGTCCTGGTCCAGGCTGATGTAGCGCGCGCCCGGGATGTGCCCCTTCAGGTACTCCCCGTGCCCGTACTCGCTGGGCTCGCCGAGCTTCCAGCGGATGTCCAGCACGATCGGCGCCTGGTCGGCGTGGTCGGCGTGGTCAGCCTGTTCGGCGGGGTCGACGGCCAGGTCGGCGGCGAGCTGATCCGTGCTGATCAGCGGAGAGGTCTCAGGTTCGCGCATAGTCGCCATACTGGCACTCATCCGGAGGCGACTGCCCCCGCCCCGAACACCAACAACGGGATCTCCTGCTCAGCCGCCGACAGCGACCCGTGCATCCCCAACAGCCGGGACTCCAGCTTCTCCCGCCGTGTGGCCACCACAGCCCAGTCCGCCAACAGCGCCGCGACCACGTCCCCGATCCGCGGCGCCAGCCGCTCGTCCACCGCCTCCGGCGGGCCGAACCAGCCCTCGTAGATCGCCTCGTCCCGCGACCGCACCACGGCCACGTCCTCCAGCGCCTCGCGCCAGATCTGCAGCACGTCGCGCGCCGCGCCCGGCTTCGCGTACACGTGCCGGGCCCGGCCCTCGCCGCCCAGCAGCCGCACGCCGACCTGGAGCTCCGGGTCCTCGTCCACGTCCACGCGCCGGTCGGCCGGGACGTCGACCATGCCGTGGTCGGCGGTGACGTACAGCGTGGTGCCCGCCGGGAGCCGGTCGACCAGTTCGCGGACCGTGGCGTCCACGACCGCCAGCTGGCCGCGCCAGCTCTCGGAGTCGACGCCGTTGAGGTGGCCGGCGGCGTCGAGGTCCGCGTAGTAGAGGTAGACCAGGGCTCGGGCGTCGCGGTCGGCGGCGTCCTTGAGCGTCTCCAGGGCGCCTGCCACGCGGTTGGGGAGGGATTCGGCGCCGGTGAAGGCGCCGCCGCGCAGCACCGAGCGGGTCAGGCCGGAGTCCTGGAAGCGGGCCGCGGTGACCTGGGTGACTTCGATGCCTTCGCGTTCGGCGCGCTCGAAGACGGTCTCGTGCGGCTGCCATTCCAGCGGGTCGACCGGGACGTCCCAGCGCAGGAGGTTGATCATCCGGGAGGTGCCGGGGACCAGGACGCGGTAGCCGAGCATGCCGCTGGCCCCGGAGGGCAGGCCGGTGCCCAGGGAGCCGATGCTGGCCGCGGTGGTGGAGGGGAAGCCGGCGGTCAGGTCGCGGTTGGCGCGCAGGGCCTTGGCCAGGTAGGGCGCGAGTTCGGCGTTGCGCTCGATGAGGCGGGCACCCATGCCGTCGACCAGGAAGACGCAGGCGCGGCGGGTCGGGGCCAGGCCGAGGGGGTTGGGCGCGCCGGGGACGCCGAGGGCGGCCAGGACGGCGGGGAGGAGGTCGGACAGGGCGCCGCGGCCGTAGGCGGGCAGGACGAGATCGGACCGGTCGGGACCGGACCCTCCGGGCGGGTTCACGCGGTTCGGTACCCCGGCCTCAGCGCCCGGACCGGGTGCCGGCGGCGGTGCCGGTGTCGGTGACGACGTCGGTCAGCGCGCGGGCGAAGGCCAGGGTCTCGGCCACCGCGTCGGCGCCGTCGGCCTCGGCCGAGACCCGGATCATCACGTCGTCGGCGGTGGCGGTGCCGGTGTAGCCGTGGTCGGCGTCGCAGTGCGGGTCGCCGCAGTTGGCCGGCTCCAGGTCCAGCCGGCTCACCACGCCCCAGCCGATGGTCAGCACCACCTCGCGCGGCGGGGTGCCGGGCCGGTGGCTGGCCGGGTCCTCGACCACCCGGCTGACCACCACCGAGGAGATGCGGTGCAGGGGCACGGTCTCGGTGGAGGTGGTCGCGTACGCCTTCGCCCCGGCCACCGCGTCCGGGGAGCCGGGCGGCACCGGGGCCATCGGGTCGTCGGAGCCGTACTCGTCGGTGTGCCCGGCGATCAGCCTGGTCGGGGTCACGGCCAGCACGGTGACGTGCCTTCGCACCTCGTCGGCGTCGAAGGTGGTCTCCTGGTGCACGAGATGGCCGAGCACCGCCTCGGAGCCGACCGCGTCCTCGACGGCCTCGGCCACCAGCGCGGGGTAGTAACCGCTGCGCTCGATGGCGGCGATCAGGTCGCCGTGGGCGGGACGGGCTGACGAGGACGGCTGCGAGTTGGGCATGGGTCCATCCTGACACCTGCGGGCCCGGCTGCGGGCCCCATGCCGCACGGAAGCGTGACGCGCGGGGCCGTTATCACCCGATTATCGGGCGCGATCGCTCACGGCGGACAGGTGGACGGTGATCGGCGGCGGGCCCGCGGGCCCTACCTGTTCGCGTCCAGGACCGCGTCCCAGGCCATCTTCGGGTCCATGCCATCGCCCCCCGGCGAAGCTGTCCGCGCCGTTGGAGGACAAGTCCACCCGCCGCGCCCGAACTCGTCGCACCGCCCGAGCTCACCGCCGATGAACTCGTATCGCCGACCGCCGCATCCGCCGCCGTCGTGCTCGCCGTCGTGGCGGACGGCGCCCCGGTGGTCGCTGCCGATTGCGCCGAACCGCTGCTCGACGTGCTCGAACATCCCGCGAGCGCCACGCCCGCGAACGCCAGCCCGGCCATGATCCTGGCCTTCGTACACCCTCCCCAGTCACCTGACATTTCCATCCGTCTAGACGTGCGAAAGCTTAGGAGGTTGCCTACTCCGCGCCCTCCTGCACCACGCTGTCGGAACGACGCGCAACAATAGGGCGTCACCCGCATCGCAGCGCGAGAAGCAGGAGCCGCACCGAAGATGGCACGCCGCAGCACCACCCCGGAGCCCGACGAGGATTTCGAGGAACGCATCGTCGACATCGATGTCGCCGACGAGCTCTCCGACTCGTATCGGGAGTACGCGTACTCGGTCATCTACTCGCGCGCCCTGCCCGACGCGCGCGACGGGCTCAAGCCGGTCCATCGCCGGATCCTGTTCCAGATGAACGACATGGGCCTGCGGCCCGATCGCGGCTACGTCAAGAGCGCACGGGTCGTCGGCGACGTGATGGGCAAGCTGCACCCGCACTCCGACACCGCGATCTACGACTCGCTGGTGCGCATGGCGCAGTCCTGGGCGATGCGCATCCCGCTGGTCGACGGGCACGGCAACTTCGGCTCCCTGGGCGGCGACGACCCGCCGGCGGCCATGCGGTACACCGAGGCCCGGCTCTCGCCCGCGGCGATGATAATGACCGACTCCATCGACGAGGACACGGTCGAGTTCGGGCCGAACTACGACGGCCAGGAGCAGGAGCCGCAGGTCCTGCCCTCGGCGTTCCCCAACCTGCTGGTCAACGGCGCCGCCGGGATCGCGGTCGGGATGGCCACCAACATGGCCCCGCACAACCTGGGCGAGGTGGTGGCCGCCGCCCGGCACCTGATCAAGCACCCGGACGCCACCTTGGACGACCTGATGCGGTTCGTCCCGGGCCCGGACCTGCCCACCGGCGGTCAGATCATCGGCGAGCAGGGCATCCGGGACGCCTACGAGACCGGCCGCGGCGTGTTCAAGATGCGCGCCACCGCCTCGATCGAGAAGGTCACGCCGCGCCGCGAGGGCATCGTGGTCACCGAGCTGCCCTTCAACACCGGCCCGGAGAAGGTGATCGCCAAGGTCAAGGAGCTGGTGCAGGCCAAGAAGATCCAGGGCATCACCGACCTGAAGGACCTGTCCGACCGGTTCAACGGCCTGAAGCTGGTCATCGAGATCAAGGCCGGCTTCAACCCCGAGGCGGTCCTGGAGCAGCTGTACAAGCTGACCCCGCTGGAGGAGTCCTTCGGCATCAACAACGTGGCGCTGGTCGACGGCCAGCCGCTGACGCTGGGCCTGAAGGAGCTGCTGGAGGTCTACCTCGACCACCGCTTCGAGGTGGTCCGGCGCCGCACCGAGTTCCGCCGCACCAAGCGCATGGACCGGCTGCACCTGGTCGAGGGCCTGCTGATCGCGCTGATCGACATCGACCGGGTGATCCGGCTGATCCGGGAGTCCGACGACGCCGCGGCGGCCAAGGAAAACCTGATGGCCGCCTTCGCCTTGTCGGATAAGCAGGCCACGTACATCCTGGACACGCCGCTGCGCCGGCTGACCCGCTTCGACTCCCTGGAGCTGGAGTCCGAGCGGGACAAGCTGACCGGTGAGATCAGGGACCTGACGGCGATCCTGGAGTCCGACGCCCTGCTGCGCAAGGTGGTCTCCGACGAGCTGGCCGCCATCTCCAAGCAGTTCGCCACCCCGCGCCGCAGCGTCCTGGTCGAGGGCGCGCTGCCGGTGTTCGAGGCCCGGCCGCTGGAGATCAGCGACGACCCGGTGGCGGTCCTGCTGTCCGCGACCGGCCTGCTGGCCCGCACCGCCTCCGGCTCGACCAAGATCGGCGCCGGCGGTGAGCGCGGCAAGAACGACTCCGTCGCCTCGATCGTGACCTCGACGATAAGAGGCGAGGTCGGCGCGGTGACCACGACCGGCCGGCTGATCCGGTTCCCGGTGATCGACCTGCCGGTGCTGCCGGACTCGGCGGCCAAGGCGGCGCCGAGCCTTTCCGGCGGCGCCCCGGTGTCGGAGTTCGTCCGGCTGGACGAGGACGAGCGGGTGCTGTGCCTGTGCTCGCTGAACCCCGAGTCCCCGGGCCTGGCCCTGGGCACGGTCCAGGGCGTGGTGAAGCGGGTCACCCCGGACTACCCGAAGAACCGCGACTCCTTCGAGGTCATCACCCTCAAGGACGGCGACACCGTGGCCGGCGCCACGGAACTGCTCACCGGCGAGGAGGAGCTGACGTTCATCACCGACGACGCGCAGCTCCTGAAGTTCTCGGCGTCGCTGGTCCGGCCGCAGGGCTGCCCGGCCGGCGGCATGGCCGGCATCAGCCTGGGGCAGGACGCCTCGGTGATCTTCTTCGGCGCGGTCGACCCCGGGCAGGACGGCCTGGTGGTGTCGATGGCCGGCTCCGACGACGCCCTGGTCGACACCGCGACCACGATCAAGGCCACGCCGTTCGACCTGTACCCGACCAAGGGCCGGGCCACCGGCGGCGTGCGCTGCCAGCGCTTCCTGAAGGGCGAGCACCGGCTGGTGGCCGCCTGGGCGGTGAACGCGCCGGCGTACGCCTGCACGGAGAACGGCACGCCGGTCCCGCTGCCGCCGGTGGACCCCCGCCGCGACGGCTCGGGGACTCCGGTGGAGGTGCCCATCGGGTACGTGACGAGCCCGGCCAAGGCCGGCTGAGCTCCGGGCTGACCGGTGTCCGGTGGCCGCCCCCTCGGGGTGGCCACCGGAGCTGGGACGGGAGCACCGTCGTCCCCGCGCCTGGGGCACGCGGCGGGACGTCCTCTCCCCCGGTCCGTGTGTGGCAGGACCGGAGTCCCGTCGTGGGACGACGGTGCTCCCTCATCAGCGGTGGTGGAGTCCGGGCGGAGGCCACCGCTGGGGTCCGGACCGCTCCTCGGGGTCCGCCGAGGGGTCCGGGGTCTGCGGTCTGTTGTCTGGGGTCTGTTGTCTGGGGTCTGTTGTCTGGGGGTCTGCGGTCTAGGGCCCGGGCCCGATTACACCGACGTCTCCGCCGCGGCTCCGACGCCCGCGCTCTCGGCGTCGGAGTCCGCCAGCAGCCTGCCGTCGCCGATGGTGATCACCCGGTCGGCGAGGTCCATCATCAGCGGGTCGTGCGTGGCCACCAGGGCGGTCACGTTCTCCGCCGCGACCACGGCGCGCAGCAGCCGCATCACCGCGCGCCCGGTCTCGGAGTCCAGCTGGCCGGTCGGCTCGTCGGCGATCAGCACCCGCGGCGAGTTGGCCAGCGCCCGGGCCAGCGCCACCCGCTGTTGCTGGCCGCCGGACAGCTCGCCGGGCCGCTGCTTCATGTGGTCCCCGAGGCCGACCATGTTCAGCAGCAGCTCCACGCGCTCCTCCCGTTCGGCGACGGCGGTCTTGCGCAGGCGCAGCGGAATGCCGACGTTCTCAGCCGCGGACAGGATGGGGATCAGCGCGAAGGACTGGAACACGAACCCGAACAGGTCCCGGCGTAGCGCCGCCAGCTCCTTCTCCCCCAGGTTCCGGCCCGGTCCGGCGAGTTGCCTGCCGTCCACGGCGATCCGTCCGGCGTCCGGCTTGTCCAGGCCGCCGATCAGGTTCAGCAGCGTGGTCTTGCCCGAGCCGGAGCGGCCGACGATCGCGCACAGCTGCCCCTCGGGCACCGTGAACGACACGTCCTCGACCGCGTGCACCGCGTTCTCCCCCGAGCCGAACGTCCGGCGCAGCCCTTCGATCTCGATCATGTCCCCCACCGGACTAGTCCTCCTCGCTCGGCGCGCTGGTGGAACCCGCGGAACCGGCAGAACCGGCGGAGCCCGCGGCACCCTGCACCAGGTCCGGCCACACCCCGATGTGGTCGGAGTTCTTCGCCACCCGCACCCGGTCCTTCATCCGCAGCGCGTCCAGGTACTCCTTCGGCAGCTGCACCCGGCCGGCCCGGTCCAGGACCGCGAACTGCTCGGCCGTCGAGTCCTCCCCGCCGCGCCGCAGCAGCTCGGTCGAGGTGCGGCCGTCGCGGATCTCCACGGTGCGCTGGACCTGGTCGGTCACCTCGTGGTCGTGGGTCACCACCACGATGCTGACCCCGAGCTCGCCGTTCGCGGTGCGCAGCGCGTCGAACACCTGCTGGCTGGTGGCCGAGTCCAGCTCACCGGTCGGCTCGTCGGCGAACACCACCTCGGGGTCGTTGGCCAGCGCCACCGCGATCGACACCCGCTGCTGCTCGCCGCCGGACATCTGCCCGGGACGCCGGTCGGCGCAGCGGGCGACGCCCAGCAGGTCCAGCAACTCGGTGGAGCGGCGCCGCGCGTACTTGCGCTTCTTGCCGGCGAATCCCATCGGCAGCGCGACGTTGTCCGCGGCGTTCAGGTACGGCAGCAGGTTGCGCGCGGTCTGCTGCCAGATGAAGCCGACCGTCTCGCGCCGGTAGCGCAGCCGGTCGCGGCCCTTCATGGTGAGCAGGTCGTAGCCGCCGACCTTGGCCACCCCGGCGGTCGGGGTGTCGAGCCCGGACAGGATGTTCAGCAGCGTGGACTTGCCGCTGCCGGAGGCCCCGACGATCGCCACCAGCTCCCCGGCCCGCACCAGCAGGTCCAGACCCTGCAGGGCCTGGACCTCGATGCCGTCGGTCTTGTAGATCCGGACCAGGTTGTCGCAGACGATCTTGGCGTCCCCGCCGTAGACCTCTTTGGGCCGCGTCGCCGCGAGCTCAAGCTCCTGAAGGGTGCTCATGCGCGTTAGGACGAGCGGTCCCGCTGTGCGCGTTGCGGTCGTTATGGAACGGTGACCATCCGCTCGGGTGCGCCCCGACGGTGTCCGGCAGCCAGCCGGGCTCGCCGATCAGGCCCTTGTGCAGCGAGCCGCTGACCTGGTGCCGCGACGGGCCCTCGGAGCTGCGGAACCAGCCGCGCAGGATGTGGATGTCCGGGACCTCGCGCTTGCACCAGGCGACCAGCGAGTCCAGCACCGCGTTGCGCTCGCCGCTGACCCGCATCATCCGCGGGAACGCCGCCGGGAAGGTGACCGCGTTCTTCATATCGGCGACCACGCCGTGCGCCAGGTTGGAGGCGGTGCTGGCGCGGTCGTGGCTCTGCGGCCAGGGCGCCCCGAGCCGCAGGCCCTCGGTCTCCGGCTCGCCGAGCAGCACCACGTCCACCGTCCGGCCGTCCGGGGCGCCGAAGCTGATCCGGCCGGCCCGGGCCCAGACGTACAGGCGGGTCAGCGGCAGGTCGCGCACCAGGGCGCCGGAACCCTCGCGCCAACGGAGCAGCTGGACGCGCCCGGGCCCGGAGTCGTCCCAGTCCTCGCGGGCGACCGTGCGCAGCGCGCACACCTCATGGCCGTGGACGGCGGGGAAGCCGTAGCGACGGGCTTCCGGGGCGGTTGCTTCGGCGGCTTCTTCGGGTTGCCGGGTCTCGGACATGGCCACACCTACCTATCAGGGCGCACCCCCCGAGCTTCCTTCCTGCCACCATCGTGAACCCGCCGGCCGGCAAACGCGAGCGGTGTGGGGGGTGCGCTTTCGGCGTTAGGGTCGAAGACATGCGTGACGATCAACTTCCGGCACCCCAGCCCCACGCGTGTTCGGTGTTGTCCCGGGAACTGGGCGAACCAGTGGCCGGGACCGGGGCGGTGGCCGGGGCGTGGCTGCTGCTGGAGCAGCCGGGGCCGTGGGGGCGGGCGGCCGTCACCGAGAGCCGGCTGGACCCGGGGCTGGGCGCCGAGCTGGAGGGCCGGACGGCCGGGACCGGCATCCGGCTGGCGCTGATCCGCCGGGTGGAGGACCATCACGAGCACGAGCCGGCGCATCGGCGGTGGTACGCGGCTTCGACGCATCCGAAGCGGACGTGGCTGGCCACCGGGGTGGTGGCGTATCCGACCGACCTGCTGAAGATCGACTTCGCCGCGCTGGACGCCGGGGATCGGCGGGCGGTGAAGGCTCTGGAGCACTCGTTCCTGGATGCGCCGCTGCTCGGGGTGTGTACGAACGGGAAGCGGGATGCCTGCTGCGCGACGGTGGGGCGGCGGGTCGCGGTCGAGGTGGAGGCGCTGGAGGCGGCCGCTTCAGCCACTCCGGCGACTTCAGCCGTTTCGGCGGCTCCGGCGGCTCCGGCATCATCCGGGCCGGATACCGACGCCACGCCGCCCTCGATCTGGGAGATCACGCACCTCGGCGGGCACCGGTTCGCGCCGACCGCGGTGGTTCTGCCGTCCGGGTACTCCTACGGCCGGCTGGACCCGGCCTCGGCCTCCCGGGTGCTGGCCTGGGCCCGGCAGGGGCGGATGGTCGTGGACGGCTGCCGGGGACGCTCGACATGGTCGCGTCCCGGGCAGGTCGCGGAGCTGGCGGTGCGGGACGTGCTGGGCGAGTCCGCGGACGGCGTGCTCGCGGTCGCGTCGGTGACGGCCACCGCCGGCGACCCGGAGCCGGCCTGGACGGCGGTCGTCGAGCACGAAGACGGCCGGGCCTACCAGGTCTCGGTCCGGGGCTCGTACGCGCCGGTCCCGCGTCCGGAGAGTTGCGGCAAGGCCGACGGCACACCGCTGGAGCTGCGGGCGGACGGCGTCGATAAGATCCGTTGATATGACTGACGTTCCGTTGACCGGGATCAAGAACGCACGTGACATCGGCGGGCTGCGGACGGAGTCGGGGGCGGTCGTCCAACCGCTGCGGCTGCTGCGCACGGCGCGCCTGAACCGGCCGACGGAGGCGGACCGGGCCTGGCTGGCGTCGATCGGCCTGCGCACGGTGATCGACCTGCGGCAGCCGTTCGAGATCGCGGCCTGGCCGGACGACCTCGGCGACCTGCCGGTCGAGCGGGTCAACGTGGCCCCGACACTGGACAGCTCCGGCGACGGGACGTTCTTCGACCTCTACCTGCTGTGGCTGGACCGCAGCGGCGACGCGTTCGCCGCCGCGGTGAAGGCGCTGGCCCGGCCCGGCGCGCTGCCGGCACTGGTGCACTGCACGGCGGGCAAGGACCGCACCGGGGTGCTGGTGGCGATGGTGCTGGACCTGCTCGGGGTCGGCGACAAGGCGATCGTCGCGGACTACCTGATATCGAACGAGAACCTGTCGACGGATCCAGGGGACATCATCTTCGAGCACCCGATCAGCGAGGAGCTGATCTCCGGGTCGCTGGCGCACGTGCGGGAGCGCTTCGGGAGCGTCGCGGGGTACCTGACAGCGCACGGTGTGACCGACGAGGAGATCGCCGCGCTGCGGGACGGGCTCCTGGGCGGGTAGCGGTCTCAGCTCTCGAAGGACCTCAGCCCTCGAAGAACCTCGGCCCTGGAAGAACCTCGGCCCTGGAAGGGACCTGACCTCAGCCCTCGAAGAAGTCGCCGAGGTGCAGGTCGATGGCGATGAGCCCGTCGTCGCCGGCGGCGATGAGCAGCCCGTCGCCGCCGAGCGCCAAGGCCTTCGGCGCCCAGCCGAGCGGGATGGGGCGCCCGGTGCGGGCGTCGTCGAGGTCCCAGACCGTGACGTAGCCGTCGGACCAGGCCACCGCGGCGACCGGGCCCAGCTCGGTGAGCGCGGCCGTGACGGCGGTGACCGGCACTCCGCGGTCCTCCACCGGCAGCAGGCTGGCGTCGGCCGGCACCGCCCACAACCGGAAGGTGCCGTCCTGCCCGCCGGACAGCGCGAACAGCACGTCCACCTCGGGCATCCAGATGGCCGCCACCGCGGTCACCGCCCCGGAGTGCTGGTCCTCGGGATCGGCGATCAGCTCCTCGGTCCCGGCGTGCCAGACGTGGACCCGGCCGTCCGCGGCGCCGAACACCAGCGCCTCGCGCGCGACCGCCACCGCGGTCACGACGGTCTCGGGCAGCACGTCGCGCACCGCCGCCACCGCCCCGCGCGGAGCCCCCGGGCCCAGCGCGGCCAGGCGGCGGCTGGAGTCGGTGAGGACCAGGCTGGGCGCGGCGTCCACGACGGCCGCGGTGCGGGCCTTGACCATCACCGGCGCCGCCGGACGCCCGACGATCCGACCGCTGCGCGGGTCGAGGCGGTAGGCGCGGGCCAGGTCGTCGATGGCGACCAGGACCTCCGGCGGGACCGGCTCCGGGTCGGGGAGCCAGGCACTGGCCGACGAGGAGGTGACCGGGGTGAGGAGGATGCCGGGGCTGGCGTGGGTGGCCGGGGGCGCTTCGACGAGTTCGGCGACGGCGGTCGGCTGACCCGGGTGGCCTGCCTGGCCTGATTCGCCGAGCTGGCTTGGCTCATTCGGCTGGCTCGTCGGCGCGGCGCTGGGATCGGCGGGCTCGGACCCGCCGATGCCCGCTGCCGCGCCAAGGCCGTCGTTCTCGGCACCGGCTTCCGGCCCGGCGGCCAATCCCGCCGCAACACCGGCACCCGGTACCGCGTTGACATCGACCACCGCGGCCGGCGGATCCACCAGCCCCGCCGCCACCGCGAGCGCCGCCACCGGCCCCGGCCACGGCATGGGGCGCGGCGTGTCCGGCGGCAGCGGACGCCACCCGGCCCAGCGGGTGAACCACGGGATCGGGTCGCCGACGGTCGCGCCGTCCGAGGGCCGCGTTCCGCGCGTGTAGGGCGCGACCGCCTCGGCCAGCGAGTGGTCGCCCACCGCGAGCGCCGCGCCGTGCAGGATCGCCGCCCGCTCGGGGATGGTCGTGGAGTTGGTCAGCGCCTGCCCGGCGACCCGCCAGGCCGCCCGCGTCCCCGGCGCGACCGCGCTGCCGAGCGCGTCGATGGCCGTGGACAACGCGGGCTGCTGCACCAGTACCAGGTTCGCCGGCTCCAGCACGATCTGGTCCGCGATGCCCTCGCGGAACGCGACGTCGAACGGCACCGCCGCGAGCTTCCACGGCCGCTCGTCGCTGGCGGCCAGCAACCCGGCGTGCCGGTGCGAGGCCAGGCTCAGGATCTCGCGCGCCTTGGTGGGGTTCGGGTACGCCTGCGGGGCCGCCGCGCCGCCGGAGGGCACCAGGTCGTCCAGCCACGCCGCGAACTCGGCCCGATCGGTCCACCGCGCCTCCCCGAGATCGATCACGGTCGCCGGCACCTCGGCCCCGGCCGCGATCTCGGCCACGTCGGTCCGCCCCGACTCCACGATCAGCCGCACCCCCGGGACTGTCAGCAACGGGGCCAGGAGTTCGGAGACCACGGCCTCGCGGGCCGAGCCGTCGCGCAGATGACCGGCGAGATCGAGCTCGGAGATCAGGATCGTGACGCGCGACCAGCGGCCGACGTCGTACCCGGCTATCGTCGAGCTCGCCAGGTCCCAGGTCGCCGATCGGCTGGCCGGGACGCGAGCCCGGTCGGCGGGGTCAGTGTTCGGACTCGGGTCGCTCGGGTCACCGACCGCCGCCACGGCGACAGTCACTTTGGCAGCTGCGTCACCGGCTGCTTCCGGCACCGCGCCCGCACCCGCACCCGCACCCGCACCGAGCTTCAGCCCGCCGCTGAGCCCGTCAGCCGCGACCCCATCCGCGACTCCCGGCCCGAACCCCGAGCCGCCGAGTCCACTCGCGGATTCGCTCCCAGCCCCCGTCA
>NZ_JAAFYZ010000101.1 GCF_018274385.1 Catenulispora pinistramenti | reverse complement strand
CGCAGCTCACACACCCAACCGCCGCGCGCGGACTTTACCCCCGGACACCGGTGCTGTACCCCCCGGGCTGACGACGCGACCGAGGGGAACGGACCGCACCACCTCACAGGCCGCCGCCGCTGAGACTCACCCGGCCACCCGAGGGAACCGCGCTAGTTTCCCTGAGGTTGCCGAGGCCCGCCGGAGGCCCGGCCCTTCACCATGGGTTTGACCTTGATCCTGCTGTTGATCTTGCCTGTGTCGTTGATCTTGCTCTTGATCTGGCCCTTTGCCCTTGCTCCGACTTGCCGGAGTTGAAGAGGCCTGAGGCGGGGCGGGATCGTGAACACGGGAACCGGCAGCCGACAAACACACCCACCACCCCGAACCCCGAACCGGCACAACTATGACCGAAGGCCGTAAAAAGCTTTGAAACCGACACGCCAACCGCAACCCGGCCCACAAACCCCACCGCCAACGGATCCCGCACGCCGACCGGCACATCGCGAACCGCATCGCGAACAACGCCGCGAAAACTCCCGGGCAAACGTTGCCTGATACAGCACTAGATAAGTAGCGAACACAGAACTGAGGTGCGTGAATCAGGGCTGGATCGGAGCTCTCGGCAGTCTCCGGTCCAGCCAGAAGTACGGACATGCGATCGCCCGGCCGAGCGTGCCCCAGGAGGAAACGCCTCCCGGGCCGCACGTACGGGCACGCGAGCGCGAGATCGTCACGTGTTGACGGCATCGCCCCAGGTAGAGCGCGGATGTAACGCTGGCGTGGGATCGGATCGTCTCACGAAGTGGACACGGTAAGGGTCGCCAGGGCGATCCACCTATAGTCATATCCATGATCGCGAACACGAGCTCCCGCATGCCCGCCGCCGCCATGGCGCCGGGGATGATGTGCTGCCGCTTCGCGTGTCGAATGTGCGGCTGCTGAGTCTTCGACTCCCCTGACCGGTTTTAGCGGCCCCTTTCTTCCCTTGTAAGCCTTCGCGGCGCGCTGTTGTGGCGCGCCCGCCGCACACCCTCGCGGCTCCCTGGAAAGCATCATGATTGAAATAAATAACCTGACAAAGGTTTACTCTGCACGGAACCATCCGGTGACCGCGCTGGACGGCGTGGACCTCTCCGTCGCCGCCGGCGAGGTGTATGGCGTCGTCGGCCGCTCCGGAGCCGGCAAGAGCACGCTGATCCGCTGCGTGAACCTGCTGGAGCGCCCCACCTCCGGCACGGTGTCGGTGGCCGGGCGCGAGCTGACGGCGCTGTCCGGGCGGCAGCTGCGTGCCGAGCGCCGCCGGATCGGCATGGTGTTCCAGCACTTCAACCTGCTGTCCAGCCGGAGTGCGCGGGAAAACGTCGAGCTGCCGCTGGAGATCGGCGGCTCGCTGACCCGCCGCGAGCGCCGGGCCAGGGCCGATGAGCTGCTGGACGTGGTCGGGTTGGCCGACCGGGCCGACGCGCACCCGGCGCAGCTCTCCGGCGGGCAGAAGCAGCGGGTCGGGATCGCGCGGGCGCTGGCCGCCGATCCGCACGTGCTGCTGTCGGACGAGGCGACTTCCGCGCTGGACCCGGAGACCACTCGCAGTGTGCTGAGACTGCTGAAGGAGGTCAACGAGCGGTTGGGGGTCACGGTGCTGCTGATCACGCACGAGATGGACGTGGTCAAGGCGGTGTGCGACAGCGCGGCTCTGATGCGCGATGGCCGGATCGTGGAGTCCGGGACCATCTCGGACCTGCTCACCCGGGAGCGTTCGGAGCTGGCGCGGGAACTGTTCCAGTTGGGGCCGGCGCCGGAGCCTGCGGGGGCCGCAGGAGCAGAGCAGACCACGGTGCTGGACGTCACGTTCCACGGCGACTCCACCGCGCAGCCGCTGATCTCGCAGCTCGCGCGGACGTACTCGGTCGACGTGACCATCCTGGGCGCGGCGATCGAGACGGTGAACGGGCAGACGGTGGGGCGGATGCGGATCGGGCTGCCGGGGCGGTTCGAGGACAACGTCGTGCAGGTCGGGTTCCTGCGCGAGCGGGGGCTCAATGTCGAGACCGTCGCGGTCGGGGCCGCCGCGGACGAGACCGTCGCGCCGGGGACCGCCACGGCCGACTCGCTTCAGGAGGTCGGGTCGTGAGCTGGTCGGACATGCAGCCGCTGCTGTGGCAGGCGAGCTTGGAGACGTTCCAGATGGTCGGCTGGTCGGCGCTGTTCACGGTGCTGATCGGGCTGCCGATCGGGCTGTTGCTGGTCCTCACCGACCGCGGCGCTCTGCTGGCGAACGCGGCGGCGAACAAGGCCCTGGGCACTGTGGTGAACGTCGGGCGCTCGCTGCCGTTCATCATCTTGCTGATCGCCATCACCCCGTTCACCCGCGGGATCGTCGGGACCACGATCGGGGTGGACGCCGCGATCGTGCCGCTGGCCGTCGGGGCCGTGCCGTTCTTCGCCCGGCTGGTGGAGACCGCGGTCCGCGAGGTTGACAGGGGCCTGATCGAGGCCTCGCAGGCGATGGGCGCCTCGCACCTGACCACCGTTCGCAAAGTCCTGCTTCCCGAGTCGCTGCCGGCGCTGGTCGCCGGCCTGACGACGACCGTGATCGCGCTGGTCGGCTATTCGGCGATGGCCGGCGCGATCGGCGGCGGCGGGCTGGGCGACCTGGCCATCCGCTACGGCTACCAACGCTTCGAGAACGGGCTCATGATCGCCACGGTCGTGCTGCTGATCGTCCTCGTCCAGATCGTCCAGCTGCTCGGCGACTTCACCGCCAAGCGCCTGGCCCACCGGTGAGCACCGAGCACTGACCACCGGCCACTCCTGCCTCACACACCCGGAAGAAAGAAGAACTTGTTCATGCGTAACAAGAAGCTCGCCGCGTCCCTGACCGCCCTCGTGGGCGTCCTGGCCGTGGGTCTGTCAGCCTGCTCCTCCTCCAAGTCCTCCGGCTCGGGCTCGTCAGCGGCCGGCGCGGCCAACGGCGTCGACTCGATCACCGTCGCGGCCTCCCCGGTCCCGCACGCGCAGATCCTGGACTACATCCGCGACAACCTGGCGGCCAAGGCCGGGCTGAAGCTGACGGTGAAGGAGTTCACCGACTACGTCCAGCCGAACCTGGCCACCCAGGACGGCGAGGTCGGCGCCAACTACTTCCAGCACAAGCCCTACCTCGACGACTTCAACAAGTCCAAGGGCACGGACCTGGTCCCGGTGGTCGGCGTCCACCTCGAACCGCTGGGCCTGTACTCGCACAAGGCCAAGTCCCTGGACCAGATCAAGGACGGCGCCACCATCGCGGTCCCGAACGACGCCACCAACGAGGGCCGGGCGCTGAAGCTGCTGGCCGACAACAACCTGATCACCCTCAAGCCCGGCGCCGGCACCACCGCCACGGAGAAGGACGTCGCGAGCAACCCCAAGCACCTGAAGTTCAAGCCCCTGGAAGCCGCCGAGCTCCCCCGGGCCCTGGACGACGTGGACGCCGCGGTGATCAACGGCAACTACGCGCTGCAGGCCAAGCTCACCCCGGACAAGGACGCGCTGGCGCTGGAGAAGACGCAGGACAACCCCTACGTCAACCTCCTGGTGGTGAAGAAGGGGCATGAGAACGACCCGGCGGTGAAGAAGCTGGCCGCGCTGCTGACCTCGGACCAGGTGAAGCAGTACATCGAGAAGACGTTCAACGGGTCGGTGATCCCGGCCGGCTGACGTGAGGTTTCCGGCCCGGCCGCAGTCAACGTTCCCGGGCCGGATCTTTTGAGGGCCGACGGCCGATCGCCGCTGGGGACAGGGGCGGTCGGCCGTCGGCCTTTCGCGCGCGTGCGATGATCACCAGATGGGCGTGATCACCCCCGAACTGCGCAATCAGATCGAGATGGAGACGCTCGTCTGCGCCGACGAGGCGAGCGACATCTACGCCTACGCCTGCGGCACCGGCATCGCGGACCTCGATCACGCGCCGCTCGCGGATCCGAACGTGGTCCACGCCGAAGTCGTGCTGGACATGGTCGACCGGGGCTGGGTCGGCGAGTGCGAGCTTCTCTTCACCGATGCGGGGTGGGAGGCGTCGAGGCGTAGGTGGGCGGCTCTGCGCGAGGCTGAAGCGGCTGCCGGCTGATCACTGAGCGCGCGGCCTCACGCTCTGGCGGCCATCGCCACGCCCAGCGTGATCATCGTCAGCGCGATCACGCCGTCCAGCACCCGCCAGGCCTTGGGGCGGGCCAGGACCTTGCCCAGGCGGCCGGCGCCGAAGCCGAGGCCGGAGAACCACAGGATGCTGCCGGTGACGGCGCCGGCGGCGAAGTACCAGTGGGTGGTGCCGTAGCTGCTGCCGACGGTGCCCAGCAGGAGCACGGTGTCCAGGTAGACGTGGGGGTTGAGCCAGGTCAGGGCCAGGCAGGTGAGGACGGCTGTGCGCAGGGAGGTCTCGGCGGTGCCCTCGGCGGCCAGGTGGTCCTTTTGTTTCCAGGCTCGGCGGGCGGCCAGGACGCCGTAGGTCACCAGGAAGGCCGCGCCGATCCAGGCGATCACGGTCACCGCGGTCGGCATCGAGCGGACCAGCGCCCCGAGGCCCCCGACGCCGGCGGCGATCAGGACCGCGTCGGAGGCGCCGCAGATCGCGACGATCGGGCCGACGTGCTCGCGGCGGACGCCCTGGCGCAGGACGTAGGCGTTCTGCGCGCCGATGGCGACGATCAGGGACAGGCCGGTGCCGAGACCGGCCGCGGCGGCCATGAGCGGGGTGGTCATGAGCTCGATGCTAGGAAGGCGTGTGATCCCAAGGCCAGCTAATCTTTCTTGGGTATCATTAGAGATCATGATGACGGACCTGCCCCTGGACCATGTGCGCACGCTCCTGGTCGCGGTGGACGCCGGCACCTTCGAGGCGGCGGCCCGCGTCCTGCACGTCACCCCCTCGGCGGTCAGCCAGCGGATCAAGGCGCTGGAGCAGCGCACCGGCCGGGTGCTGCTGGTGCGCTCCAAGCCGTTGCGGCCGACCGAGTCCGGCGTCGCCGTGGTGCGGTTCGCGCGGCAGCTGGCGTGGCTGGAGGACAACGCGCGCGCCGAGTTGGGACTGACCGGCGCGGCGGGCACGGCCGGTGGGATCGGCGGGGCCGATGGGGTCGAGACGGGCTCGGAAGGCGGCGGGGGCGAGCGCCGCCGGACCTGGCAGACCCTGTCGATCGCCGTGAACTCCGACTCGCTGAGTACCTGGTTCCCCGAGGTCACGGCCCGATTCGGCGCCGAATCAGCGGTCTGCTTCGACCTGCACCGCGAGGACCAGGACCACACCGACGAGCTGCTGCGCTCCGGGCTCGTCATGGCGGCCATCTCCTCCTCGCCGAAGCCGGTCCAGGGCTGTGCGGTCCGTCCGCTGGGCCACATGCGCTACCGGGCCGTCGCCACCCACGGCTTCGTCCGGCGCTGGCTGCCGGACGGAGTCGCCGCGACCGAGTTGGCCGCCGCGCTGTCCGTCGCCCCGATCATCATCTTCAACCGCAAGGACGACCTTCAGGACTCCTTCCTGCGCGGCCTCGGCGCTCCGGCCAGCGGGCCGCGCCACTATCTCCCGGCGACCGACGCCTTCCTGTACGCGGTGGAGTCCGGCCTCGGCTGGGGCCTGATCCCGGACGTCCAGAGGAAGCAGTTCGGGCAGGTGGAGCTGGTCGAGTTGGCGCCGGGCCGGACGGTGGACGTGCCGTTGTACTGGCAGCAGTGGAAGCTCGCGCCGCCGATGTTGACCGAGGTCGGGGCGGTCGCGGCCGAGATCGCCGCCCGCCGGCTGCCGTGAACCGATGGTGGTGAACCGACTCCTGGAATCCGCCGAGTCGGCCTGACACGGCAGAGGCCAGCCGGCCCCGCATCAGATCCCGAACCGCACCGCCAGCCCGTCCAGCAAAGCCTCGATCCCTTGATCGAACTCGGCCGCCGCGTCCGCCGGCGCCAGCCCGTCCTGCACCACCCGCGCGAAGCGCGGGTAGCGTCCGCTGCGCAGTAACCACTGCATGTTGGAGCGCAGCAGGATCCTGATATCGCCGTCGAACCCGAAGCCGCGCCGCTCCAGCATCATCCGCTGGTACACCTCGCCGTCGGAGGCGCCGCGTGCGTAGGAGTCCAGGGCCCGGATCAGCTGCATCTTCTGGTCGCCGGTCAGCGGTAGCGGCTCCAGCGCGCCGAGCATGCGCTCCACCACCAGGTTGCGGCTCGGCGTCAGGGTGGTCGGTACATGTGCCTGGGCCGCGGACAGCCACGGGTGCGCCAGCGCCGTCTCGCGGCGCCGCACGGCCACCTCGCCGAACACCGCGCGCCAGTCCCCCGGGTCGGCGACCAGGGCGGCGGAGTCGATGACCGCGTCGGTCATCAGCTCCAGTAGTTCGTCCTTGCTGTCGACGTAGCGGTAGAGCGCCATGGTCGCCACGCCGAGCCGGTCGGCCAGCTTGCGCATCGACACGGCCTCCAGCCCCTCGGCGTCGGCCAGGGCCACGGCGGCCTCGGCGATGCCCGCGTGGGTCAGGGTGGTGCGGCCGCCGCGCGGGGTGTCCAGACGTTCCCAGATGCTCGGCTGGACGGCACCGCCCTGCTCCCCGTCCTGCTCCCCGGGACCGCACGCGTTCTTGGTGTTCGCCATGGGCGGAAGTCTCCTCGTCGTCGCGTCTTGTGTACATCGTACGCCAAGATGTACGGTGTACGCACTGGAGCGTACACCGTACACATCCAGCGCCACGTCACCCATTCCCTGGAAGGGGATCGCCATGACCGCCAACGCGACACCGGGCACGCCGGAGGGCACGCGGGAGCCCCTGCACGTCGCCGTCATCATCGGCAGCACCCGAGACGGCCGCTTCGGCCCGACCGTCGCCGACTGGTTCGTGGCCCGGGCCGCCCAGAGCCACCCCGAGTTCGACCTGGACGTCATCGACCTGGCCGAGGCCGACCTGCCGCTGACCATGACCGGCTTCGGGCAGCCGCGGCCGCCCGCGGTGGCCGATCTGGCCCCGCGCCTGACCGCCGCGGACGCCTTCGTCGTCGTCACTCCGGAGTACAACCACAGCTTCCCGGCGGTGCTGAAGAACGCGATCGACTGGTACCACGGCGAGTGGAGCCGCAAGCCGGTCGCGTTCGTCTCCTACGGCGGCGTCTCCGGCGGGCTGCGCGCGGTCCAGCAGCTGCGGCACGTCTTCATCGAGCTGTCGGCGGTGCCGATCCGCGACACGGTCAGCTTCCACGAGTACTGGCACCAGTTCGCCGAGGACAAGTCCTGGCCGCTGCCCTCCGAAGCCCGCGACACCGCCGTGCGCTCCCTGCTCGACCAGCTCGCCTGGGCCGGGGAGACGCTGCGCGCGGGCCGGCGGGAGACCGTCGCGGCCTGAGAATCTTGCCCTCGGCGCAAAAAACTGATTGCGCTGAGCGCAAGTCCGGGGGAAGGTGGAGCCGTGTCGGAAGACGAGTACGAAGCGGGCTCGCTGCGCGAACGCAAGCGGCTGGAGACCCGGAACAGCATCAGCCAGGCGGCCTTGCAGCTGACCCTGGAGCACGACGGGCTCCAGCACGTCACCCCGGACGAGATCGCCGAGCGCGCCGGGGTCTCCCCCCGCACGTTCCACAACTACTTCCACAGCCGGGAGGCCGCGCTCGGCGCGCTGCCCGGCGATCGGGCCCGGCGGGTGGCGCTGGCGTTCAGCGGCCGGCCGGCCGAGGAGCCTTTCGCCGACGCGCTCGCCGAAGCGGTCGTCGCGGAGTACACGCTCGGCGGCCAGGAGCCGGACAAGGCGAACGTCCACAAACTCCGGGCGATCATGGCCGACGGCGGCTACAGCAAAGAGGCGCTGCGCAAGGTCATGGCCGAGGAGGGGGCCCGACCGCACTTCCTGGAATCGATGCGGCAGCTCGAGGAGCAGCTGATCCCGGTGATCGGCGAGCGGCTGGGACTGGATCCGAACGAGGATCTGCTCCCGCGGATCGTCGCGGCCGCGGTCAACGGCGCGGTGCGGGTGGCGACCAGATATTGGCTGCGCGACGACGTCGACGCCCCTTACACTGCCCTGCTGCGCCAAGCGGTCCGGACCGCCGCGGCGCTCGCCGACCAGCCGCCGTTCCCGTTCCCGGACCAACCCCGGCGCAGGGCCAGTCTATCGGAAAACGAAAACCCCTGATTTCGCATACAGTGCTCGCCCGGTCACGCCGACCGCCACCGCTGTCCGGCACGCCGAGCCAGATGGGACGACCATGCTTATCAAAATCCTGAGACAATACCTGCGACCGTACCGAACACCGATCCTGCTGGTCCTGGCCCTGCAGTTCGTGCAGACCCTGTGCGCGCTGTACCTGCCCACGCTGAACGCCGACATCATCGACAGCGGCGTGGTCAAGGGCGACACCGGCTACGTGCTGCGGACCGGCGCCTTCATGCTGGTGTTCTCGCTGCTGCAGATCGCCTGCTCGATCGGCGCGGTCTACTTCGGGGCGAAGACCGCGACCTCGCTGGGCCGGGACCTGCGGGCCGGGATCTTCGACCGGGTGCAGGCCTTCTCCACCCGCGAGGTGGGCCGGTTCGGCGCGCCCTCGCTGCTCACCCGGACCACCAACGACGTGCTCCAGGTGCAGATGGTGGTCCTGATGACCTTCACCATGGCCGCCGCGGCGCCGGTGATGCTGATCGGCGGCGTGATCCTGGCGCTGCGCCAGGACGTCCCGCTGTCCGGGCTGCTGGTCGCGGTCATCCCGGCGCTGGGCATCGCGATCAGCATCATCATCGCGCGGATGGGCCCGCTGTTCCGGGTCGTGCAGGTGCGCATCGACAAGATCAACGGCGTGATGCGCGAGCAGATCACCGGCATCCGGGTCATCCGCGCCTTCGTCAAGGACGAGCACGAGTACCGCCGCTACGGCGAGGCCAACAACGAACTGCTGGACGTCTCCCTGCGGGTCGGCAAGCTGATGGCGCTGATGTTCCCGATCGTGATGACCATCGTGAACTTCGCCAGCGTCGGGGTGCTGTGGTTCGGCGCGCACCGCATCGACTCCGGCGGGATGCAGATCGGGTCGCTGACGGCGTTCCTGAACTACCTGATGCAGATCCTGATGTCGGTCATGATGACCACCTTCATGTTCATGATGGTGCCGCGCGCCGCGGTCTGCGCCGACCGGATCGGCGAGGTGCTGGAGACCGAGTCCAGCGTCGTCGTGCCGACCACGGCCAAGGTGCCGCTGACCTCGGGCACGCTGGAGCTGCGCGGGGCGAGCTTCAAGTACCCGGGCGCCGAGGACTGCGTGCTGAACGAGGTGTCGCTCACGGCCCTGCCCGGGGAGACCACCGCGATCATCGGCTCCACCGGCGCGGGCAAGACCACACTGCTGAACCTGGTGCCCCGGCTGGCCGACGTCACCGACGGCGCGGTGCTGGTGGACGGCGTGGACGTGCGCGAGCTGGACCCCAAGACGCTGACCCAGTCGGTGGCCATCGTGCCGCAGAAGCCGTACCTGTTCACCGGGACCATCGCCTCCAACCTGCGCTACGGCCGGCCCGACGCCTCCGACGAGGAGTTGTGGGAGGCGCTGGACACCGCGCAGGCCCGGGACTTCGTCGAGCGGATGCCCGAGGGCCTGAACTCGCCGATCGCCCAGGGCGGGACCAACGTCTCCGGCGGTCAGCGGCAGCGGCTGGCGATCGCCCGCGCGCTGGTGCACAAGCCGGAGATCTTCCTGTTCGACGACTCGTTCTCGGCCCTGGACTACAGCACCGACGCCCGGCTGCGGGCCGCGCTGGTGGACCAGACCCGGGAGTCCACGGTGGTCATCGTCGCGCAGCGGGTCTCCACGATCCGCAACGCGGACCGGATCATCGTGCTGGACCTGGGCGTGGTGGTCGGGTCCGGGACGCACAGCGAGCTGATGGAATCCAACCAGACCTACCGCGAGATCGTGCTCTCGCAGCTCACCGAAGAGGAGGCCGCGGCATGAGCACGGGGGATGAGAACCACGCGAACGGCGAGAGCGGCGAGAACCGCGAGAACCGCGAGAACGGCAACCACGAGAACGGCGAGGTCGTGAACGCCGAGCAGAACGGCGCCGCGGCCAACGGCGCGAGCCAGAACGGTGCCGCCCAGAACGGCGCCGCGGCGAACGGCGCAAGCCAGAACGGTGCTGCGGCGAACGGCACGGCTGCGAACGGCGCAAGCCAGAACGGCGCCGGCCAGAACGGCGCGAAGCCGCAGGCTCCCGGATCCGCGGACCCGGCCTCGGACCGCCTGGAGACCGAGAGCGAAGGCGACGCGCCGCGTCCGCAACAAGGCGGCGCGCTGCGGGGACCGGCGTCCTTCATGTCCGGACCGGCCGCGAAGTCGAAGGACTTCAAGGGCTCCGGCCTGCGGCTGCTGTCCTACCTGCGCCCGGAGCGCCCGCTGCTGATCGTCTCGATGGTGATGGCGGCGATCGGCGTCGGGATGTCGGTCTGGGGGCCGCGGCTGCTGGGCAAGGCCACCGACCAGATCTTCGCCGGCGTCATCGGACGCCAGGCCCGGCCCGGGCCGAACGGGCAGTACCCGACCAAGCAGCAACTGGTCGCGAACCTGCGGGCCACCGGCCACGGCACGCAGGCCGATCTGGTGAACTCCATCAACTTCACCCCCGGGCACGGCATCGACTTCAGCAAGGTCGGCAGCATCCTGATGGTGCTGGCCGGGCTCTACGTCCTGGTGTTCGTCTGCATGATGATCCAGTCCCGGCTGGTCATCGTGGTGGTGAACCGGTGCATGGCGCGGCTGCGCACCGACATCGAGGCCAAGCTGAGCCGGCTGCCGCTGTCCTACTTCGACAAGCAGCCGCGCGGTGAGGTGCTGTCCCGGGCCACCAACGACGTGGACAACCTGGCGCAGTCGCTTCAGCAGTCGCTGGCGCAGATCGTCATGCAGGTCTTCACGCTGCTGGGCGTGATGGTGATGATGGTCTGGACCTCCTGGCTGCTGGCCCTGATCGCGATCGCGATGGTGCCGCTGTCGGTGCTGGTGGCCCAGCGGATCGGCAAGCGGTCCAAGCCGCAGTTCGTCCAGCAGTGGGCGGCCACCGGCCGGCTGAACGCGCACATCGAGGAGATGTACACCGGCCACCAGTTGGTCAAGGCGTTCGGGCGGCAGGAGGAGTCGGCGGCGGAGTTCAAGAAGCAGAACGACGCGCTCAACGACGCCAGCTTCAAGGCCCAGTTCATCTCCGGCCTGATCCAGCCGGCGATGATGTTCCTGGGCAACGTCACCTACGTGCTGGTCGCGGTGGTCGGCGGGCTGCGGGTCTCGGCCGGCGCGCTGTCGCTGGGCAGCGTGCAGGCCTCGATCCAGTACACCCGGCAGTTCATGATGCCGCTGTCGCAGGTCGCGGCGATGGCCAACCTGATGCAGTCCGGGGTGGCCTCGGCCGAGCGGATCTTCCAGATCCTGGACGCCGAGGAGATGTCCGCCGAGCCGGAGCAGCCGGTGGAGCTGGAGCGGGTCGCCGGCCGGGTGGAGTTCCAGGACGTGAACTTCAGCTACTCCGCGGACCGGCCGCTGATCGAGGACCTGTCGCTGGCCGTGCAGCCGGGCCAGACCGTGGCCATCGTCGGCCCGACCGGCGCCGGCAAGACCACGCTGGTCAACCTCCTGATGCGGTTCTACGAGGTGGACTCCGGCGCGATCCTGCTGGACGGCGTCGACACCGCCAAGATGACCCGGGAGTACCTGCGGGCCCAGACCGGCATGGTGCTGCAGGACGCGTGGCTGTTCGGCGGGACCATCGCCGACAACATCGCCTACGGCACCGACGGCGCCTCGATCGAGCGGATCCAGGCCGCGGCGGCGGCCACGCACGTGGACCACTTCGTGCGCACGCTGCCGGACGGCTTCGACACCGTCATCGACGAGGAGGGCTCGAACCTGTCGGCCGGGGAGAAGCAGCTGGTCACGATCGCCCGGGCGTTCCTGGCCGAGCCGGCGATCCTGATCCTGGACGAGGCCACGTCCTCGGTCGACACCCGGACCGAGGTGCTGATCCAGCGGGCGATGAACAAGCTGCGGGAGGGGCGGACCTCGTTCGTCATCGCGCACCGGCTGTCCACGATCCGCGACGCCGACATGATCCTGGTCATGGAGAACGGCCGGATCGTGGAGAAGGGGACGCACACGCAGTTGCTGGACGCCGACGGCGCCTACTCGCGGCTGTACGCGGCGCAGTTCGCCCAGGCTCTGGCCGAGGTGGACTGAGGCAGGGTTCTGAGGCGGGGTTCTGAGACAGGGCTCTGCGTCACCAAGGCTGAACCGGCCGACTCCGAGGGGGGAGTCGGCCGGTTCGTTGTCCGCCGGCCCCCGGCTGGCCCGGCTTCCTCATCGGCGGCGGTTCGTCGCGTGCGGCCCCACAGATCGCGTTGTTAAGCTCCGAAGATGGTCTACGAGCATGCGGCAGAACGTTTCCTTAAGGCCCTGGACGCGACGCTCGCGCCGGACATGGTGCGCGGTGTCTACGTCGTCGGGTCGGCCGCGCTCGGCGGCTGGCAGCCGGGGCGCAGCGATCTGGACGTGCTCGTGGTGATCGACCGGCCGATGACCGAAACGGATCTGGCGATGGTCGGCGAGATGCACACGCTGCTGGAGTCCACGCGCGCCGACGACGATCCGCATTCGGACGGGCACTACGTCACCCCGAATCTGCTCGGTGCGCGCACTGAGACGACGGTGCCGTTCTCAGTGGACGGGGTGTTCAAGGCCGCCGGCGGCACGACCGATCCGGTGCTGTGGGCGACCCTGGACCGGCACGGCGTCACGCTGCACGGGCCGACGGCCTCGGGGCTCAAGGTGGCGCCGGATGCGGCCTGGCTGCGGGAGTGGAACCACGGGAATCTGGAGTCCTACTGGCGTGCCCACACCAACTATCGGGCGCAGCTCTCCTCACGGGATCCCGCCTCGCTGATCGACCCGTACCTGTTGGCGTGGGAGGTGACCGGGCCGGGGCGGCTGCACGCGACGATCGCGACCGGCGAGATCATCTCGAAGGAGGCCTCGGCCGACTACACGGCCGGGCTGTTCCCGGAGTACGCGGATCTGTGCGCCAAGGCGAAGGCGTACCGGTCCGGCGATGCGACGGTGACGTGTACGGCCGCTGAGGCGCTGCGGGCGATCGATCTGGTGGAGGCGGTGTGCGACTCGGCAAAGGAGTTGCCATGACCTCGTGACTTCCCGGCTACCTGCGAGTAGCTTTACCGACCGGTAACACGCGCGTGTGACCCAGCTCACCGAAGCCGCTCACCCCACCGGTCCCAAGGGAGTCAGCATGCGTCAACGCCAACACCGCTCCGCCGGCGCCGCCCGCCCGGCCCGTGCCCGTCCTCGAACCCGCACGCGAACCAGCGCCAACACCAGTACCAGCACCCGGACTCGCACGCGAACCCGCACCGCCCTCGCCATCCGCGCCGTGTCCGCTCTGTTGCTGGCCGCGCCGTTCCTGGCGCTGACCGCCCCGGCGCAGGCCGCCACCTCGTCGGGGATCAACGACTTCTCGTGCCGGCCCAGCGCCGACCACCCGCGCCCGGTGGTGCTGGTGCACGGGACGTTCGGTAACGCCAGCGACAACTGGATCGTCGGCGCGCCGTACATAGCGGCCCGCGGCTACTGCGTCTTCGAGCTCGACTACGGCCAGGAACCCGGCATCCCGCTGTTCCACGGCCTGGCGCCGGTCGCGCAGTCGGCGCAGCAGCTGTCGGACTATGTCGACCAGGTACTGGCCGCCACCGGCGCCTCGCAGGTCGACATCGTCGGGCACAGCCAGGGCGGGATGATGCCCCGCTACTACCTGAAGTTCCTCGGCGGCGCGGCCAAGGTGCACACGCTGGTCGGGCTGGCGCCGTCCAACCACGGCACGAACCTGGACGGCATCGAGACCCTGGCCGCCGACTACTACCCGGGCGCGATCGGGCTGATCGGCACCGCGTGCCCGGCGTGCACCGACCAGATCGTCGGCTCGCCGCTGATGCAGCAGCTGAACGCGGGCGGCGACACCGTGCCCGGGGTGCAGTACACGGTGATCTCGACGAAGTACGACGAGGTCGTGACGCCGTGGCAGACGCAGTTCCTGAACGGGCCGAACGTGCACAACGTGCTGTTGCAGGACCTGTGCGCCACGGACATCTCCGAGCACGTCGCCATCGGGACCACGGACAAGATCGCGCTGCACGAGGCGGTCGACGCCCTGGATCCGGCGCAGGCTACTCCGACGACTTGTCTGTCAGCCTTCTCATAGGCTGACCGGCCCGAAGACGCCGGCGGTGCCGCGGTTCTCGTTGACGCGGCACCGCCCGGGATCGCATCATCGATCATGACCGACACCACCGGCATGACCGAGCTCACCGGCGACTGCTTCAGCTGTCAGAACGATCTCCACTTGGCGGAGCTGCCGCCGCGCGAACGCGTCGCCGCTGACGAGCATTGGCGGGTGGCGCACGCGATCGGCACGTCGGTGCCGGGCTGGCTGGTGCTGTTGCCGCGGCGGCACGTCACGGCCATCGCGGAGTTGAGCGATGCCGAGGCCGCGGGGCTCGGGACGTGGCAGGTCCGGCTTTCGCGGGCCCTGCATGCGGTTGTCGGGTGCGAAAAGACCTATGTGGCACAGTTCGCCGAAGCCGCGGGATTCGGGCACGTCCACTTCCACATCATTCCGAGAATGGCCGACCTGCCGGAAGACAGTCGAGGGCCGCGGATGTTCCAGCAGTTGGGGCGCGAAGCGCACGAGGCCGTGCCCGATCGGCGCATGGACGAGATCGCGGTGGCGCTTCAGAGAGAGTTGGCCGGCGAGTCAGTGAGCTGACAAGCCGGCATCTCAGGTCGCGGCCGGAGCCGAAGCAGCGCCAGGCCGCGCCCCCGGATCGGGGACGCGGCCTGGCGAACGAGGCGCTTCAGAAGCGCTGCGGGGGCTGTGGGGGGCTGTCAGCTGACGCACCCGGGAACCGGGGAGGGGCTGCCGACACAGTTGGTGGGGGTGTTGGCCGTCACGGAGCTGGTGTTGAGCGTCGCGGTGCCGGTGTCGAAGTAGATCCCGCCGGGATCGGCGGTGGCCGCGTTGGCGGTCACGGAGCTGCTGGTGATCGTGAGCGCGCCGGCGACGCTGGCGATGCCGGCGCCCTGGTCGGCGGTGTTGCTCCCGATCGTGCTGCTGGTGAACGTCGCCGCGGCGGCCGCTCCGGTGCTGTAGACGGCGCCGCCCAGACCGCCGGCGGCGTTGCCGGACAAGTGGCTGCCGGTGAGGGTGACCGCGCCGAAGTTGAGGATGGCGCCGCCGTCGTCGTTCAGGGCGGAGGTGGCGTCGCCGCCGCTGAGGGTGACCGCGTCCAGGGTGAGGCCTCCGGTCGAGGCGACCTGGACGATGCGGAAGGCGGGGGCGGTCGAGGCCCGGGTGATGACGTTGGCGTTGCCCGAGAAGGTGATCGGCGTGGTGATGATCGGCAGCCCGTCGGGGCCGTTCAGCAGGTCGTTGCCGTTGCTGCCGGTCAGCGTGTAGGTGCAGCCCGGGGTGAGGGTCACCGTGCCGCCGCCGGCGGCGTTCGCCGCGTTGACCGCGGCGACGAGCGCCGTCTGGTTGCACGCGACCGATGAGGGCCGGACCTGTGCCGAGGCGGGGGCGAGGAAGAGGGAGGTGGTGCCGAGGGCGAGTGCTGCTGACCCGCCGAGTGCGTACAGTGCGCGTTTAGTGCGCATGAGAACTTTCCTGGAACCAAGACCGATGGTGGTCGGGCAGAACGCTCGACCGTCCCGCGGAGGCGGTCATCGGCGGCTAATTAACAGCCTTATTCACACCATACCCGAATCATCGGGCACTGATTACCAATTAAGGCATGCGCGGTCGCCTCTTGTCATCACAGGGTCGCTGAAGAACCACGAGGGCCCGATGGTGCGGTATCGGTTTCGGGTTTCGATTCATGGAGAAATCACCAGACTCCGGACCCGGTCATCCAACCCCACCCGCTGGCGGCACCGCCATCCCACCGGACCCCCGGTCGATGAACCGAGTCGCCAACACCACCGACCGCGGCGCGGCATCGTCGCCGTCGATCCGCCCGAACAGCAGTTGCGCGGCGGTGCGGCCCAGGGCGGCGGGGTCCTGGCTCACTACCGATATCGGCGGATCCAGTTTGTCCGCCAGGACGAAGTCGTCGAAGCCGACCAGGGCGAAGCGGCGGGAGGCCCCGGCTTCGACCGCGCCGAGGGTGACCAGGTCGTTGCCGCTGAAGAAGGCGGTGGGCGGGTTGGGGCCGGCCATCATGTCGGCGACCGCGGCGGCTGCTTCGCGGTGGCCGCGCAGGCCGTGGCGGATCAGGAGCGAGTCGACCTCCAGGCCCGCCGCGGTCATGGCCTCGGTGTAGCCGACGAAGCGTTCGTGCTGGGTCCAGATCTCCTGGCGGTCGCCGAGGTAGGCGATGCGGGTGTGGCCGTGGTTCAGCAGGTGGCGGATCGCGGTCGCGGTGCCCGCTCTGTTGTCCACGGCGATGCAGTCCACGTCCAGGCCGGTGGCGGGGCGGTCGACGCAGACCACCTTCACGCCGCGGGCCATCTGCGCGCGGAAGAAGGCCCGGTTGCCGCCGGTGGGGACCAGGACCAGGCCGTCCACTTGGCGGGCGCTGAACGCCGAGACCACGTCGCGTTCCCGGCGGGGGTCGTCGTTGGTGCTGCCGACCAGGACCAGGAAACCGCGGCGGTAGGCCTCGTCCTCGACCGAGCGGGCCAGTGCCGAGAAGAAGGGGTTGGCCAGATCGTCGACGACCAGGCCGATGGTGCGCGAGTCCTGGGCCTTGCGCCGCAGGTTCCGGGCGATGTCGTTCCGCTGGTATCCCAGTGCCCTGATCGCCTCCTCGACCCGGGCCGCGGTCTGCGGGGCCACCCCGGCCTCGCCGGCCACCACGCGCGAGACCGTCATCAGTGACACGCCCGCCGTTTTGGCCACATCTTTCATGGTGGGCCGCGCTGCCATCCAGCCTCCCTAGTTCAGCTGGTTAACGTTACCATCCGTGATTCAGTAAGGCGCCCCATTGACATCCCTTCTCAGGGGCCAGACAATCCCCGATGTCTGTGAACGTTCACAATGCTCGCGAATCCTCGAATCTGCCATCGCCTCGAGAGAAGAGACACCGTGACCGGTCCATCCCACACCAGGCGCGGTCTGCGCCTCAGTTCCCTGATATCGACAGGTGCCCTGGTCGCCGCGGCCACGTTGGGCACCACCGGGCTGTCGGCGGGCGCCGCACACGCCAGCTCGCACCCCGCCTTCGTCTCCGATCCCGCCTCCACGGTCAACACGCTGGTGATGACCTCCGGCGGCGGCAACGACTTCCCGGGCGCGGACGCGCCGTTCGGCATGGTCCAGTGGAGCCCGGACTCGGTGAGCGACCGCAACGCCGGCGGCGGCTACGACTACAGCGACCCCCAGACCCGCGGCTTCTCGCTGACCCACGTGTCCGGCCCCGGCTGCGGCGCGATGGGCGACGTGCCCATTCTGCCGCTGACCGGCGGGCTGCCCTCCGGCGACCCGGGCTCCTACGACCAGTCGATCGACCACGGCACCGAGGTCGGCAACGCCGGCTACTACACCGTGGACACCGGCTCGACCCCGATCAAGACCGAGCTGACCGCCACCGCGCACACCGGCATGGCCCGGTTCACGTTCCCGGCCACCAACCAGGCCGACGTCCTGCTCAAACTGCTGGACAGCCAGAACGGCACCAGCGCCTCCAGCGCGCAGCTCGTCGGGAACGACGAGGTGGTCGGCACCGCGACCTCCGGCGGCTTCTGCGGCGAGGCCGGCAGCTACACGCTGCACTTCGACATGGTCTTCGACCAGCCGTTCACCTCGGCCTCGCAGATCGTCACCGAGTCCGGCCAGCCCGGCCCGAACTCGGTGTTCCTGCAGTTCGACGCCAGCTCCAACCATGTGGTGCAGGCCAAGGTCGGACTGTCCTACGTGAGCGCCGCGAACGCCACCGCCAACCTGGCGGCCGAGAACTCGGGGTTCGACTTCGACGCGGTCCACACCGCCGCGCACAACGCCTGGAACGCCCAGCTGGGCAAGGTCCAGATAGCCGGCGGCACCGCCAGCCAGCAGCAGCTGTTCTACACCTCGCTCTACCACGCGCTGCTGCACCCGAACACGGTGACCGACGTCAACGGCCAGTACATGGGCTTCGACAACGCCGTGCACACCGCGCCGGCCGGCCATCCGCAGTACGACCAGTTCTCCGGCTGGGACGTCTACAAGGGCCAGACCCAACTCGAGGCGATGCTCGACCCCTCGGTCGCCTCCGACGCGGCACAATCCCTGGTCAACGACTACGCCCAGGGCGGGACCTTCCCGCAGTGGGGCTTCATGAACTTCTACAACTGGGTCATGGACGGTGACCCGGCCACGGCCGCGATCTCGAACTACTACGCGTTCGGCGGCACGAACTTCGACACCTCCACCGCGTTGTCCGACATGCTCACCGAGGCCACGACCGACAACAACGTGCGCCGCGGCACCTCGCTGGAGAACCTCTACGGCTACCTGCCGTCCGACCTCTACACCTCGGCGCTGGGCTGCTGCAACGTGCGCGACACGGCCTCCAGCCTCATCGAATACGACAACGCCGACTTCGCGCTGTCCCGCTTCGCCAACTCCATGGGCGACTCGACCGACGCCACCAAGTTCAACGTCCGGGCCAACAACTGGAAGCACATCTTCAACCCGGCCAACGACCTGCTGAACCCCCAGCAGAGCAACGGCACCTTCGACAGCATCACCACCTCGACCACGACCGGCTTCACCGAGTCCACGGCCGCGCAGAACCGCTTCGACGTCGGCTTCGACCAGCCGGCCCTGGCCGCGCTCTACGGCGGGAACAGCACGATCAACGCCGATCTGGACTACTACTTCCAAAGCTCCAACAGCGACCAGCCCGACCAGTCCTTCCTGTCCAACGAGGTGGACCTGGGCACCCCCTGGTTCTACGACTGGACCGGCGAGCCCTCACACACCCAGTCGGTCGTGAACCGGGTCGAGAACCAGCTGTATCAGGACACTCCGGCCGGCTTCCCGAACAACGACGACCTGGGCACCATGTCCGCCCAGTACGTCTGGGGCGCGCTGGGCATGTACCCGGTGACCCCGGGCAGCGCGGACCTGGCGTTCAACAGCCCGCTGTTCACGCAGATCGCCATCCACCTGGACTCCGGCAACACCGTCGCCATCAACGCCCCGGCCGCCTCGGCGAGCAACTACTACGTGCAGTCGCTCACCGTCAACGGCACGGCCAGCACCCACACCTGGCTGCCGGCGGCGAGCTGGAAGTCCGGCGTCACGCTGAACTTCACCCTCGGCTCCTCGCCGTCGACCTGGGGCTCCGGGGCCGGCGACGCGCCGCCGTCGTACGACGACAGCACCCTGCCGGGCACCGGCCCGCTGGTCTCCGGGATCGCCGGCAAGTGCGCGGACGACAGCGACCGCGGCACCACCGACGGCACCAAGGTCCAGCTCTACACCTGCAACAACTCGGTCGCGCAGCAGTTCACCGTGCGCTCCGACGGCAGCCTGGGCATCATGGGCGGCTGCCTGGACGTCAGCCAGGGCGGCACCACCAACGGGACGCTGGTGCAGCGGTACACCTGCAACCAGACCGGTTCGCAGGTGTGGCAGCCACAGTCCAACGGATCGCTGGTGAACCCGCAGTCCGGCAAGTGCCTGGACGATCCGAACAGCACCACGACGGACGGGACGCAGTTGCAGATCTACACGTGTGACAACACGCCTGCCCAGGTGTGGAAGTTGCCGTCATGAGCCCGCGCTGAGCGTGCTGTTCGCTCTGTGATGTGACGTGATGCGACGTGATGTGACGTAATCAGGGGCCTGGTTCATGTGAACCAGGCCCCTGATGCTGTACTCCCTCGCGTCTACGGCGCCGAGCCGTGGCTGCCGTTGCACATCGGGACGTTGCCGTAGGCGCCGTTGTTGTCGCCGCCGTGCGCGTTGACGGCGTTGACCCAGCCCCAGTTCTTGCCGGCGCCGTTGGCCTCAGTCCAGGCCCACCAGTTGTTGTAGTACTGGCCCTGGTGCACGGTGCTGCCCTGGGCCTGACAGATCACCCAGTTCGTGCCCGCGGGGATGTAGCCGAGGGTGGAGCCACCGCTGTCGACCACCGGGGAGCCGCTGCCGCCGGTGTCGAACCCGCAGTTGATCCCCGTGCCCTGCGACGTCGAGACCGAGCCGCCGCACGGCACGGCGGCCGGCGCCGGGGCCTGCTGCGACGTCGAAGCCGGCGGGGCGACGACACTGCTGTGCGTGGGCGGCGGCGCCTGCGAGGTGGTGTGCGAGGCCGGGGCGCTCGACGAGGCCGCGGACGTGTGCTGGGCCGACGACGAGGACTGCCCCTGACCCGTCGGACCGCCCTGCGCGGGCGCGGATCCGGAGGCCGAGCTGGTACTGCTCCCGGCGGGCGGGGCGCCGCCTGAGGTCGGCAACGCATCGCCCGGCTTCGAGGCGGCGCCGCCCGGGAGGTCCCCGCCGTCCTTGCCGGACATGCTTTGGGAGGCCGCCGCGTTCGCGCCGTTGCCCTGTGCCGACGGGTTCGACTTGCTGCCGCCGGAGGCGAACGCGACGACGCCGACCGCCACCGCGACGACGGCCACCGCAGCCCCGCCGATGAGCAGGGCGGGCTTCTTGCGGCGCTCGGGCAGCTGCTCGGTGTCGCCGGAGCGGCGCGGCGGTCGCTGGCCGTGCGGAGCGTACGGGCCATCGGGGCCACCAGGACCGCCCGGGCCGCCGGGACCGCCAGGACCACCGGAACCGTCGCGCCCGGACATGTCGCCGAAACCGGCGGCGTTGTGCGCGGCACCGGTGAGACCGCCGGCACCGGCACCGGCGTCGGCACCGGGACCGAAGTCGACGCCGAAACCGGCCGCGCCGCCCGAAACTCCCGGTCCACCCGAACCGCCCGAACCACCCGAACCGCGAGGCCCGCTCGGAGTAGCGGCGCCACCCGGACCGGAACCCGCGCTCGCACCCGCGGCCCCGCCGGCGAACCGCGGGTCGTTGTGCACGTTCAGCCGCGCGGTCTCGGCCGCCGCGTGCGCCGCCGTCAGGTCGTAGTCCCGCACCGTGTGCATGGCCAACGGCTTGGGCAGCCAGCTCGTGGCCAGCTCCAGCGTGTCGCCGGTGGTGCCGCCGCCGGACCAGTCGGTCAGGGACATCGGTACGCCGGGCCAGTCGCTGGCGCCGCGCAGCCGCGCGGCCTCGTCGGCCATCCGCACAGCGTCCGGCCGCTGCGCCGGGTCCTTGGCCAGGCACTGCGCCACCAGCGGCCGCAGCTCCTCGGGCAGCTCGGCCAGATCCGGCTCGGCGTGCACCACCCGGTAGGCGACCGTGACCGGCTCGCCACTGCCGAACGCCAGCTTGCCGGTGGCCGCGAAGGCCAGCACCACGCCGCCGGCGAAGACGTCGCCGGCCGGCAGCATCGCCTGGCGCTCGATGCGCTCCGGCGCGATGAAGCCGGCCACCCCGAGGACGCCGGCGTGGGTCGCGGTGAGCTTGGTGTCGTCGGTGGCGCGGGCGATGCCGAAGTCGATGATCCGCGGACCGTCGGCGGCCAGCAGGATGTTGTTGGGCTTGATGTCCCGGTGCACCACACCGGCCGCGTGCACAGCCTCCAGCGCCTGGCCCAGGCACTGCGCCAGCACCGCGACGGTCTCGGTGGGCAGCGGCCCGAACCGGTTGACGGCGGCGTCCAGCGTGGGCCCGGCGACGTACTCGGTGGCCAGCCACGGCGACTCGGCGTCCGGGTCGGCGTCCAGCACCCGGGAGATCCACGGCCCGCTCACCCGGCGCGCCGAGGAGATCTCGCGGCGGAAGCGGGCCCGGAAGTCGGGGTCCTGCAGGAAGTCGTTGCGGACCACCTTCACCGCGGCCGGTCTACCGGCCGGATCCCAGCCCAGGTAGACACTGCCCATACCGCCGGCTCCCAGCCGACCGGTCAGGACGTAAGGTCCGATCCGGTGCGGGTCCCCGGCACCAAGCATCTGCATCGTCATCGGCCCCCATCCCGTTCTGCGACTGACGATCAGATGGTTACCATACCGATGATGGGCATGATCGTGGTCATCAACCGCCGTGGAACGGGCGCAACCCGCGCTTAGTGCGACCTACAGCCTCACCTATCACCGCTGCCAGAGATCGCCTTCCCCGCGGTCCCAGTCCGAGGCACGCCTTCGACCTCCGTGCAGATCCCGAACACCCGCGCATGTCCGGTCCAGCCGTAGTCCGCACCACGCGTCTTTCCAGCGAGGTCAGCCGCGCGCGCCGGGCTCGGGATCGGCCTCAGTCCCGGCCCCGGACTCAGTCTCAGTCTCAGTCTCAGCCGCAAGTCCGGGTCCAGATTCAGTCTCAGCCCCGGTCTCGGTGCCGATCCCGGCCGGGTCCCCGCTCCCAGCCCCCGCACCACCGACCCCGCTCCCCGGCCAAGTCCGCAGCCCGCGCACCAGCCCCAGGAACGCGCGCTCGGCCGGCGACAGCAGCCGGTCGCGCCGGTAGGCGATCACCACCGGGCGCGAGCGCAGCGGCGGGTCCACCTCCAGGACGGCGAGGCGGCCGTCGCGGACCTCGGCGTCGATGGCGTGCTCGGAGATCAGGCTGATGCCCAGGCCCGCGGCGACCGACTGCTTGATGGTCTCCGGGCCCCACATGTCGGCCTTGGCCATGTCGTCCAGGTCCCAGCCGATCAGGGCCGCCTCCTGGAGGTCGCGGGTCTGGGAGCCGGGTTCGCGCAGCAGGAAGCGCTCGCCGACCAGGTCGGCGGGGCTGACGGTGCCGGTCTTGGCCAGGTGGTGGCCGGGGGCGGCGACCAGGAGCAGGCGTTCGTCCAGGACGGTCTCGGTCTTCAGCTGGGGCGCTCCGGGTTGGCCGGCGACAATCGCCAGGCCGAGTTCGCCGTCCAGGAGGCGCTTCACGATGAGTCCGTTGTTGCCGACAACAATGTCGCACTCGATGTTGTGGTGGCGGTCGCGGAAGCGGGCCAGCAGGTGCGGCAGCAGGTAGGTGCCGACCGTGGTGGTGCCGCCTACTTCCAGGCGGCCGGTCTGGACCCCGGAGACCTCGCGGATGGCCGCGACCGCTTCCTCGGTGAGCAGGAAGACGCGGCGGGCGTACTCGACCAGCACTTCGCCCTCGGCCGTGGGGCGGATGCGAGGGCCCGAGCGGTCGATGAGGGTGGTCTGGAGAGACTGCTCGAGGTTGCGGACGTGGTTGGAGACCGAAGGCTGGCTCATGTAGAGCTTCTGCGCGGCGGCCGAGAAGCCGCCGGTCTCGACCACGGTCATGAAGATCGACAAGCGGTGCAAGTTCAGCTGCGTCACGGTGAATCCACTTCCCACGCTCCCTGCCCCGTGACCGTCAGCCTAATCCGCCGGGTTAACAACGCGCGGCCGCTCAGCGACCGGCGCGGATCTTGGAGATGGCCGTTTCCAGCGAGGTCAGGAACCTCTCCAGCGTCGACAGCGGCAGCTCTCCCATCGTGGCGACCCGGAAGAACGTCTTCGCCAGGTCGCCCTGCCCGGCGTAGATGACGAAGCCATCGGCCTTCAGCGCGTCGTGCAGCTCCGGGTAGGAGATGCCTTCCGGCAGATAGATCATCGAGATCGAGTTGGACCGGTGCTCGGCCGGGATCAGGACCTCCAAGCCCAGGCGGGCCAGGCCGGCCCGCACCAACGCGGCCCGTTCCTTGTACTCCGCCACCCGCGCCGCGACGCCCCCGCGCTCCTCCAACTCCCTGATCGCCTCGTCGAGGGCGAAGCAGACCTGGACCGCCGGCGTGAACGGGACGTCGCCCTTGCGCTGGCCGGTGAGGTAGGTGTCCGCGTTCAGGTACAGCGAGCGGACCGGTACCTCCTGAAGGCGCTCGATCCCCCGGTGCGAGCACAGGATGAACGAGATGCCGGGCAGCCCGTGCAGCCCCTTGTTCGCGGTGCCGCAGATGATGTCGGCGTTCAGGTCCTCGTGGCCCTCGTCCTCGATCGCGGTGGCACTGATCGCGTCCACCACCATCAGCACCCCGGCCTCCCGCGCGATCCGGCCGATGGCCCCGACCGGGTTGACCAGGCCGGTGGTGGTCTCGTGCTGGACCACCGCGACGGCGTCCACGTCCGGGTGCTCGGCCAGCGCCGCCCGCACGGCCTGCGGGTCGGCCGGATCGGTCCACGCACCGCCGACCGAGTGCACCGTGATCCCGTGGACCTCGGCGATCCCGGCCAGCCGGTCGCCGTAGACACCGTTGCGGACCACCAGGATCGAGCGGTCGGCGCGCACCGCGCTGATCACCGCCATCTCCATCGCGGAGGTGCCCGAGCCGGTGACGACGATCGCCTCATGGGTGTCGGCGACGTTCAGCACCCGGGTCAGGCCGGACCGGATCGAGGCCAGCAGCTCGGAGAACTCCGGCTCACGGTGACACCAGTCGCCGCGGCCGAGGGCGGCGCGGACTCGGTCGGAGGTGCACGCCGGACCGGGGTTGAGAAGAACGAGAGAGCCGCCGGGGTTCGCAGTCATAAAGCTCAGGCTAGGCGCGCGATCATGGACCGCGCGATGGCCGTTCCGGCATGGCGGCCATAGCCGAAACCGTGGTGGCGCCGGGGATCGCGCTTTCCCGACGGGGAAGCGTCAGCCCCGCCTCAGCTCGCTTCGGCGCCGGACCGGGCGCCGCCGCGGCGCGCCTCCTCCTGCACGAACCCCAGCGGGTCGGCCAGCAACGGCTGGAACGCCTTCTCCGCCGCGCCGATCAGCGTCGAGTCCGCACCGAGTCCCGGCGTCACCAGGCGCACGCCCTCGCGCACCACGCCCAGGCTGCCGGACAGCAGGTTCGCCCGGATCTGTCCCTCGACGGCCGGGAACAGGTCCCCGAACAGCCCGCCGAAGATCACCATGCTCGGGTTGAACACCGTCACTATGTTGGCCACGCCCAGCGCGATCCAGCCGCCGATGTGCTCCAGCGCCCGCACCGACTTCTCATCCCCGGCCGCGGCCTCGGCGACCAGTTCGGCGACCGTGGCCCGGCGGCCGTCGGCGTGGCCGGCGGCGGCCAGGATCGCCGGTTCGCCGATCTCGGTCTCCCAGCAGCCGCGCGCGCCGCAGCGGCACAGCCGGCCCGAGGGGTTGACCACCATGTGGCCGACCTCGCCGGCGTAGCCGTCGTGGCCGGACATGGCCTCGCCGCCGGCGATCACCCCGGCGCCGACGCCGACCTCGCCGACCAGGTACACCACGTCGTCGCAGCCGATCGCGGCGCCGCGGGTGCGTTCGGCCAGCGCGCCGAGGTCGGCGTCGTTGGCCACGGCCACCGGCGCGCGGATCCCGAAGGTCTCCACCAGCCGCCGGTGCAGGATGTCGCCGAGCGGGGCGTCGCCCCAGTCGTCCCAGTTCATGTTGGGCACGAAGCGGAGCATCCCGTCGGTGGAGCGGACGGCGGCCGGAACCGCCGCGCCGACTCCGGCGCACAGGGCGTCGGACGGGATGTCACCGGAGGACAGGAGTTCGCCGGTGAACCGTTCCAGGTGGCCCATCACGTCTTCGATGTCGTAGTCGCCGCGCGGGCGGTACAGCTCGCGCCGGTCCAGGACCTGGCCGCCGAGCCCGACCCGGGCGGCGACCAGGAAGTCGACGCCGATCTCGTAGGCGAGCGCGAAGACGTGCGGCGCCCTGGGGACCACGACCAGCGAGGGCCGGCCGGCCCCGAGGTGCCGGCCGGGCAGTTCCTCCTGGACCAGCCCGGCCGAGGTCAGGTCGGCGGTCAGCGCGCCGATCGTCGAGCGGTTCAGGCTCATGCTGGCGGTGAGCACGGCCCGCGAGGTCGGTCCGTGTTCGTGGACGTAACGCAAGAGAGTCGACAGGTTGTGCCGGCGCAGCTCCTCCTGGGTCACTCCGTAGGCGAACCCCTTGCGGGCCCTCATGGTTCTCTCCTCGCTGCGCGTTTCCGACGCGTTTGGGCCGGTTCCAGCCAGTCTCGGCCATCAGCGGCCGAGACTGGCGCCTTTCACGGCCCTCAGCGCGAGTCGGCCCCGCCGACCCGGCGGGACGCCGCGTCGAACCCGGCTGCCAACAGCAGCACCAGCCCGGTCACGATCCACTGCCAGGCCTGGCTGTTGGCTCCCTTGATCAGGTCGCCCATGCCGTTCTGGATGACGGCCACGACCAGCCCGCCCCAGACCGCGTCCATGATCCGGCCGCGCCCGCCGAACAGGCTGGTGCCGCCGATCACGGCCGCGCCGACGGCCAGCAGCAGGGTGTTGCCGGCGCCGAAGTTCGAGGCCACCGACTCCAGCTGCGAGGCCTGCACGATGCCGGCCACCGCGGCCAGCAGGGAGCAGACGACGAACACCGAGATGCGGATCCGGTCGACCCGGATACCGGCGCGGCGCGAGGCCTCGTCGTTGCCGCCGACGGCGTAGACGTGCCGGCCGTAGCGGGTGCGGCTGAGGATGAAGGTCAGCCCGACGGTGAGGACGATCAGCAGCAGGACGACCCAGGGGATGCCCTCGATCTTCAGGTTGTTGAAGAACGCGTTCTGCTGGATGGCCCGGTTCTCGCCCAGGACGTAGACGAAGATCGCGCCGAGGATCACCATGGCGACGGTCTTGGCGACGGTCACCAGGGTGGGCTCGGATTCCAGGCCCGCGGACCGACGGCTGACCGCGATGCGCAGCTTCACCAGGGCGTAGCCGCCGGCCACCACGGCCAGCATGACCCAGCCCAGCCACAGCGGCATCAGGTTGTTGTTGTAGCCCTCGAGCGTGATGATCGGCTTGGCGGCCTGGTCCGGCAGCGAGACCGAGCCGGCCTTGCCGACCTGCATCAGCACGATGCCCTGGAAGGACAGGAACGCGGCCAGGGTGACGACGAACGAGGGGATCCGCGCCTTGGCGCGCAGCCACCCGATCAGGAACCCGAGGACCGCGCCGGTGATGACGGCGAGCAGCACCGCGAAGTACCACGCCATGTTGTGCCGCACGATCATCACGGCCATCAGGGCCGCGCACACACCGGAGGCGGTGCCGGCGCTCAGGTCGATCTCGCCGAGCAGCAGCACGAACACCAGGCCCATGGCCAAGATGATGATCGGCGCCGCCTGGGTGACCAGGTTGGCGATGTTGTACAGCGACAGGAAGCCGGGCTGCACGATCCAGAAGAAGACGACCAGGACGATCAGGCCGGCGACGGCGGGCAGCGAGCCCATCTCCCCGCCGCGGGCCCGCTCGACGCGCTCGCGGCCGTAGCCCAGCAGCGTTGTGGCCGCCTTGGCGGGCGGGACCGCGTCCTGGACGGGACTGGGCTTGTTCTCGGTGGCAGGCTGGGTGCTCATTCGGCTGCTCCCTGAACCCCGTCGGTTCCGTCTGTTTCCTCGGTGCCGGCCGCCGCTTCCGCGTCGGCGGCTACGGCGTCGGCGACTGCGGTGTCGGCGGCTGCGGCCGGCTCGTCGGCGATGCCGAGTGCCTCGACCACCTGGGCCACGTTGCCGTTGCCGTTGCCGTTTCCATTGCCGTTGGTAGCGGGCACCAGGCCCATGGTCCCGGAGTGCCCGGCCGTGATCAGCTCGACGATCTGGGTCTGCGTCACGTCGGCCCGCTGGACCTGCGCGGCGGTCTTGCCCAGGTACAGCGCCACGATCCGGTCGGCGACCTCGAGCACGTCGCGCATGTTGTGCGAGATCAGGATGACGGCCAGGCCGCGGTCGGCCAGCCGGCGCACCAGTTCCAGCACCTGCGCGGTCTGGGCCACACCCAGCGCGGCGGTCGGCTCGTCGAGGATGACCACCTTGGAGTTCCACAGCACCGACTTGGCGATCGCGACCGTCTGCCGCTGACCGCCGGACAGGCTGGAGACCTGCTGGCGCAGGGACTTCACGGTGCGCACCGACAGCCCGGAAAGGGTCTCGCCGGCCATCCGCTCCATGGTGTTCTCATCGAGCGTGCGCCAGCCGGAGACCCGCTCGCGGCCCAGGAACATGTTGGCGACGATGTCCAGGTTCTCGCACAGCGCGAGGTCCTGGTAGACGATCTCGATGCCCAGCGAGGCCGCGTCGCGCGGGTCGTGCACCTTGACCGGCGCACCCTCGAACAGGTACTCGCCGCTGTCGATGGAGTACGTGCCACCGATGCACTTCACCAGCGTCGACTTGCCGGCGCCGTTGTCGCCGACCAGCGCGGTGACCTCGCCGACGTGGGCCTCGAAGTCGACGTCCTGCAGGACGTGGACCGGGCCGAAGGATTTGTTGATCGCCCGCAACTTCAGGATCGGCTCGCCCGATCCCGTCGTCCGGGGTGTCACGGACGTGGTGGTTTCCGTCACCTCACACCTCTCTCAACTCATGACGCCCAGCAATCGAACGGTCGAGCCAGAGCGGTCGAGCCCGAACGGTCTTGCGGGACCGACCGCCGGTTCGCGGTCGTTCCATGGGCTTCGCAGGGGATTTCAGAGCTCCCGCGGAGCGCTGGAGACCGGCGGCCGACAGCACCGGGGATTGGGAACCCGGTGCTGCGGCCGCGAGTCGGGGCAGCTGCCTACTTGATGCCGGCCGCGGTGCACAGCGCCTGGAAGGAGCCGGTGCAGACGTCGGCGGCCTTCTGGTAGCCGTCGGTGAAGGGCAGGGTGATGTTGGTCTTGTCCACCATGACCGGGGTCGCCAGGTAGGACGGCACGTCACGGTTGCCGGTCGGGTCGTGGACCGTCGCCGGAGCGGTCGGCTTCTGACCGGACAGGATCTGGCTGGCCAGCTGGACGGCCACGTCGGCCTCGCCCTTGACCGGCTTGTAGATCGTGAAGCACTGGTCGCCGGTGAGGATGTTCTGGATGCCGGAGACCGTGGTGTCCTGACCGGACACGGCCACCTTGCCGTTCAGGCCCTGCTGCTTCAGCACGGTGATGACGGCGTTGGCCATCTCGTCGTTGGCGACCATGACCGCGTTCAGGTCCGGAGCGCCCTGCAGCAGCTTCTGGAACACCGACTGCGCGGTACCGGCCGGGGTGTCCCAGGCACCGGACTGGTCGCCGGCCAGGGTCCAGCCGGGCAGCGCCTTCAGCACGCTGTCGTAGCCCTGCTTGAACAGCGTCGCGTTGTTGTCGGTCGCGGCGCCGTCCTCCTCGACGTACTTGACCGCGGACTTGCCCTTGACCTGCGAGCAGTTGGCCAGGGACTGGCCCTGCAGCTTGCCGACGGCCACGTTGTCGAAGGAGACGTAGTACTGCGCGCTACCGCCGAGCGTGAGCCGGTCGTAGTCGATGGTGACGACGCCCTTGGCCTGGGCCTGGGCCTCGATCGCCTTGGCCGAGCCGGAGTCCAGGTTGACGATCATCAGGACGCCGACGCCCTCGTTGAGCATCGACTGCGCCTGGGAGGTCTGCGTGGTGGCAGAGCCGTTGGCGTTCTGGATGTCGCACTTCAGGTTGTACTTCGCACACTGCGCCGTGAGCTCGTTGGGGTCGGAGTTGACCCAGCGCGGCGAGGAGTTGGTGTCCGGCAGCAGGACGCCGACCTTGTTGTTCTTGTAGCTCGTGGGAATCGAGCCACTGCTGCTGCTCGAGGAGCCGGTGCTGGCGGCGGTCGAAGTGCCGCCTCCTGAGGAAGAACTCTTGCTACCGCTGCTCTTCGAGCTGCTGCAACCGGCTGCGCTCAGTGTCACTGCGACGCCGAGTGCGGTGACGACGAGGATCGCCTTACGCATTGGAGCTTGCCCCTTTCTGGTCCGCACGTCGCCTACCCCCGGGAGGCGCCGCCGATATGTTGACGCGGAAAACCTATTCGTGAATCTGCCATGATCGCCATGAACTTGGGGACACGAATACGCCATGAACGCGTTACGAAACGGCAACGTAGACGATCGCCCCGCTGGCGGAAGCCGGGCGCGGGTCACGGCGCGGACCTCAAAACTCTCAACGCCCGCGGTCCGGTGCCGGTGGGGCGCCGGGCGGCGAATGCCGTTCCGTAGCCGGGCCGACACCCGCCGGTGTGGCCTACGGCTTCCGGGCCCGGGCTCCCCGGGAACCGGAAGCAGGTCGACTAGCGTTTCGCCCATGTTCACTGCGAGCGACCGCGACCAGATTCTCAGGACCCTGATCGAGCGGGCCGAAGCCGATCCGGACGTCACCGGCGCCGTGCTGCTGGGCTCCACAGCCTCCGGCGACGCCGATCGGTGGTCCGATCTCGACGTCGCTTTCACCGTCGACGGTGCGGCCCGGGCCGGGGTCGCGGGGGTGGCCGAGCGCTGGACGGACTGGTTGGCGGCCGGGCCCGGCGTCGTCCACCACTGGGATCTGCCGACCGGGACGGCGCAGCTCATCCGGGTCTTCCTGCTGCCGAACGGGTTGGAGCTGGACCTGAACTTCTATCCCGAGGGCGAGTTGGTGCGGCGCGGGCCGGCGTGGCGGCCGGTGTTCGGCGACTTCGCGGACGATAAGGCCTGGACGCCCACACCGAACCCCGGCGCCGAGACCCGGGAGACCGGCCTGACGTGGCACCACCTCCTGCACGCCCGCACCTGCGTCGAACGCGGCCGGGACTGGCAGGCCGAACACTGGATCGGGCAGGCCCGGACCCACATCATCGCCCTGGCATGCCTTCGGCTCGGCTACCCGACCGCCTACGCCAAGGGCGCGCATCTGCTGCCGGCTGAGGTGAGCGAACCGTTGCGCGGCACGCTGGTGCGCTCGCTCGATACGGACGAGCTTCGACGGGCCCTGATGGTCGCGGTCGAGGCTTTTGAGCGGGAGCTGCTGCTGCATGACCCGGCGCTGGCCGAGCGTTTGAGGCCGCTGCTGACAGAAGGCTGATGGCGGTCGCCCTGATCAGGCCGACCGGTCCGACCAGACCGACCAAGCCGATCAGTCCCAGTGCGAAGGCCGCGTCAATCCGATCGGGATCTTCGTGCTCTGATCCCCCCGCGCGGCGTTGACCTGTGCCTGCGTCACGAATATCGCGTCGGTCAGATCGGCCCCGGCCAGGTTCGCGTCCCGCAGATCGGCGCCGATCAGATCCGCGCGCCGTAAATCAGCCCCCGAAAGATCGGCGCCGATCAGATAGGCGCCCCGCAGGTCGGCGCCGCATAAGTCGGCGCCTTTCAGCCGGGCGCCGATCAGGTCCGCGCCGCGTCTGTCCTTCTTCCTGCCTCCGCCGACACCGGCGCGAACCAGGGCGCTGACTTCGGAAAGCAGCTCACTGACACCGACCCGGTGCGCGGCGACATCGAGCGCTAACAACTTATTGATCGGAAGTCGCGCCAAGCGTTCGGTCTCCTGGGCCGACCACCCGAGTTCGGTGCGCAGCGCCGAGGCCGAAGCCAGGGTCTCGGCCTCGGCCAGGTACCACAGCATCTCGTGGAGCTGGCGCAGGACCGGCAGCGCGGCGAACATCTGCGGCGCGGTGTGCGGCGCCTCGCGCCACGACACGCCGCCGAACGTCTCCTGGGACAACCGCTGGCCGGCGCCGAAGCAGTCGTAGACGGTGCAGCCCTGGAAGCCGCGACCGCGCAGGCCGGTGTGGATCGAGCAGCGGTCGTCGGCGGCCAGGTTGGGGCACGGCGTCCCGGGGGCCTTGTCGATGGCGAAGTCCTGGGACGCCGTGAACGCCAGTCCCACGCAGCACAGCGCGAAGCAGTTCGTGCAGTCGGCCGTCAGATCGGCGCGGTCGGTCCGCTCGGCGCTGGGCATGTGTGGTCGTACCTATTTCTCGCGGCTGCTGTCCGGCCGGGCTCAGAGCTGCCGCATCACTTCGTTGGCGATGAGCTCGACGTGGTCCAGGTCCTGCAGGTCGAGGATCTGCATGTAGACGCGCTGCGTGCCGATGCCCGCGTAGCGTCCCAGCTTCTCGACGACCTCGGCCGGGGTGCCGGCCAGGCCGTTCTCGCGCAGCTCGGCCGGCTCGCGGCCGATCGCGGCGGCGCGCCGGGCGATCTCGGCCTCGTCCCGGCCGACGCAGGCCACCAGCGCGGCGGAGTACGTCATCGACTCCGGGGTCCGGCCGTTGGCCGCCACGGCCTCGCGGACGGTGCCGAACAGCTGCTCACTGTCCTCGAAGGACTTGAACGAGGTGTTGTACTCGTCGGCGTACTGCGCGGCCAGGCGCGGGGTCCGCTTCGGGCCGCCGCCGCCGATGACGATCGGCGGGTGCGGCTTGGTGACCGGCTTGGGCAGCGCTGGGGAGTCGGTGAGGGTGTAGTGCTCGCCCTTGAAGTCGAACGTCTGGCCCTCGGGGGTGTTCCACAGCCCGGTGATGATCTCCAGCTGCTCCTCGAAGAGGCCGAACCGCTTCTCCGGGAACGGGATGCCGTAGGCGGTGTGCTCGTCGCCGAACCAGCCGGTGCCCAAGCCCAGCTCCACCCGGCCCGGGCCGGCCATCGCGTCGACCTGCGCCACCGAGATGGCCAGCGGGCCGGGCAGCCGGAAGGTCGCCGGGGAGACCAGGGTCCCCAGCTTGATGCGGCGGGTGTCCCGCGCCAGGCCGGCCAGGGTGATCCAGGCGTCGGTGGGGCCCGGCAGCCCGGTGACGGAGCCCATCTTCAGGTAGTGGTCGGAGCGGAAGAACGCGTCGAAGCCCAGGTCCTCACTGGCCTTGGCGACGGTGAGCAGAGTGTCGTAATCGGCGCCCTGCTGGGGCTCGGTGAAGATGCGCAAGTCCATGGGGACTAGCCTCGCACACCCGGCAAGGCTTCCGGTCACCTGACGAGCCGGGTCGCCACCGGTACGGCAGGATGGCGGCATGCGCATGCCCTACGTCAACAGCCGCCTGGCCCCGATGGGCACCACCATCTTCGCCGAGATGTCGGCGCTGGCCGTCGCCACCGGCTCGATCAACCTGGGCCAGGGCTTCCCGGACACCGACGGGCCCGAGGAGATCAAGCGGGCAGCGGCCGAGGCCGTACTGGCCGGCCACGGCAACCAGTACCCGCCCGGCGCCGGCATCCCCGAACTGCGGGCCGCCGTCGCCGCGCACCAGAAGCGCTTCTACAGCCTGGACTTCGACCCGGACACCGAGGTACTGATCACGGCCGGCGCCACCGAGGCCATCGCGGCGGCACTGCTGGCGCTGCTGGAACCGGGCGACGAGGTAGTGGCGTTCGAACCGTATTACGACTCCTATACGGCCTGCATCGCGATGGCCGGCGGCGTGCGGGTGCCGGTGACCCTGCGTCCGCCGCACTTCCGCCCCGACCTGGACGCACTGCGCGCCGCCGTCACCGACCGCACCCGCCTGCTGCTGCTGAACACCCCGCACAACCCGACCGGCATGGTGCTCACCCGCGCGGAGTCGGAGGCGATCGCGCAGCTGGCACGGGAACGGGACCTGCTGGTCGTCACCGACGAGGTCTACGAACACCTGACGTTCGGCCCCGAGCACATTCCGCTGGCCACCCTGCCGGGGATGCGCGAGCGCACGGTGACGATCGGCTCAGCAGGCAAGACGTTCTCGTTCACCGGCTGGAAGGTCGGCTGGGTCACCGCTCCCCCGGCCCTGGTGTCCGCCGTCCGCAGCGCCAAGCAGTTCCTGACCTACGTCGCCAGCGGACCGTTCCAGTACGCGGCCGCAACCGCACTGGCCCTGCCGGACCAGTACTTCACGACGCTGCGCTCCGACCTGGAGCGCAAGCGCGATCTGCTGGCCGACGGGCTGAGCGCGGCCGGGTTCGAGGTGTTCCGGCCGGACGGAACGTACTTCGTCACGACGGATATCAGTGGACTGAGCGACAAGGACGGCGCGGCGTTCTGCCGGGAGCTGCCGCAGCGGTGCGGGGTCGTCGCGATCCCGAACCAGGTCTTCTACGACGACACCGAGGCTGCGCGGAGTTTGGTGCGGTTCGCGTTCTGCAAGGGGGACGAGGTGTTGGCTGAGGCTGTGGAGCGGTTGGGGCGGTTGGGGCGGTTGAGGGGGTAGCGCCGCGTCGGTGGGGCTGGAGTTTGTGGGCCGGGTTGCGGTTGGGGTG
>NZ_JAAFYZ010000100.1 GCF_018274385.1 Catenulispora pinistramenti | reverse complement strand
TTTCATTACCTTGCAATACATGCAATGCAACGCAACTCTGTAATGCTGCGCAAGGCAATGCCCTCCGCATAATGCACGTTATGCGGAGGACGAGAGGCGGGGGACGGGCGGGTGGTTGTAAGCCATCTCCATTGTCCTGTCCCGCTGAAGTTGGCCGGTTCCCCCTGAACCTGGCCGCGTACGCGGTTCTATCCCGTTAGACCTGGTCGCGGCTGTCCCGTCTCAGCCGTTGTGGCAGATTCTCACTACACCGTCGCGGATTCTTAGGGCGAGGTCCGAGTCTCACGACACCTGACGCGAACGTTTGCCGACCTCGGCGAGGCTGCCGGAGGGGTTGGGAGTGGCTTCGACGGTCAGGCTGCGAGCTGGTAATGCTGCCGATAGCCAGCCTGGTAGTTGGTGGAAGGTCCAGTAACGCCAACTGCCGGCGTCCGCCCCCGATCACGCCGCTGGCGATCGGCCAGCCCCTGGCCTGGGCGGTGTCGCACTGGCACACCTTCGAACCGCAGCCTCGTCGGCTCGCGCGAGGCTCGGGTGCGGTCGGCCAGACGCCGAACAAGCCGACCTGACCAGGGCGTCGCGTCGCCGAGCACAGCGGCGGCCCCCCTTGGTCCTGTGCAACTGGGGACGGGTTCCGAACCGTGCAGCCCTGCCATGCCCTGGCCACCGGCCTTGAGCCGACGTAAGTCGAAGGCATCCGGGCTAAGGCCAAGCACCTCGTCAGCCCAGGCATCCTGACCGAGCCCGAACCGGGACTGTTTACCTTGCCCTGCTTGGAAACCCGTGGCCGGCGCTATCTCGCCTCCACGGGACCCGTCCGCCCCGCCAGCCGTCAGAGATCCAGCCACCGCTTCCACTTGCCCGTCAGGGCAACGTCGACTTCCTTGAACGCGGCCTTCCACGCACCGTCCTCGCGCACCATGGCGTATCGGGCCTCGCCGCCGATCAGTCCCTCCGGCACGTAGACCCAGCACTTCCCCGGCGTTTCCTGCTCGACGCGGAGGATCGGCCCCCCGAACTCCGGCGGCGTGCCGAAGCACAGCGCTTCGTAGCGCGACTGGTGCCGAGCTAGCGCCCTCTTCGCCAGATACTTGTTGAACACCGTCTTCACTGCCGCCAGTTGCTCGGCATGCGTGGTGTCGCGCCGACAGGACTCCATCCACTCCTCCCACCGGCGCATCTCGTCGAAAAAATTCTGCGCGGCCGCTCCGGCGCCCGCTGCGTCCTGATCGTTCAGCTGGTCGTCCTGCGACATCCGCTCCACCTCTCGCGAGCAACAATGACACGGGTGAGCCGGGCCGTCAGCTCCAATCGAAGATCAACAGGGCCAGCCGCGCCGAATGGTTCGAACGGCAGCATGACCCGGGCCACCGACCTATGAGCTCTGCGTAGAGTGCACGGGTGACGGGGAACGCTGTGAGTTCGTACGGTGCGACCTCGACCAGCCAGCTGCGCTGCGTCTGCCAATCCGACAGGATCACCTGTCCCGGCGGGATCAGGACCAACCCGGCTCCCGCACTTACATCCATTGCCACAAGATCCTACCGGCGCCCGTCCCGGACACCCCTGCGGCAAGTCTTCGCAGCACACGATTGGTCGGTCGGAGCGCAGAGGATGCCAGGTTCGATGAGACGACGCCAGCCGTCCGTCTCATCGAACCTGGCATCGCTCCTGGTCGCACGCGCGTGATATGCCAACTCCAGTGAGACGGGACAGCGGCCGTAGCGATGTAACGGTGCAGGTTGGCGTCACGAGACGAACGTCGGCAGCGACCACATTGAGCGGGACGTTTCAGAACTCTTCGTAGAGCGACCAGATCCAGCGGGACGGCAACCTCGACCCCGTCCCACCCCGACTGGGCGTCCCCAAGGTCAGCCACGCGGCGACCGACCACGCTTGCTGGGACAGGACATCCATGTGCGGATCTGCATGAGTTGCCCCGTCCGAGGTCAGAGCGATGCCGCCAGTACATCGGACTCCCAGAAGCGGCACGGAACCGTCCTACAACCTGCACGGATCTGTCCACCAATCGGCAGGAAAACGTCCCGGCAGCCCTGCACGAAGATGTCTCGCCCCAGGTCAGCCTGCTGGCTGTCGCCTCCGGGTTCGAGCGTTGGGAGACGCCTTGCTTGCCGGCGCCCGCAGTCGTAATGGCCCTCCGCTCCCGAAGCTCCCGCGAAGTGACAAGTAGGCCCCGGCGGCTCTTCGTCTCGTGCTCGGGCAAGGCACGGATACGCCATTGGTAGCCTGCTGATGTGGCTGAGACCTGGGATGAGGCGCGGTTGATCGCGGATGGGTTCGAGCGTGTATACGTCGAACTGGAGTGGTGCGACGGGCCTCGGGCGGGACTCGCGGATGTCGACGGTGTGCCCCACTATTTCGAGGGCAAGGACTATGACGCCGCCGACGAGGCCGATGAATACAACGTGTGGGCAGCAAGCGAAGACGCCCTAGCGCTGGAGCGCGAGCAGTGGGCGATCTTTGCGAGGTGGAACGAGCGCTTTGAAGCAGGGATGGTCAATCAGGACAGCCAGCCTGGCCGCGGAGGAACCAACGCCCGCTACGACAAGCTCGACGTACTGCTTGCTCCACACCGGCGCGCACCAGATAAGGCCCCTCGCTCGGGAAGCTACGGCCAACCGACAAGTGACTGCTGAGACGCTGATTCCCCGGCATGCCGGCTCTTAGAACTTAGCCGTGAGGTCAGGTGCGTGGTTTGAGATGGGTGGCGAAGTGTCTCGCGACGTCGTCGGCTACTGCCTCGGCGTCGCGGGAGCCGTCGATCTCCAGGACGTGCACGCCGTGTTCCCGTGCTGCGCGTACGGCGTGTTCGGCGAGTAGCCGGTCGCGCTCGACGCGGTTCGCCTGGGCGAGCACAGGGTCGCCCACATCGACGTTCAACGCGCTGGCGCGTGGCAGAGTGCGGATCTGGTGTTGCCGGAACTCCTCGGTCGGCACCATGACGATCATGTGGTCGGGTGCGTCGAGCATGGGTGCGAGTACCTCGGGGCGCAGGCCGAAGCCCTCGGCCAGCACCGGATGCGGGCTCACGAGCGCGCGCAGGTCGTCGAATACGAATTCGAGTCGATCGTTGAAGATGGCCATGCACTCCTCGGCCAGTGCGCCCGGCGTCGAGCCCGCCCAATCCGGGCCGGGATATTCGGCGTAGGGCGAACCGGCACGGGCCCGGCGCGCGGCTCGACGCTCCAGGTGGCCTCGGGCGTCGTGGTAGTCGTAGTGGTATGCCGTCAGGCCGTGTCGGGCGGCGAGGATGTTGGAGACGGTGGACTTGCCGGCCCACTGCGCTCCGCCGATCCACAGCGCGGCGTGCAGGGTGCCGAAGGGGTCCCATTCGAAATCCGCGGAATCAGTCACGGCTGGAGTATGCCCAGGTAGACCACGGGCCGGAAGCTTCGACAACTTGGAGGAATATCACAGTCCGAATAGGGAACTGGGCGCAGCGGTCGCGCGTATTACTAAGAGAGGGCAGCAGCGATCGATGACGGCTCATGGGACTTGACTGTGGTGTCAGCTCTCGGACCAACAGACGCGCTACACCCCAAGCACGGCCAAGCTCGACGCGCCGCGATGAGGAGCTTCATGCGAGCGTCGGCGATGTCGATGTCCTCTTGAGCATCGCTGACAGGCCGGGTCAGCCGCTAGAGACCTCGTCGCGAGCGTGTCGGTATGCGACGTCGAAGGCCTCGTCTGCGCTCACCGCCACGTCCGGCTCGATGCCCACGCCCTCCCAGTTGGTCCCGGTGACCGGGTTGATTGAGCGGGCGTTGGGGATGGTGACCGTAATGTGCGGCGTCAGCGGGTACCACTCACTGGGATGGGCGCCGCCGAGGGTCGTCTCGCCGATCAGCGTCGCCCGCTTCTGGGCCTTCAGGTTGTAGGCAATCTCCTCGGCGCCGGAGAAGGTCGTTCCGCTGGTGAAGATGTAAACAGGGCGGTCGAGATAGCGGCGGCCGTCGACGTGGGCCAGGGTCCAGTACTGGCGGGTGGCGTCCTTGACGCGGGTCGTGTCCTGACTGCGGTGTAAATGATCACGGGCGGTCGAGGACGTGGCCCGCCTCGGGGCGCGGCTGATCATCCAGACCGCTCTGGAAGCGGAGGTCGAGGCGTTCCTGGGCCGCGCCCGCTACCAGCGCGCCGAGGTCGCTGTCGCTTCCGAGCGCCCAACGCGGCCCGGCCACCGCAACGGCTACTGCCCGACCACGGTCAAGACCACCGCCGGGCCGGTCACCGTGGCCCGGCTGTCCAGCCCCGCAGTCCTATGCACGGACGTCTGAAATCCTGTGCAATGGGGCGGATCGGGCTGCGGTCTAGCGCTTCTGCGCCCGGTACCACTTGAGCAGAGCAGTGATCTTCTCGGGGTCCGCGCCGCCGTTCAGTTCGATCAGCAGGTCGTCAGGACAAAGCTCGTAGAGGTCTCCCCACCATCGGTGCCCCTTGTTGTCCCAGACCTGGTAACCGCCTGGCACGCCTTTCGCCACGTACCTCCTTCTACTCACCGTCGGCGCCGGCGTTGCCATCCACGGTGGAGATGGCGCTGGACGACATGCTGCTTCCGAGGAGTTGCTCGACGCACTTGGCGTGGATGTCGGCCTTCAGCTCTTCAACTGTCCGGCCCCAGCCACCCTCCCATTCGTCGTCGACTCCGTAGATCAGCCCGAGCGGGAGGTCGAAGACCTCGTTGCTGTAGTCGGTGCGGATGATGATCTGTTCGACTTGTTGCGCGACCCACCGTGCACTGGCCTGCCCGGAAAGGTGTAGTTCGGCGGTGTACCGGAAGGCTTCGCTGGCGGCCGCTGTCACGGTGGTCGGCATGCTGACGCCCAGCTCCGCCAGGGCCGCTGGTAGGAGGTCGGTCACCGCGTGCGGGTCGCGGCCGTTGAGGCCGGCCAGCTCTCGAAGCGTTGGTCCGTCGTGGCCCTCGGCCAGCCACTGCCCGGCCCACCAGGGGACCCGTTCGGAGGCTGCGGCACCGAGGACGAACCACGCCCCCACGATGTTCGGCGTCGGCGTCTCGTCATTGCGCTGCTCGCGGTGATCGATCATCGCTGGCCCTCAAGGAAGGGTTCCAGATAGCGGTGGAGCGACGTCTTCGGGATGCCAGTCTCGGCGGCGATCTTGCCAAGGCTCTCGCCCTGCGCCTTAAGCAGCCGCGCGTACTCGATCTTGTCGGCGGGATGAGCGATCGGACGGCCGACGCGACGGCCTGCGGCCTCGGCCACACTCCGGGCGTGGGTGACCCGCTCAGCGGTGAAGGTCCGCTCCATCTCTGCGAACAGTGCCAGTAGCAGGAAAGCGACCCGACCCATGCCTTCGTCGGAGGTGTTGATCGGGAGCGGGTCGGCAAGCGACCTGACTCCGACGCCGCGTTCAGCGAGGTCGTGTACGAGGTTGAGTACCTCGCGCAGGTTCCGGCCGAGGCGGTCGAGGGTGTGGACCACGATCGTGTCCCCGTGTCGGGCGTAGGCCAGCAGGGCGGTCAGGCCTTCGCGGTCGACGGTCGCGCCGGTCTTCTTGTCGGTGTAAATCCGCTCGGCCGGGATACCTGCGGCGCCGAGGGCGTCGAGTTGGCGCTCCAGGCTCTGCTTGTTGGTGGAGACCCGGGCATAGCCGAGGTCGAGTCCGCGCAGCGGATGGGTGTCGACGAGGGCGATGCCGAAATCGTACCGGAAGTCATGGCTGTAACAGGATTTCGGAACTCTAGTTGTGGAACTGTTTGTGGAACGGCGAAGGACGGGTTGTCAGGTCCCTTCGGACGGCTCAGTGGTCCGTTCCACTTCCAAGGTTCCGGAACGAGCGTCCTACCGTCATCAGGCCCATGTTCGGCGACCCCGACTGCATGCTGTGGCTCGATGGAGCGTCCGTCCTGCGGCTGACGTAGCCTTCCCTGCATGTCCCCGATCGCTCACCCGCTCACGGTTCCGATTCAGGCAGACTCGGTGCTCTCCCCGCGACTGGCCTACGGTCACCTGCCGATGTTTCCCGAAGACGAGGACTACCCGCCGAACGCCATCTACTTCCCCTTGCCCTACAACGAAGGCGGCTTTGGGCGGGTGACGTTCGAAGGACTCGACGCCGTTCGTGGATCGCGCGGCGAGCACCTGCCTTATCCACGCGCCGAGCTACTCACCGCACCGGCGACGTACGGAGATTGGGTCTACGAAGTCTCCGATTCGCCGTGGCTCGCCGAACGCCACGCCTACGAGAACCATCACTACCAGACCCCGCTGCTGGACACCCACCAGCACTACCTCTTCAGCTTCCACGACGAGTTCGTCGAGGCCATCGCCCAGGGGATCTGGTTCGACAAGCCGGACCCCGACAGGCCGCTTGCGCCGGTGCCCGCGCACCCGCTGGCCTTGCTGGACCAAGGCGAGCCTGCCGAGACACGCCGATCGCCCTCCGGGATCTCGTGGGAACTCCGGCGCTGTGGCAAGGACAAAGCGACTCTTCTTCAGGACTCACGTCTGTGTTCCCAGCGTCTCTACCAGTTCAGCCTGGTGCTCGACGGCGAAAGCCGCGAGTCGGCGAGCGTATGGCTGCGTACATCGCGAGGCCGCACCTACTCGCGGATGACCAGGGACTGGGTCGGCGAGTTGGTCCGTCACGACGGACTCGCGGCTGCCGAGGACTTCCTTGACGAATGGGAGCGCTACGTCCATGAGGTGGCTGGCCGCAGACGTTCAATGGGGAAGTCGGTGGAGTAACGGCTGGCATAGCCGAGCGATCAACGCGACTCACCCGCTGCTGAGAGAGTCCCTTGCTACGTGGCGGGAGTTCGGGAACGGCCCGCTGCGAGCCCGGACCGCGCTGCGGTACCCGGCGCGGTGAGGTCACCGCAGTGACCTGCGATGTGACACCTCGTGCAGTTTCACTGATATCGAAGTGGAGTTCCCGCAGGACAGCGAACTGCAACATCGCAACGTGGACGCCGGTGGCGGCCGGCCGCTCGCGCAAATTCCTCACGTAGCTGTTGCCACAGAATAGAAATGGAAGACCGATGACTGAGGCTCCGTTGTGCGTCGTCCTCACCGGCCCGTCCGCGGTCGGCAAGTCGACCCTCGCAGAAGCCATCCAGGAGTACTGGGAGGAGCCGCTGCTGCGGTTCGGGGTCGACGAGCTTTATCGGATGGTGCCGGGGCAGTGGGCCGGAGGCGTGAAGAACGCCCGGCACGCCTCCCAAGGGTTCACCTATCAGAATGTGGAGCATATGCCGGGGGCGCGGCGGATCGACAACGGCCCCGATGCTCTGGCCATGCTTTACGCGATGAACGCGGCAATCGTGGCGATGCTCGCCTCGGGCGTCGGGGTGGTGGTGGACGGCCAGGCCTTCGAGCCGGCCGTGAACGACGATCTGCAGGCCCGACTGCGCCGGATGCGCGACGAGGGGACGGCGCGCATCGCCGTCGTCGAGCTCGCGGTGGCCGACGAGCAGCTCGCCGACCGGCACCGCCGCCACGCCCACCCGACCGGCCTGTCCCTGCACCAGAACACTCTCCCCAAACAGGCCAAGGACCCCGACCTGGTGGTCGAGACCACGGGCCTGACCGCGGCCGAGGTGGCCGACGTGGTCTGCGGGTGGCTTGACAAGGAGTACGCCGGACCCCGATGACCCGCCCCGGTTCCCGGTCTTCCGGCACGCGCCGGCCGTGGCGGTTAACGGCACCCCGACCTCGGCGGCGACACCCGGCCATGGCTGAACAACCCCGCCTCGGGATCCACGCCGGCGCCGCGATGGCCGAGGACCTGGTTGGCGACGGCACCGCCGCCATGATCTTGCGGGCCCGGCCGAGATCGATGCCTCGGTGCTGACCGGGTCCTGGCGGCGCCTGCCTGGTGCTGGCCGCCCCGCACCTGGAGCCGGGCACGGTGGACTGGAAGGCGTACAGCTTCTGCGTGCTGGAGCAGCTGCTGCGTACTCCTATGACCTGCGGAGTCTCCGCCCGTCAGGCGGTGCGGCGGGCGGCGAACGCGCCGTTGTGCAGCAGGGTCGCCTGCCCGTCGGCGCCGATGGTGAAGGCGATGTCCCAGGTGTGGTGGCTGGTGACGGCGTCGTCGGCGGGCAGGAAGCGGTGGTCGGCGATCGGCAGCAGCTCGGTGTGGATCTTCTCGGAGCCGGTGCTGTGGGCGTCCAACAGCAGGGTGCCGGCGACCGCGGTGACCGCGTAGTGGACGCCGTGCGCGTCGTATGTCCCGGTGTACGCGGACACGTCGGTCTCCAGGCCGGGTACGGGGACGGGCCGTTGCGGTTTCGCGACGCCGAGCCAGTCCCGGAAAACCACGTCGAAGACCGTGTCGGCGAACGGGTAGCCCTTGTGCGGGGTGTTCACGATCGTCGCCACCGCCACGTTGAGGGCCGGCACCCAGAGCAGGCAGGACGATCCGTTGGGGGTGGTGCCGCTGTGTCCGAACACCTCCACGCCGTCCCAGACCTTGCGGTACGGGCCCACGCACCAGGAGTCGGCGAAGACCCGGGCCGGGACGCCCACCTGCGGTGACTCCATGGTGGCGACGGCGTCGGCGGACAGCAGGACGGTGGCGTCCTCGGCCAGGCCCCGGCGCAGGAAGAGGCTTCCGAAGCGGGCGAGGTCGCGGGCCGTGGTCGCCAGTGACGAGCCGGCCGGGCCGCATCCGCGGGCGAAGCACCACGGCCGGACCACGCCGTCGACGTGGCCCACCGCGACGCGATGGTAGGGCAGGTCCTCGAACAGGCTGACCGACTCGACGAGCCCGGCCGGCCCGAGCAGCCGGTCGCGCAGTGCCTCGTCCCAGCATTGGCCGGTGAGCGCCTCGATCAGCAGCCCCGATACGTTCGTCGAGGCGTTGCTGTAGCCGTAGGACGATCCCGGCGCAAAAGTGAGCGGGATGTCGGCCAGGAGGTCGATGTAACGGGCGACGGCGTCGTCGCCGCGCCCGGTGTCGGTGTACGGACCGTTGTCCAGGCCGCTGGTCATCGACATCAGCTGGCGGGGGGTGATCCGGCGCCACTGCTCGCCGGCGGCGAGCCGCACGTCCGGCAGGTAGCGCGTGACGGGCGCGTCGAGATCGACCAGGCCGGCGTCGGCCAGCTGCATCACCAGCGCGGCCGTGTAGACCTTGGTGGTGGAACCGATCTGGAAGACGGTGTCGTCGGTGACCGGCGTGCCGAGCTCCGCGTTCGCGGTCCCGGACACCGCCTGAAGGAGCCCGTCGCCGCTGAAGACGGCGACCTGGGCACCGGTGATGCCGAGCTGCTCGCGGCTGTGGTCGCAGAGGTCTTGGAGGGCGCGGGTAGTGAAGGTGGGCATGGGGAGGGTCCTTTCCACGTCAGCTGAAGAGGGCTTCGAGTAGTTCCAGGGAGAGCGGGACGTCCGCCAGCCGGTAGCCGGCCGGCGGCTCGCGGTGCATGAGGTGGCGCACCAGGTAGTCCCAGCGGCGGCGGGTGACGTAGCTGTTGCGGCCCAGGAAGCTGTGCTCGGCCCCGGGGACGATCAGCAGGTCGAAGTCCTTGTTCGCGGCGATCAGCGCGTCGACCAGGCGCATAGTCAGGTGCGGCGTCACGTTGTCGTCCATGTCGCCGTGGACGAGCAGTAGTTTCCCGGTCAGGTTCCCGGCCAGCTCGGTGTTGGACAGCCGGGCCCCGGCGTCCGGGTCGAACGGTCCGTCGTAGGTCTCGGCCCACAGCGCGTGGTAGAGGCGGTTGTCGTGGTTGCCGGCCTCGGCCACGCCGACCTTGTAGAAGTCGGGGAACGCCAGGAGGGCGCGGGCGGTGGTGAATCCCCCGCCGGAGATGCCGAAGACGCCGACCCGGTCCAGGTCCAGCCACGGACGGGTTTGCGCGAGTTGGCGCAGCGCCGCGACGTGGTCTTCGAGCGAGCCCGCGCTGCCCATGTTGCGGTGGGCGTGGTCGTGGAAGGCTTTGTCCCGGCCGGGAGTTCCGCGGCCGTCGACGGCCAGCACCGCGAAGCCCAGCGCCGCCACCGCCTCGGCGTCGTAGCCGTACGCACCCGGGTCGAAGGAGGCCGCCACCCGGTGGATCTGCGGGCCCGGGTAGGGGTGGTCGATCACCGGGTAGCGTTGCGCGGCGTCGAAGCCGTGGGGCTTGTAGAGGACGCCGTAGATCTCGGTGACGCCGTCGGCGGCCAGGGTCCTGACCCGTTCCGGCGGCGTCCAGCCGACGGCCAGCAGCGGTGTGATGTCAGCCTGTTCCAGCTCGACCAGCACGGCTCCGCCCCGGTCGCGCACGGCGATCCTCGGCGCGGTGTCGACCGTGGACGCGGAGTCGACGAACCAGCGGCCGTGTTCCGGCGCGGTGATCACATGGTCCAGATCGTCGTCGGTGAGCTTGGCGGTCTGGCCACCGTCCAGGCCGACCCGGACCAGCGACCGCCGGTACGGGTCGGCCTGGACCAGCCCCGAGACGACGGCGTACACGACCCGTTCCGCCTCGTCGACGTGCACGATCTCCTGCACCGCGAACAACCCTCGGGTGAGCTGTTGAACCATCACCCCGTCCTCGTAGCGGTACAGGTGCCCCCAGCCGTCGCGCTGGGAGTACCACAGCGCCTCGCGGCCGCCTGCGAGCACGTGCACGATCGGCTTCTGGACGATCTCCTGCGCGGCCTCCACCCGCGTGTCGCTGTGCTCCTCGATCAGTGTGCGCACCTCGCCGGTCGCCGGGTCGAGTGCGTGGAGCCGCAATGTCCGCAGGTCACGGGGCTGATCCAGGTAGTAGACGGCCGCGCTGTCCTTGGCCCACCACGCCTTCTTCAGCGTTAAAGGCGACAGGTAGGGCAGCAGGAACGGGTCGGTCTTGGCGGGTGTCGCGGTCCGGGACCCGACGTCGAAGACGATCCACTCGCCGCGGGCCACCGGCTCGCCGGGGATCGGGTAGTGGTAGCTGCGCAGGCGCGGCCGGCCGCCGTCCGGCGGCACGGCTTCGATCAGGTGCATCAGGGCGACATCGCTCTGGTCGGTGCGGTGGGTGAGGACGCGCGCCGAGTCCGGCGACCACAGCAGCGCCGGCGGCATCTCCGGAAGGCTGAGCTTGCCGAGCAGATGCGTGGGGGCCGCCGCGTCCGGTTGGGCCGCGTAGCTCCGGTCCGCGGTGCCGTCGGTGGTGAGCGCGAACTCCTCGCCTGTCTCGGCCGAACGCACCCACAGGTCGTGGCCGCGGCGGAACGCCGCCCACTTCTTGTCCGGCGAGGCGACTTCCAGCGGTGAGGCTTTCACGTGCTCCTCGTCCCGCGTGCACTGGTAGTCGGCCAGTCGGCAGGTCCAGCGCGCGTCGAACGCGTCGAACGCGATCGTCCCGTCCGTAAAGTCGGTGAAGTCGGTGAAGTCGGTGAACTCGACTGTCCGGAACGGCAGCGCGTACGGCTGGACCGGCTGCCCGGCGGCGGACGCCAGCGCGGCGGCGAGCCGTTCGGGGTCGAACGCCGGCCCCCGGGTCCCGGCGGCCGGGTCGACCAGCACGAACTCGCCGCCCCGCTCGGTCTCGACCCGGTACCAGAACCTCTCGCCGCCGCCGATCCAGACGGGCTTCACCTTGGCCCGCAGGGCGAGCCGGGATCGGTTGTGCAGAAGCAGGCGCTCAGCTCGGTCGTAGGCAGTGGTGGGCAGCGCGTCCGCGGACATCCGGCCTCCTGGAATCGGTCTCGATCCAGGTACAGTACAGCGTACGGTACATTGATGGAGTTGTGGTCTCGAACGAATCAGGAACCCCGATGTCGTCGCCCAGGCACAAGACAACGCCCACTCGCGCACCCCGCGGCACCCTCAGCCCCGAGGCCATCGTCCACGCGGCGATCGAACTGATCGACCGCGACGGACTGGACGCGGTGACGATCCGCCGGCTCGCCGACCAACTGGGCGTCCGCCCGATGTCGCTCTACACACACTTCCGCGACAAGGACGCGATCCTCCTCGCGGTCACCGCGGAGCTGCTGAGCCGATTCCAGTGGCCCGACCCCGACCTCGACGACATCGCCTGGCTCCGGCAGGTGATGCACGCCTACTTCGAGCTGTTCATCACGCACCCGGCCATCCTGCAGATCAACACCCCCTCCGACGGAGTCGGCGAGGTCGAGGCCCGCATGTCCGAGCAGATCTACGCCCGCCTGGCGCGACTGCGGGTCGACCACCGGACGGCGATCGGCCTGCTGGCCACGCTGATCCGCTTCGTCCTCGGCTGCGCCACGCTCTACCCCGTCCGCCGGGCCTGGGACGAAGACCCGCAACACTGGGAACGGGTCCGCCAACAGTGGGCCCGGCTCCCGGCCGAGGTGTACCCGGCGATGCACGCCACCACCGTCGACTTCCCGACCTTCACCCAGCGGGACGTCTTCGAGTTCGGTCTCGACGCCATCCTCGCCTCGCTCCCACGATCGCCCTGACACCGTGGAGTGCGTCGTATTCCGGACTCGCCTCTACCACGGACATTTCGCCGCCTCGCCGTCGCAGGTCACCTGGGTCCTCTGGCCGGCAAGAGCAACGCGCACAGGACTACGGGCAGCGGCAACGATGTTATCGAAGCGCTCGGTGACATAGTCAGCGTCGTAGCCGGATTATCCGGCAAGGTGGTTGAGGCGTGGCCGGCGACGCTGTCTCGGGGAAGGGGAGGAAGTCCCAGCTCATCGAGCACGATGGGGAGCAGTTCGGGCACCTCCAGGTCGGCCTCGTTGGCGGTCAGCGCCGCGAGGATGCCGAGGGTGGGGCTGTCGAGTCCGGCGACGAGGGCGTCGCAGGCGACCCGGACGACGTTCTGGGCCGCCCCACGATGCCCGACGCTCCACAAAGCGGCGGCGTCGTGCAGGCCAACGGCGGCGGTTTTGGTGGGCGTCATCTGTCTATGGTTGCTTGACCGGAGTGTCGGAGTCGATGCGGTTTCCCGGCCTGGCGATCTCGGCGGAGGGTTCCAGAAGCCGCCGTGACCTGAGGACTTGGATCCGGACAGCGACGAGGCCCGCGACTGGCTCCCCAGACCTGCGGCTACGCACCAGATGAGGCAGTCGGCCAATCCGAGATCACTGATTCTTCAGACTGATTCTTAGCCGCTCGCGCCGTGGTGCACTACGAGTGCACTACATGTGAACCACGAGTGGGTCAGCCGCCCGCAGTCAGCCAGTCCTGAGCGCACCTTCCTCAACACGCGCGTCGCGGCCCGCCTGGCCCGCGCATAGGCTGCCGCCGTGACGGACGTGATCATTCTGCACGGCGCGTGGCACCAGCCTGCCCACTACGACGGCCTCTCCGACGAGTTGCGCTCACGAGGTCTGCGCGTGGAGGTGCCCGATCTCTACGAGCTGTCCCTGGCCGATAGCACCGCCCTCGTCGAGGACATCGTGGCCGACGCGGACCAGGCCCCGCTGGTGCTCGGGCACTCCTTCGGTGGGGTCACGGCCGCCACGGTGCGCGGCACTGCCGGAATCGTCTTCCTCACCGCCTGGCTACTGGACGCCGGCGAGTCACCGGCCCAGCTCCTCGCCGAGGTCGAGCAGCACGACGGCGCCCCGCCGAGGGGGCTGGCCCTGGTTCCCGACGATGCCGGCCGCCTGGGTGTGGACCCCGCCGATGCCCGGGGCAACCTCTACGGGGATGTGGATGACGCCGCGGCGGCGCGCGCCGTGGAGCTTCTGCGTCCCGAGCCCGCGTCGATCTTCGCGGCGGCCCCGAGTCGCGTGAGCTGGCGTGACGTCCCGTCGCTCTACATCGGCGGATGCGAGGACCACGCGATCCCCGCCTCGCTCGTCGCCCGCTTCGCAGCCCGTTGCGACAGCTCGCAGACGTGGCAGTGCAGCCACTCGCCGTTCCTGAGCCGGACCTCCGCCGTCGCCGACGTGGTTCACCAGCGGCTGCGCTCCGCGCGACGGTGATCGGGCGCGCGGGCCGATCGCTACATCACCGCGTCCGATCACAGTTCATAGTTCACAGTCGCCTATCCGTCCTTGCGGCGCTTCCACCTGCGAAGCAGCGACTCCTTCAGCTGCCCGACATCGGTCGCGTCCGCCGCCTCGCGCTCCTCGGCCAGCGCCGTCCGTGCCTGACGCGCGATCTCGGGGTCGACGTCCGGGCAGATCAGCAGGATGCGCGCGAGTGGATCGTGGAGCTGAGTCGGACGCCGGCCGACGGCCTTGGCCGCGTGCAGGTACCGCTGCCCGATGACCTCGGCGACTTCGGCGCGCTGAGCCGGGAAGCGCCAAGCACTGACGCACAGGGCGAACGCGGCCGCCTCGACGGTCCAGTCTTCGGGCCCGAACAGCAGGCGAAGCAGGAGCGCGCGCCGCGCGGACTGTGGCCAGGGCTCGTCGGTCCGGTGGTGCAGGATGCCGACGCATACCCAGACCTGGGCGAACCGCTGCCAGTTCAGCGGGTGTTCGCGCCCGATCGCCACCCATGAGGGCTCCCGCGGTGCCGGCATGTGGGCGAGCAGCCCGAGAAGCGCGGTGGTGTCCAGCGCTCCGAATCCGGCTGCCTTGTCGTAGGCGACCAGCGGATCTGCCCAGATTCCCGTGGCGATGGTGTGTACGACTTCGAGGGCTGCCGTGGATGGCGGTGGAACTGTCGCGGTGGCCTCGGTGCCGTCGTAGCTCCACAGCGGCGACCCGAACTCCGTCGTTACCGGGACGCGTGGGTCCGGTTCGATCACGGGCCCCACTTCGATCGAGGCTTGGGGGAAGCGGGCGCGGTGCAGGCTCATCGCGGTCGGCGCTTCAAGGGAGGTCATGTATGACCGAACGGACTCGATCCGGCCCTCGCCCGATTCCTCGATCCGCGTCAGTTCCCCGTAGCTTGCGCAGATCGCCTCGGTCGGTGGCGGAACCATCCTGAGCCACGGCGCGCCGTCGCAGGCTCGCGAAACGCAGCGGCGGATGTAGGACGAGTCCGGGTGCGCCGCGGACAAGTCGGCGAGGGCTATCAGGGGTGCGATGTCCGCGACAAGGTCGACCGGATCGCCGTCGGCGCGGAACTGGGCCGCCAGTAGTGCGGCTCGCGCCTTGGGCGAGGAGCCGTTCAGCGCCGCGGCGCGCTCGGCCCAACGCTGAGACTGGGCGAAATCACCCTGGTCGAACGTGATGTCCGCGAGGTCGAGCATGAGATCGGCATTGGCGGGCTTCCTCGCGCTGGCCCGTGTCCAGGCCTCGATCGCCTGGCTGGGCTGTCCGGCGTCGCGGTAGGCATATCCGAGCATGATCAGCGTGTGCTGTGATGCCACCCCCTGTGATTGCTTGTCGCGCTCCTCGGCCCTCCGGCACCAGTCGATGGCGTCCTGATGCGCTCCGAGCCGCCTGGCCAGGGCCGAGGCGGCACACAGGACGTCGGCACGTAGGCCTGGGCGCGATGCGGCAGTGCGGGCCAACGCCAGCCACGGCGTAAGCGCTCGTGCAGTCTCGGGCGGCGCCGGGTTGCCGATCGCTTTCCAGACGGCGGTCACGGCTTGGCCGATGGAGATCTCGGGGAGCGATAGCGCCAGGTCTGGGCTGAACCACGGCGCGGCAGCCCACGGTTTGGCCGGGTTGGCGGCGACCAGGGCACCGAGCAACTCCACCGCGTCGGATACTCGTCCCTGCCCCGGAAGGAGCGCGGTGATCGCGGCGGCGTTCCCGGGTGCGACGGAGGTGCCGTCGCCCTTGAAGAGCTCGCACGCCGCCTCGAACGATCCGGCGGCGTCGGCGAGTTCACCGAGGCACGCGTATGCGGATTCGGCGGCGGGTTCGTGCGCGAGGGCCCGGCCGAGATGGACGGCGGCGTGGGCGAGGTCGCCGGATGCCAGGTTGGCTCGGCACCGCCGCACCTCAAGCTCGGCATGATCGCGATCGGACCCGCCGCCACCGGCTTCGCCTATGTTCGCCACTGCCCCTCCAGCCACGGCTGCGGATCACGGCATCCGCGAGCGGGAAAGCATACCGATCAACTACGTCGCGGCGGGACAACCTGATGAGACATTGCACGGACGCGCCATGGATCCAGCCGCTAACGGTCCGTTGCGGCGCGCTGCAGACGGATCTCTTTGAGGGTGCGCCCCTCGGTGGTGCGCCACTCCTCCTGGCCGTTGGCCGAACCGCCGACCAGGACGGAGGCTGCCGCCGACGGCGAGGCGAAACGGAAGTCGGCGGTCAGGACGAGCCGGCTGGGGTCGTATCCGCACGGCACAAGGATCTGCCGGGCGATCAGGTTCTCGCGCTGCCGGGCGTAGTCGCCGGTCAGGGAGGCGGTGGCTGTCGCGCGGGCGGTCGAGCCCTCGAACACGGTAAGCCCGGTACCCGACTCCCGGCCGCGGGCGTCGGCCCCCTGCCTTTGATGAACAGGATCTCCTCGGCTGCGTCCCGGTACCAGGACAGCACTTCCTCGACGGCCTCGACGCCGTCGGCGGTGAGCGGGATCGTCGTGGGGGCGTCGGTCCGGTCCGCGGCGGCGTCGGCGGCGTCTACTAACGCCTCGATCCGCTCGCGCAGCTCGTCGCGCACCACCACGTCTGACAGCAGCGGGCGGCCGGCCAGGAGCTGGGCCGGGATCTCGATGCTGCCGGGTCGTCCGTCGTGGGTGAGCACCGACATCTGCCATGACTGCGGGCTGTCCGGGGCCGAGACGATGAGCGTGGCTTTCGAGGTGGCGCGCTCGGGCAGGTGGTAGTGCAGGTCTGCGCCAGCGGCGGCCCAGTCACGGAGCAGTCTGATGACGGCGTCGACGGCGGCGGGCAGGTTCCAGGCACGCAGCCGTTTCCGGAAGGAATCCCGGTCGGCGGCGTCGTCAGCGGCACCGGGCGGCATGTCGACGTCGGGCCCGAGAACCTGGGTGATGGCCAAGCCGAGGTGGTTGATGAAATCGATCGCCTCGGTCACGTCCTGTGCGGTGATCCCGGTGCGTTCGGTCAGGCTGCCGTCGATCAGGTCGGTGCGGTGCGCGATCCGGTTCCGACGCTCATCGACGGACTTGAGCCGGTCCTGGACGCCCTTGGAGTCGTGCCGTCCCGCGGGAAGACCCCAGGCGTTGAAGACGTCCGCGACGCGCTCCCACAAAACCACGTCCGTGACCAGCCGAAGCGCTTCCTTGATCCGGTCGGGTTTCAGCAGGGTCACGAATTCCAGCTTGGCGGTTGCCGCCGCCTGCACGGCCTGCGGAAGTGGAAGCTTCCCGAAGTGCACGTCCTCCAGGGCGCCGACTGGCAGCGGTAGTTCGCGGAACCAGCGTGTCCGGTCGGCGTACTGGTCATCGGCGATCGCGGCGATGCGGCGGTAGAGCTCCTCGTGCAGCCAGTGGTCCAGCGCGCTCACCCCCTGGACCCAGGCCGCGCGGTACAAGTCGTCGTTCGCGTCGGGCTTGGCCATCGGCAGCTGGCTCAAGGCCAGACCGGTGTCGACTATCCGGCGGGCGTAGTCCAGGTTACGGGTGAACGCCGCGAATTCCTCGGTTGCCGGCGGCGTTGCTATTGCTGCCATGCGCGTGTGCCAATCTCTGCTGTAGCGCCGCCGGGCTAGGTCGCCGCGACCACGGGTGATCGAATTTTTGACATCGTGCCACAGGGGTGGCCTCGGCGGTCGCGCGTCGGCCGCGGGGGGAAGACCACGATGGGTATTGAGACATCCAGCCCGTTGTGCGAAAAGGCATTTTATGTCCTCTGAGGCAGGCCGCTAGCTTCGGACCCATGGAATCGACTTATCAGACGGCCGAAGAACTCGCAGCCGCGTTGCGTGCCGGTGAAGTGACCTCGGTGGAGCTGACCGACGAGGCGATCGCCCGGATCGAGCGGGACGACGAGGCGATCAACGCGATCTGCGTGCCGGACTTCGATCGTGCTCGGGATGCCGCACGCCGGGCCGACCAGGCGCGCGCCCGTGGTGAGCAGCGGCCTCTGCTCGGTATTCCGGTGACGGTCAAGGAGTCCTACAACATTGCCGGGCTGCCCACGACCTGGGGTATACCGGAGTACCGGGACTTTGTGCCGTCCGAGGACGCTGTGCAGGTGTCGCGGATCAAGGCTGCCGGGGCGGTGGTGCTCGGTAAGACCAATGTGCCGTTGGGGCTGCAAGATATACAGAGCTTCAACGAGATCTACGGCACCACCAACAACCCGTGGGATCACACTCGTACGGCCGGCGGGTCCTCCGGCGGGTCGGCGGCGGCGCTGGCGTGCGGGTTCGGCGCGTTGTCGATCGGTTCTGACATCGCCGGTTCGCTGCGGACCCCCGCGCACTTCTGCGGTGTCTACTCACACAAGCCGACGCTCGGGCTGGTGGCCAACCGCGGCATGGTCCCGCCGACCGCGCCGGCGTTGCCGTCCGATCTCGACCTCGCCGTCGTCGGCCCGATGGCGCGTACCGCCCGCGACCTCACGCTCCTGCTCGACGTCATGGCCGGGCCGGATCCGCTGACGCTCGGCGTCGCCTACGACCTGAGGCTGCCTGCCGCGCGGCACGAGCGGCTCGGTGACTTCCGGGTCTTGGTGCTCGACGAGCATCCGCTCATCGCGACCGGGTCAGCGGTGCGGGAGGGCGTGGACCGGGTGGCCGCCGCGCTGGTCGACGGCGGCGCCCGGGTAGAGCGGCACAGTCGGCTGCTGCCCGACCTGGCCGAGGCCGCGAGGCTCTACACGCAGTTGCTGCTCTCGGGCACCCGCGCGCGTTTCCCCATCGAAGCGCTGGAGGAGCTGCGGGCGCGCGTCGCCGCACTGCCCGCGGACGACCAGAGCCTGAGTGCTGCGCGGCTGCGCGCCGTGGTGTTCAGCCACAGCGACTGGATGGAGGCGAACAGCGGTCGCGAACTGCACCGGCATGGCTGGCGGCAGTTGTTCGCCGAGTTCGACGCCGTGGTGTGCCCGATCACGCCGACGCCCGCGTTCGCGCACGACCACACCGCCAACCTGTTGGAGCGGCACATCGACATCGAGGGCGCCGAGTACCCGTACCTCGACCAGATCGTCTGGGCCGGTCTGGCCACCATGCCCGGCCTGCCCGCCACCGCCATACCCACGGGCCTGTCCTCCGAGGGCCTGCCGGTGGGGGTGCAGCTCATCGGGCCGATGTTCGAGGACCGCACGCCGCTGCGGCTGGCCGAACTGCTCGAGGAGGCGATCGGCGGCTTCCAGGCACCGAAGTAGGTAGAGCCCTGTCAAACCGACGCGGGTAGAACCCTGTCAGACCCTGTCAGACCCTGTCTATCGGGCTCGGGCAGGGTCCGCGGCAGCCCGAGCCCGTGCTGCGGCTGCCGGCACCGCTGGCGCTACCGCCGCTACCGCCGTTACCGCTGTCCCGGAACTCCGATGTCCGCAGCCTCGATCCGTTCCAGCACCGCGGTGTAACCGCCCCGCTTGTCGGGGCGGGCGTGGCCGGCGGCCCGGCGCAGGGCAGGGACTGCCGGGGCGCCGATCCTGGCGAGCCCGGATGCGGCCTCGGCGCGGACGGTCGGGTGCGGATGTTCGAGCAGGGCGACCATTGCGGGGATCGCCGGTTCCCAGCCGGCGTGGCTGAGCGTGCGGATCGCCATGCGGAGCACGTCCGGTTGCGGGTCGGTCAGCAGGATCGCCGTGTGCCGCAGGTAGGTGTCGCGGTCCAGGAGGCGGCGTGCGGTGCGGTGCGCTTGGAGCCGGACCTTGGGCTTGGGGTGGGTCAGCAGCTCGGCCAACAGGTCTTGCAAGGCTTGCGGGTCTTGTGGTTCCTCCGGGTCAGGGCCCTGGCCGGTTTTGTCGACAATCGGCATCTCGGCCAGGCGCAGCAGTGCCCGGCGGATCTGATCTGGCTGCCCGGACCTGGCAAGGCCGAGCAGTTCCGCGCGCGAAGACCCGTGCGACGGCTTCGGGACCTGCGCGTGGTCACGCAGCACCGTCAGTGCCGCGACGTCCTGCTGCTTGGCATCCGGGCCACGCAGCGGACCGTCGATGAGAACGACGCTGTCCGCAAGCGCTGCCTGCCCTTCGGACCGGAGCCGTTCACAAAGCCCGGTCAGAAGCGGAGTACGGAGCAAGGGGCGCCCTGACAGCAGCTCAACGAAGCCCCACTCACCCGCCTCCAGACGGCTGCTAAGGACCTCTGCCAGAAAATCCCCGTCGGCGCGCCGCAAGAAGCCCCGCACCTGTTCACGGACGACCGGCGGACCCTGCTGCCACCAGCCCAACAGCAGCGGGACCAGGACTTCCGTGTCTTCCGGGCGCAACTCCCAGGCCGCGCTCAGTACCCTGTCAGGTCGGATCCCGTCGGCCCGCAGTTCCGCCCCACTGAGCGTGCGCACCGCGCTGACTAGGACGACGTCGGCATCCACGTCGATCCGATCGCCCAAGTCGATCTCGCCACGCAGATAAGGCCGCAGCAAGGCAAGCCCGATATCGGGCTCGGGCCACGTCCGCAGGATCCGGGCCGCGCTATCGCGGCGCTCGCGATCCGGGGAGGCCAACATCGCCAACAGCCGCTCCCGCTGCGCGCCCGAGCGCGGCTGGTCGAGATCGTCGGCGCGCGGAATCCGCGCTGCCGGCATCGGTGCGCGGGCGAGTTCGGCGACCGTCCAGGACGGCACGTCCAGAGGCTGGATCGCGAGCATCCAGTCAAGAAGACCGGCACGGGCCTGCGCGCCGGCGGATGCGAAGACGTCGATGAGCGCGGCAAGACGGTCCGGGAGAGCAGGCACGGCATCGGTGCGGCGACGGAACGCTTCCAGCGTGTCCCGGGTGCGGATGGCAGTGACCAGATCGACGCGCCAGGACTCGGCGGCAGTGGCGCGCGCCTGGCTGTCTGATGCGATCTCTGAGGTGGTCCCGGTGAAGGCCTCGCGCAACACGGTGGCCTCGGCGCGCGCCGGATCGGGGCAGAGCCTGGCCGCAGCGAGGGCCTGGTCGACGTCGGCGAGGAGCAGCACGGCGTCGCAGGCGCGAAGCAGCGTCACAGTGGACTCAGCTGCCGTAGCCGCGGAAGTGGCTGGCTCCAGCGCGCGCACCACGTCGACGACCGCCATTTTCTCGACAGCGGACAGCCGCGGGGCGATGGCGGTCAACACTGCGATGAACCAGCCGCTGTCACTGCTCGCAGCCTGAGCCAGGCCATCGCGCAGGACCGGCGCGCAGCGAGCGAAGCACGCCAGGTCCCCGTCAGACCAAGGCGCCGGGAACAAGTGCGGCAGCCGAGCCCTGACCACGGGTTCGTGATCAGCCAGCCGTAACCAGTCGGTCAGCATCGGACGCAGCCTTTGCAGCCACTGGCTGCTAGGCGGGACCGGTGCCTCGGCTATCCGGAGCGCGACCGCCGGATCCCAGACTGCGGCCAGCAGGGCCCTGGCGGCCCGGTCGGCGTCGGCGCTGGGTTGCGGACGCTCCCGGATCGGCTGTTCGATGCCGTGCCTGGCGAACGCCGACGTGAGCACGTCGACCGGGCCCGCTGCCAACGAGATCTGGCGCGCCGCCACCAGGGCCAGCAGCGTCGGCACGAGCGTGGAGCCTTGCTCCTCCAGGGCCAGCACCGAGGACGCCGACAGTTCGCCGTCGAGCCCGCCGAGCAGCAGTCGCCGGGTTCGGTCGCCGCTGGCGGCTACGGTTGCGGATTCGCTGTCGGATTCGGTTGCGGATTCGGCGGCCGCGAGGAGCGTCGCTGCGTAGGCGGTGCCGAGTATCGCGCGCAGAGCGTCTGTTAGTGAGGCGCGCAAGCCCGGGTTGTCGTGGTGCCCGAGCCAGAACAGGCACTTGGGTACCGCCTCAGGCGTACCCGCCAGCACCAGAGCCTCGGCGGCGGTCTTCTTGATGTTCATGGTCGGGTGGTCCAGGCAGTCGGCGATGGCTGCGGCGGCCCAACGTGCCTCGGCCTGGCCCAGTGCCAGCAGGGCTTGCCGGACTGTCGGCGCGTCCCCGGCGGACGTCAGCTTGATCAGGGTCGCCGACAACGCCTGCGCGTCGTTCCCGGTGCCGTCGCCGATGAGCAGTTTGATGGCGTGCTTGCGGACGTGCTGATCGGGGCTGCGTAGCAGGCGGGGTATCCGAGGGCGGGTCTGCGGGCTGGGCACCCGGACCAGGAGTTCCAGCAGGATCGCCTGTTCGGCGGCTGACATTCCCGGCCGGTCCAGCAGGTCCAGTGCCATGGACGCGACCAGTGCGTCGCCGGCGGCCTGCGGCGTCGGCGCGTCGAGCAGACACGACGGCCTGATCTTCCCGCGGGCGTGGAGCCGGCGGCCCATGTCCCGGACGGCGTTCACCACCTCTTCGGGGACCACCGGTTCGCCGGTCTGGGCTTCGCTGTCGAGGCGCCAGCCGGCGGCGCCGGGCTCCCACGACGCCACCGATGCCGATGCCGCCAACTCGGCGACGATCCGCATCAAGATGTCGGCGATGACCGGCACCGTGCCGACGCCGCCACTGGCCGCGAGCCGGCACAGGCCCGCGACCGGCTTGTCCGGGTCCAGATGCGATCTGAGCAGCACCAGCTCGCGCTCGTCCGGGCCGCCGAGGTCGGCCGCGATGCGCGGCGGCAGGTCGGCGGGATCGAGGCGGTCGAGCAGGGCGTGGCGCCGGCCGAGGTCACGGGTCAGGTGCCACAGGATCTCCAGGGCCTGGTTCCGGTGCGGACGCAGGTGGGGCGCGATACCGGCCGTGCCTTCAGACTCGCCCCCGCCCACGCCGCCGCTGCCCTCGCCCGCACCGTCACCCACATCGGCACCGGCACCCACATCGGCACCGGCACCAGCACCGGCATCTTCGTCCTCGACCGAGGCGAGTGCGGGCTCGAGTCCGAATCCGAGGCCTGCCCACAGCGCTGCGACAGTCCGGCGCGCGCCGATGGCCTCCAGGGTGCTCAACGCGGCGGCGGGCGCCGTGGGCAGCAGAGCGATCACTGCGTCTTCGGCGTCGACGTGGCGCAGGGTTCGGATCGCGGCGAGGAAGGGTTCGGGTCTCGGGGCGTGCGGCAGGATCCGGGCGATCGCCTCGCCGACGGGGACCTCCCCGCGGGCCTGGCTGTCGAGCGCGATCAGCAGGTCCAGGCGTCGGGGCCAGGTCGGGTCGTCGGCCGCTACGGCTGTGAGCTGCCGGAACGCCATATGTCGGCTGGTGAACAGGATCGTCGCGGCATCCTGCGCTGCAATGGTGTGGTCGGCCAGCGCGATGCTGAGCAGCCCCGGGACGTCTGGCTCATCGAGGAAGTGTCCACGCCGGTGCAGGCCGCGCAGGCACTCCAGCACCGGGGTGCCGAACAGCAGCGGGTCTTGTGCGGCGAGCGTGATCAGATCACTGATGTCGATACGGGTCGCCAGGTCGCCGAGCAGCTGCATGGCTAGGCGTCGAAGGGAGGACGGCAGGGCGGGATCCTCGACGACGTTCCAGAGCGTGTCCCGGTGCCCGTGACGTGCTGCGGCGGCTAGGGCGGCGTCGGACACGAGGCCACCGGACAACAAGCCGGCCGGCAGCGGCTCCAGCGCGGCCCACGGTTCGGCGAGCAGATCGAGGGCGGAGATGACGACGCTGTCATCGCCGGACTCGAGCAGGCCGACCGCCTGCGTGCGGACCAGCGCGGGAGACAGACACGCCGCATACAGGCCCTCCCGGGCCAGCCGCAGTGCCTCGCGCTGCAACACCGGGTCGGGGCTGCCGGCCAGCTCCGCCACAAGGCGGTCGGGACGGCGCGCGCTGGTGATGGGTAGCTGGCGCAGGGTCTGGTAGAGCAGTTCTGCGCGAGGTTCGGTGCGGATGACGGCGGGTTCGTTGAGGACTTCGGCGCGCAGCCAGGCAATACGGACGCGCATGGGGAGGTCGGCTGTGCGCCAGTCGGGCCAGCGCGGTTCTGCGTGGCGGTGGTGCCACAGGCGTTCGTAGAGCCCGGCCAGAAGGAGCGCCGACTCGGGCCGTTCGGGCTGCTCGGGCCGGTCCGGCCGCCCTTGCACGGATGACGGCAGCGCGGCGGCCAGTTCGGCGAGTTCGATCTGGCTCGGGGCCGGTTCCGTCAGGAGCCGGTCGTGTATCTGGTCCAGCTCCACGTACGTCGTCACCTGCGTGATGCTAGCCAGGAGGCTCATCGCTTCTCCAGCGGCTTTCTCCCGTACGCTCGGGGTATGACCGCGCAGCGCGGAGCCCTGCCGTACGTGTACCGCATCACCAAGTACGACCCGGCCGAGCGTGACGAACACGGCCACTACGTCGGCGCCGAGGACTCGGTCAGCGACCACGGGGCCGTGGAGGCCGCGTACCTTCAGGCGGTGGCGGCGTTCGCGGCATCGACCGGGATCGATCGCCTGGCCATCCGCGAGCCGGGCCTGGCGCCGGGCTTTGCCCACTTCGGGCTGGAGCCGGCGGTTGAAGGCCATGGGCTGACCGGACTGTTCCCGCCGGACTTGGCAGGCTTCCACGACGGCGCCGAGGTGTCGGTCGAAACCGGCGTGGAGCTGGTGCGGGCCATGCTGCGGGACAACGGGGCGTTCTGTTCGCTGGAGGTCGAGGACAGATTCTTCGTGCACATCGGCTGGGACCAGTACATGTACCTCGGGAGCACCGAGCCCTGCGACGATGCCGTGGCACGCACCCGCGAGCTCGGGTTGTTCCCGGAGCCGCTGGCCGCCTCACCGTATGAGGACGCCTACGAGGACGCCTACGACGAGACCGGCGTGCAGCGGCCCGCCGACGCGGACTTCTGGGCCCGGCTGCACACGTCGGTGGCCGACGGCGAGGCCGCGATCCTGGAGGAGAGCCACCTGCTGAACGTCTCCCGGTGGCACCGCCTCACCAGCCGCAATCTCGACGCCGTGCGCGCCCGACTCGCCCCCCGCGCGCGACTGACCGTCTGGCCCGACCTGTCCACAGACGTCACCGCAGCCCTGGCCGCGCTCCCTGACCAGGACACCGTGGAAATCGTCTGGGAGAACAGCGACGGCCGCATCGCCAGCACCATCGCCGACGACACCCAGTTCGAGGCGCTGACAGCCACCCGGCTCGCCGACGCGCGCGCGATCGCCGTCCTGCCCATCACCGAAGACGACCGCCGGCCGCTGTTCACCGCCGTCCTGCCGGACGCCGACGGCGTGCTGCGCGCACGGTGGCGCACCACCCCGACCGCGAGCGACCGCACCTGGGCGCGGGAGCGTGTGCCCCTGCCGCTGCCAGCGCTGCAAGATGATCCATGCCTGCGGCCAGCCGCGCCGTCGCCGCGCGACTCGCCGCCCACGCCAAGGCCACCCGGCCGGCACTGAACTGGATGAGCGCTGACCCCGCGGCCGTGCCGATACCCAAACCGTCCACCGGATCTGGAACCTGCCACGGCGGCCTGCTCGTCGCCACCGGTCAACTCGACGCCTTCCTGCTGCACCCCACGGCCTTGGAGAACACATGCCGGAACCAGATTTCCCCCCGACACGGGCTGCTGGGCGCGGCCGCGGCTGGTACCGAGGCGACCTCCACGTGCACTCGGTGTACTCCGACGGCGAACTCACACCGCAGCAGCTTGCCGCCGAGGCCCGGGCAGCGGGCCTGGACTTCCTCGCGACCACCGAGCACAACGCCTCCGACGCCCACGGCGCCTGGGGGCAACATGCCGGTGACGATCTGCTGGTCATCCTCGGCGAAGAAGTCACCACCCGCACCGGGCACTGGCTCGCACTCGGCATACCCGCCGGACAGGTCATCGACTGGAACTACGGAGTACGCGAAGAGATCCTCCAACGCCATCTAGACGAAGTCCACAGCACCGGCGGCCTGTGCGTGGCCGCCCACCCGCACGCGCCCTACGCCTCCGGCACGTTCATGTACCCGTACCAGGGCCTGGACGCGGTGGAAGTGTGGAACGGCCCCTGGAGCTCAGAGCTGCCCTGGCAAGCCGACAACGAGACCGCCCTGGCCGAATGGGGCCGCGCCCTGGCCGCCGACATCCACCACGAGCGGTGGCGGCCGGCAATCGGCAACAGCGACACCCACCTTCAGAGCCAGATCGGCATCGCACACACCGTCGTACTCGCCGAAGAACTCAGCACCGACGCGATCCTCGCCGGCATCCGCGCCGGCCACAGCTGGATCGCCGAATCAGCCGCTGTCGAGCTATCCCTGACGGTCTCAGCCGGCAATCACACCGCCGGGATCGGCGAGCGGTTGACGACCGGCGGCGAACCGGCCGTGGCCCGGGTGGACATGCGCGGCGTGCCCTCCGGCGTCGTCAGCTTCCACACCGTGCAAGGCAAGATACACAGCGCACCGCTACCCGACACAGGCGAAGGCACCGTGCAGTGGCACACCACCGCCGCGGAATCAGCGTTCATCCGCATCGAGGTACGCCACCCCGAAGGACGCATGGCCGCGCTAAGCAACCCCATCATCCTGACCTGAACACCCAACACCGGCCAGTTCCGCACACCGACCAGCTCCACATCCCCCGCATCAAACGGCGCGCGCCAGGCCTGCGACCAGGCTCGCCGCCCGCTCGTACCTGCGGACCTCGCGCGCGGTGGACGCCGACTGCTCGGCTGCCTGGCTCCGCACCCGCTCGCTGGTCGTGACGAGCCGGAAGACGACGGCGCGCGCCACGTACTGAAGGAAGCCGGGTCCGCGGTCGGACATGAGGTCACGGACCAGGCCGGCATCGGCGCCGTGCCAGATGAGCGCGTCGCCGACGACGATCGCCTCGCCGAAGGCCGCGGGACGCCAGTACGGCGAGAAGTCGATGACCGCAGGGGGCAGGCCTGCGCTGAACAGGACGTTGCCGGTCAGGTCGCCGTGGATCAATTGGGGTGCGGGTTGGTGCGTGACCTGGGCCGATCCGGGAAGCGGGGTGATCAGCGCGGCCAGGTCGTCGTAGCTCGCCTGAAGACCGGACACGAGGTCCGGCTGCCGTTCCTGCCAGGCCACGTAGTCGCCGGTCTGCCACCAGTTGGCACGCCGGTCCAGGAAGTCCGGACGCGGGGCGGTCGCCAGCGCACGATGGAAGGCCCGCCCGGCCTCGATGATCTCCAGCCAGCGGGGCTCGGCCTCGTGATCGGGTTCCGCTCCCGGCACGTAGCCGGACGCGGTCCAGCCAGCATGCTGCCAGGCGCCGGTTGACGCCCGGAGGGGCCGACTGACCCGGAAGCCGTCCTCGACGATCCCCGACATCGTCTCGCCGAGCCAGTCGGTGAACTCCCGGCCGTCGGCCGGCTTCAGGACCGCAGCGCCGACCCGGACGGACCGCCCTTCCCCGCCAGGAAGCGGCACTACGGGGCCGGAAAGCCCGAACGCCTCGAGAACTTCGGGTCCGGGAATGCTTGCCACCTGATGTCCTTCGCCTCGGGGATCGGGGAGCTCGTCGGCCGGGGAGCTTGTCGGCCGGGAGCTCGTCGCCGCACGGGCTCCAGCAGCGTGATCACGCACCGCAGTCCCGCACCGAACATTAGGATGCAGTCACTCTTTTGACCACGCCGATTCGGCCGGCTGCGGGGGCCGACGCGCGACCAGCCGAACCGAAGTACGGAGCCTGATGACGTTCCCGCACTCCATAGCCGCCGCAGCCTCAGCTGTTCTTGGATCACCACCGCCGAACTCAGGCACGGGCACGGGCATAAACCTGGGGCTGGGCACGGCCCCGGCCGGGCACCTGCAGATGCGCGGCGTCCTGTACTCCGCGGGCTTCGCCCTCGTCTTCACCTTCGCCGGCACCCCGGCCGCCATCAAGATCCTGACGCGCCTGGGCGTCGGACAGCAGGTGCGGACCGACGGCGTCCAGGCACACCTGGCCAAGCGGGGCATACCGACGATGGGCGGCATCGTCATCGTCCTGGCCACGCTGCTCGCCTACGTCGCCACCAAGCTCGTCACCGGCCAGGGTCCGTCGGCGTCGGGGGTGCTGGTCCTGCTGCTGATGACCGCGATGGGTGTGGTCGGCGGAGTCGACGACCTGCTCAAGGTGTTCCGGGGACGGTCGCTCGGGCTGCGGGCGCGCGCGAAGTTCGTGGGGCAGTGGGCGGCGGCGATCGTCTTCGCGGTGGCGGCGCTGCACTTCCCGAACAGCCACGGCTACCACCCCGCCTCCGCCCACATCTCGTTCTACCGGGACACCGCACTGACCATCGGGCCCATCCTGTTCGTCCTGTGGGCCGGCTTCCTCATCGCCGGCGCCTCCAACGGCGTCAACCTCACCGACGGCGCCGACGGACTCGCCGCCGGGGCCTGCACCATGGTGTTCGGCGCCTACGTCTTCATCGGCGTCTGGCAACACGGCCAATCCTGCGCCGCCGTCGGACCCGCCGGCCCCCCGGCCGGCTGCTACCAGGTCCGCGACCCGCTCGACCTGGCCATCGTCGCCGCCGCGATCATGGGATCCTGCTTCGCGTTCCTGTGGTGGAACACCGCCCCGGTCCAGATCTTCCTCGGCGACGTCGGCTCCCTGGCCCTCGGCGGAGCCCTGGCCGGCCTGGCCATCTGCACCCGCACCGAGCTGCTGCTGGCCCTCATCGGCGGACTGTTCGTCATGAACACCGTCTCAGTCGTCCTGCAAGTAGCCTCCTTCCGCTACCGAGGCGGCAAACGCATCTTCAGGATCGCGCCACTGCACCACCACTTCGAACTCGTCGGCTGGTCCGAAACCACCGTCGTCGTACGGTTCTGGATCCTGTGCGGCCTGTTCGTCATCGCCGGAATCACCGTCTTCTACGCCGGCGGGACCACGGTCCGGTAGCGAAAACCGTCAAAGACCCGCTGGGAACGTGTAGCTCTGAAACGGAACCACAGACCCGACATCAAGCTGGATGACGTCGTGCGCGTTCAGCGCGATGGCGCGCGGGTCACCGGACACCGTCTTGCCGTTCACGAACGCCGTGAGCTGTCCGTGCGCGGGACCCACCTGGCTGGTGGTCAGTGGCTGGCCCCACATGTCGAAGAACTCACCGAGGGTGAACTGGACCTGGATCGGCGCTTCCATGTGGATGATCCCGGACTGATCGTGCGTGTGCAGCCAGTAGATCGCCTTGCCGCCCTCGGCGAAGGGGTTGCCGTCGGCGTCCGTCGTCATCTGGTACGGGCGCTCGATGCCGATGCCGTACGGCAGCTGCTTCTGCTGGCCGTTCACGTAGATCTGCAGATGCGCGTGGATGTGGAACGCCAGCTGCTCCATCGCCCCGCTCTGGATGCCGTCGACCGGCGCGCCGGTCAGCTGACCGGCCGGGGCGAGCGTCGCCGACGCGGGCGGGGACGCCGCCTTCGCCGTGCCCGAGCCCGAGCCCGAGCCCGACGGCCAGAACGCGACCGCCAGCGCCACGGCACCCACCACGAACGTCGACACGCTGCTGGCGATCATGACGCGGCGGTTCCGCTCACGACGGCGCTGCTCAGCCCGGAGCCGTTCGGCCTTCTGGCGCGCGTTCTCGGCGCGGCGGGATGCGGATGGTCTCTTGTTCGGCATGCGTACCAGCAGACGATGCGGATTTTTGATCTGCAAACGGGAACCCGGCCGCTGTACAAACCGTAGACAATTCTGACGGCGTGAACGTATGAGGAGGCATCTCGATGGGCCGACTGGAGAAACAGCTGGACCCGCAGTCCGGACCGGTGGCACGGCTGGCAGTCGACCTACGCGAACTCCGGCGCCTCGCCGGCGCGCCGACGTACCGGGAGATGAGCAGGGCCGCCGGCTACTCGCCGTCGGCGTTGTCCGCCGCGGCGAGCGGAGCCGGACTGCCGTCGGTCGGTGTGCTCACCGGATACGTGCGGGCGTGCGGTGGCGACGTCGAGGCGTGGTGCCGGCGGCGGGCCGAGGTCGCGCTCGTGGTCACTGCTCCGGTGGCCGCGGTGACTACCGTAACTGCGGTAGCTCCGATGGTTGCGCTGACTTCTGCTGCTGCGGTTACAGAACCAGCTACAGCAGCAGAAGTATCGGAGCCCGTGGCTACGCCACGTGTTCGGTCCCGCAAGTTGTCCTTCAGCCGACGTGCCGCCGGGTTGGTGGCGGCGGCGGTCGTGGGTTCGCTGGCGACGGTCATGCCGATGGCGATCTGGGGCGCACCGTCCTGCATGACCTCCGATCACGGCCGGCCGGTTCCGGCGGCGAGCTGCCATCAGCTTTCGGCGCACTGATTTCGGCGTACTAAGAGCACGTCACTGCACGGAGAGCGTGGGCACTACTCCCCCACGCTCCACCGCGACTCGCCTTGGTTTTAGGAGAAGAGTGCCGCCGAAGGCGGCTCCCTAGAGGTTGTGGGAACGGGATCGGGACTATCTAGTTCTGAAGAAGTTTAGGGCCCGTTATCTGAGGCATAGTCGCGGAGAGAACGCATAGAACTACCGCATAGCACCGATAACCGTTCCCCCAACGCCAGCCAGCAGAATTCCCGCGATCGCCGTCTTGGCGGCCTTGGACCCCGGCGCCGGCACCTTGAAGACCCAGATACCGACTCCGGCATTCACCAGCAGACTCAATTGAGCGATCGTGAACCCGACTCCGGTGCCGACCCGGCTGACCAGCCCGAGGAGGGCCACGCTGCCGATGCCGAACAGGAGGCCGGAGCCAAGCAGCACGCCCAGAGGACGCGGCGTCAGCACCACCAGACCACCCTCACGTGCGGCAAGGACGGCCGCCGCGACGAACATGCCGATGGCCAGCGGGAAGTTGCCGAGTTGGGACGGCACGTGGGCCCACTGCGCGGGAATGAAGTACCCGCCCCACAGCAGGCCGGCCCCGAGAGCGTAGATCAGCCCGATCCGGTGGGCCCGCGGCTGCGCGTCAGCGGTAGCGGTAGCGGCACTGGTTGTGGTTGTGGTGTCGGCCGGTGCCGCGACAACGGTCGCGATAGCGGTGGCGGAAGCACCACCAGCGGGGCCGAGTGCGGGCCCGGGAGCAGCGCGACGATCACCATCGGCTGTCGCAGGACCGTTCTCACTCGAACCCTGCGAGCCGATGATGAGGAACACGCCCGACAGCACCAGCACGAGGCAGCCGCCCAAGGCCGCGTACTTCCCCGCGCTGAATCCCTTGAGCTCGCTGAACAGCAGCGCCCCGAACACGAACGCGACGATGATGTTCAGCGGAGTCCACGTACCCGCCGCCCGCGCCAGCCCGATCCGCTCGGTGGCCCGGAACGCGCAGAAGCTACCGAGCGCCCACACCATGCCTCCGGCCAGCGGCAGCCAGAACTCCTTCCAGCCGAGACCGACCTGCCCCGCACTCCCCCCGACGAACAACGCGATCGTCGCGAAGACGAGATTGCCGGCGGTTACGGAGAACGTCCTCGTGGACTGCTTCGCTCCCGGCACCGCCTGCGCCACCGGGATCCATGAGCCCCACGACACCACGATGGCGAGCGAGAGAAGCAGGGTGGTCATGCTTGTGGCTCGGTGGTCGGCTCGGCGGTCGACTCGCTGACCGATTCGCTGATCAACTCTATGACGCGGCGCAGGCCGTCGATCTGTATGTCGCCGGGGACGCCCTTCAGCGCCGCGACCGTCGCCCCGGCCGCCCGGCCCGCCGCGACGCCGGGCTCGGCGTCCTCCACGACGAGGCAGTCCTCGGGCGCGACGCCCAGCAGCTCGGCGGCGCGCAGGTAGCCCTCCGGATCCGGCTTACCCGCCTCGATATCGTCGGTGGTGATGAGGATCCGAGGGCTGATGCCGGCCGCGGCCAGCCGCAGCTTGGCCAGGCGTTGATCCGCGCTGGTGACGACGGCCCAGGGCAGGGCGCGCGCGTCGAGGAAGGCGATCAGCTCGTGGGCGCCGTCGATGGCGACGACGTCGGCCAGGTCGTCGTACTGCAACGCCAGCTGCTGGGCCGCGGCCTCGGCGATCGCCGCGGGGTCGCTGTCGGTCAGGATCTTGGCGATGGTGGCGTCCGCCGGGTGGCCGGGGGCGATGGCCAGCGGGACGGCCGGGTCGACGCCGTACTGTTCCGACCAGGTGATCCAGGCGCGGTCGACGGCGGCGTCGGAGTCGACGAGCGTACCGTCCATGTCGAAGAGCACGGCCGCGATCTTCAGGGGGTGGGTGCCATGGGAGGCGGGCATGTGGCGCTCCTGTCGGGTAATATCCTCGATGATCGAGTTTAAAAGGGAGCAGGTCGGATGACAAGAGCCCGCGACGCCCGGTGGTCGGGTGCGCTCGGGGTGCTGGACGAGGTCCGGCGCGCGCCGGGCGGCACCCGGGCCGAGGCCGCGCGCCGGCTGGGGCTGGGCAGCGGTTCGGCGACGGAGATCACCGCCCGGTTGCGGGCGCTGGACCTGCTTGACGAGGTGCCGGCGCCGGCGGTCGGGCGCGGGCGGCCGACGACCCGGCTCCTCCCCCACCCGCGCGGGCCGCTCGTCGCGGTTGTCGAGGTGCGTTACGAGGGGTGGCGGTGCGCGGTGTCCGGCATCGACGGGCGTCCTTCGACGGTCCTGGCCGGGCCGCGTCGGCACGGCACTGAGCCGCAGGTCGTCGGGGAGATCGCTGATGCGCTGCGGGATGTGAAGCGGCGGTATGGACGTCGGCTGCGCGCGGTGTCGGTCAACGCGGCGGGGGTGGTGCGCGACCGGCGCCTGGTGCGGCCGACGACGCTCGGGTGGGAGCCGACCGATCTGACGGCCATCCTGCCGGATGAGTCCACTCCCCTGGTGATCGGCAATGACGCGACGCTCGCCGGGCTGGCCGAGGCGCGGGGCGGCGCCGGGGTCGGGGCCGGGACCGTGCTGTATCTGACTGTCGAGGTGGGGTTGGGCGGGGTGCTGGTGATCGACGGCGTGCCGGCGGTCGGGGGAAGCGGCGCCGGCGGCGAGTACGGGCATATGCCGTTCGGCGATCGCTCGCGGCGGTGTCCGTGCGGAGCGCGTGGGTGTTGGGACAACGAGGTCGACGGCAGGGCTTTGGCTCGCCACCTCGGGGTCGGACAGCCTGACGATCCGCGGGCGTTCGCTGTCCAGGTGCTGGAGCGGGCTGAGCGCGGTGGCGATGCGGACGCCGTTGCCGCGGTGCGGCGGGTGGCCGACGCGCTCGCCTGCGGTGTTGCCGGGCTGGTCAACGCGCACGATCCGGATGTGGTGACGCTCGGCGGCCTGGCTCCGCTGATCAGGGCCGCTGCGCAGGACGACTTCGATGCGGCGTATCTGGACGGGCTGATGGAGTTCCGGCGGGCCGATCCGATTCCGTTGCGGGCGGCGTCGCTCGGTGATGACAGCGCTCTGATCGGGGCGGCTGCCGCGGGACTGGATGTGGTCTTGAGTGAGGCGGGGCTTGATCAGTGGGCTGCTGATTTCGAGCGTGCCGCGGCGCGGGGCTGAGTCGCAATGGATCTTTCGCATCTCGGCACGATGAATCTCTCGCAGCTCGGCACGCCGATCGGGCCGATGGTCCGCGTCCACGGCGGGTTCGCCAACCGGGTGTACCGGCTGGACACCGACAAGGGGTCGTTCGCGGTGAAGGAGTTGAACCTCGTCGACCGCCGCTGGACCTATCGCGTCGAGGACGTGTTCAGGTTCGAACGGGCGGCCTTCGCCGCCGGCATCCCGATGCCGGAGCCGATCTCGGCCGGCCATCACATGCTCGTCCACCGATGGGCCGAGGGAGAAACGGTGCCCGAAGCACCGGTGCCTGTGGCGTACGCGTTCGAGATCGGTGAGATCCTCGCGCGCGTCCACGCGCTCGACGTGGCGTGGACCCACGGGTCGGCTGAGGAGCCGACGCCACGGGACTGGCCCGAGCTCGCCGCGCGGGCGGCGGCGACCGGACAGCCGTGGGCTGACGAACTCGCCTCCCACGTCGAGACGTTCCTCGCGATCGCCCACTTCGTCGACACCTGCGAACGGCCGGGCCCCGTCGTGCTGACCCACAAGGACGTCCACCCGTGGAACCTGCTCGCCAGGCAGGGCCGGCCGGTGGTGCTCGACTGGGAGCTCTCGGGGATGCTCGACCTGGCCGGTGAGCTCGGCTCGACCGCCCTGAGCCTGGCGAAGGGACCTGGCTTCGACGACATCAGGCCGGCTGTCTTCCGCTCGGTCCTCGACGGCTATGTCGCGGGGGGCGGAGCGCTGCCGCCGTCCGGTCCAGGCTGGTTCGTGTTCATGACCGGCGGCTGGCTGGGGCACACGAGGTGGAACATCCTGCGGTGCCTCGCCGGTGTCGAGGCGAGCACCGGCCCTGACCTCGCGTTGTCGCACGAGTCCGTGCGCAACGGCCTGCGCGGCCTCCCCGACCTGTTCGACCGGCTGCCGGAGCTCCAGGCGCTGCTCGTGTGACGGTGACCCGCCTTGGTGCTTGGCACGCGGCGTAGAGCGCGCCGCGACCCCGGGCCTGCTCAGCCCAGTGCTCACCCCAGCGCGTCCATCAGGGCGGTGACATAGGCGGCCAGCCGCTCCTGCACCGCGCTTGTCGTCAGGTCTGCTCTCCCGGCCTTCCGCCATGGCTGCGACACCGCCTGCACTTCTTCTGAGAGCGCCAACCCGTCCCGCACCAGCCAGTACAGCCGCTCGCTCGCGGTTGCGGCCAGCACCCCGCCGGCCTGCACGGGCGGTGAACGCCTCGTCGTGGTTTAGCGCGGCATCCTATTCCAAGCACATGCTTGACATCTCAGCATGCTGCTTCGATGATTCCAAGCATGTCCTTGGAATCATCGAACGACCCGCGGCCCCCGGCCGGTCAGCGCTGGCTGGTGCTGGACGACCCGACCGTCATCCGCGCGGTGGCACATCCGATCCGTCTCGATCTCATGGAGCTGATGGGACGGGAGGGGCGGCTGACGACCGCGGACGCGGCGCGGGAGCTGGGCATCAGTCACGGGCTGGCGTCGCACCATCTGCGGCAGTTGGCGAAGTACGGCTTCGTGGAGCCGGTCGAGGGCAAGGACAACCGGGAGCGGCCGTGGCGGCTGGTGTTCACCTCGCAGCGGATCCAGGGCACGGATGCCGATGCCGATCTCGCTGACGCGGCCGACGTGTACGAGCGGATCGCCGCGGAGCGGGCGGTGGCGCGGTTCATCGACTGGCAGCGGCGGCGGGGCGGGTGGTCC